>JAZKEW010000001.1:0-840 GCA_040386785.1 Bdellovibrionota bacterium
TAATTTGCCATTTGGAAGCGACGTGAGTGCTCTCATTGCTACTTTTTCCACGACAGGAAAATTGGTCCATGTTGGAGCGACACCTCAACAAAGTGGAGTGACTGTCAATAATTTCACGAAACCTCTGACATATACGGTTACAGCAGAAAATAACTCTACGCAAAACTACCAAACTACAGTCACTCTCTCAGAAAAAAGCTCAAAAGATATCACTTTCTATTCATTAAATGGGGTAGCAGGGGTCATTAATGGAACAAATATTACTGTTAACGTGCCATCAAATACTGATGTCACAAAATTAGTCGCCACCTTTTCAACCACAGGAAAATCGGTCAATATTGGTGCAACGCCACAAATTAGTGGAACCACTGCAAATAATTTTGCATCAGCGCAAACATACACAATTATTGCAGCAGATGATTCTACAAAAAATTACACTGTCAATGTTGGCCAAAACCCCGATCAAGTATCCGCAAATGTTTCTGTGAATGGAACTCTTGCATCAAAAATTGAAATTCAACAAGGAGCAGTTGTCCCTATAACTCTTGATTTCAAAGCAAATGGCGGGACTGTCTCAAATTTAACCGTAACTTCCACCGATTCTAATTTAACTCCAGCAAGTTCAACTTGCGCTAAAGTTGATAGCGTTGGAAGTTGCCAAATTACGCTTATTCTTCGCACAACAAAACAAATTAGCGTCTCTAGTTTACCCGTTTATTTTACTTACACAGGCAATTCAAATCAAAATTCAATCAAAAATTTTACTTACAAAGTGAATGCTGTTGCTAGTAAAAATTTCAACATAAATCACGGAAAAATTAATTCATTAACACTAAAATC
>JAZKEW010000001.1:850-2178 GCA_040386785.1 Bdellovibrionota bacterium
TTATTGGTAAATTCAAATAGAAAAGACACAGAAGCAGCTTTACCACTCTCACCAAACACCTTTTTAACCACATTAACCATGGATAGTGAAAAACCCACAGAGGATTATCCAACGACTTTTCAAAAAAACAGCGTGAGTTATTCAGATCCATTTGTTGAAGTTAAAGACGATAATATACTTGTCATACAAAAAAGAATTGGCGCTAGTTCAGCTAAAATGTTTTATCCTGGTATTTACGTCAATAATAAAGAGCCAAAAAGTTATATTTTAAGCAACGAGCCCAATCCTAGTTTAGACAAAGCATTTTTAGGTGGATTTCAAACTTCCCCAGTACCAACTGGCGACGGTGGCTCTTCCCCTTCTTATTATGTTGCCACAGTAGATCGAGATACCAATGCCATGAGTAATTCAACACTGTACCCATATATTATGAAAATTCCAACTGTTAATGGTCAGGCAGGAGCTGTTAGTTGGTTCATAAAACTCGATCAAATTACATCAAACAGCTTAACAAATGAAACCTCAGAAGCTCCAAGCGCTCCTCTTGTTGCAAATTCAGTTGCAAACTCAAGTATTTATTTTAAATCTAATTATAAATTAGGAGCAACAGCAACAACTGCTTCTCCTAAAGTATTTATTCTTTCAACAGATGGAAGTAAAATAAATAGCAGTTGGCCTTTAAACTCTTCGAAATCAAACTTATTGTTAAGCCTTGATACACAGTATTTATTTATTGGCGATGATGATGGTCTTATTCACGTATACAATGCTTTATCTGGAAAAGAATATGAAACAATAAAATTTAATTCTGCTGGTTCTTGTATTAACAATATTCAATTAAGCCAAAACGGAAATACAATTTATGCTTTGACAGATAGAGGCGTTTATGCTTTTGACATCACAAATATGTTGTCTACAGGAACAATAACAGCTAAAAATTTCCAATTTCCTACTACGGGCATGGCATCAACGTTGCACAACATGGTGTTGAGCGTTTCACACAATGTGTTGTATGCCGCAAATGGGCCTTCCATCTATGCCCTTGATACGAATAATTTATCGCCCCTATGGAGTTCCACGTTCGTTTCTCCAATTGCAGGAAATATTACCGCACTTTTACTAGCACCTTCAGACAATACAATTTATGCTGGTACCGATGGCGGAACTGTTTATTCTTTTCAAACCATATTAGCAGGTTCAGCTTTTTACATCTTAAATTAACCCAAATCGTCTAGGGAATAAGAACCACCATGAAGATTCAGTCTTGTATTTCAATTATTTTTATAATCAATACTATCTCCGCAAATTCCCAAGCAAAAACTGAAGAT
>JAZKEW010000001.1:2188-4316 GCA_040386785.1 Bdellovibrionota bacterium
CCATAAAGTCCATTTCTTCACTCACGGAAGCCTGCAAAAAGTTTAAGGGAAAATTACTCGTCAATGAAGACTTGGTGTATTATTTTAAAGACTGTTCTCTTCATCTCATTGCAGACTCTCAATTAATCAACACACTTGTTCAGGAGCAAGATAAAACTCCCTTAAACATGAGCCACGAAGTATATGCTGCTTTGCCGGTTGGCAAAAACTATGAGTATACCGATTACTATGCAGAATATGTTGGAACAACCAGTGCTAATTCCTGCAAAAACCTCAACAAAAAAATTATTTCACTCGATGATTATAACTACTACTACGTTGAAAATTGCAAAAAGAGAAAATTTAATAATTATGCTGCTGTGCAAGAATTTAACGTTTCCAATGACCCCGTTTATTCTGTCTCTCAGTTTGAACTCAATTCTTTGTCAAATGGAGCTCCTTTTTCTGCAAAAACAAAAGCTGTAGACATAAAAGAGGTTTCTGAAAGCGATCTTCAAAATAAATTGCCAAATAAAAGCATTTTATGCAAAAATTTAAATGGGAAAGTCACGGCGTTTCATGAAAGTTTTTATTATGTGGAAAAATGTACTCTTCGCCCTATTTCTAGTTTTACAATTTCACTGCAAACAAAAATTCACGAACTCGGTGGAGTGCAAGATTTAACCATTGAACAGGCTCTTGGTTTAGAGGAAGGCAAAGAACTCACCTCGGCAGAAGTGATATCTAAATTACGCTGAATTACTCACGCTCACGCTCTGTGGAAAAATAATAAATATATAAAAACTAATTCCTGCTATTAAGCTAAGCGCCGTAAATATGAAAGCCAACATAATTGAACTGCTTGTAAAAAAAACAGAAACAACGGTGCCCGTAATAAATGTTCCTAAAATTTGTAAAAAGCTATATAAAGACATGATTGTTCCGCTGGAATTTGTTGAAATTTGCATAGTTCCTGCAAGAGAATTGGAATAAATAAAGCCACCACCTCCAATAAATAGAGCTGACGATATTAAAATTGTGGTGACACTAGCCACATGCAAAAAATTTATCATTAAGGCAAAGCTGCTACTTGCAAGCATTAAAAATATTCCAACTGCAATCATTTGATTCACGCTAAATTTACTCAGCAAAAAGCTGTTAAAAAGTCGACTTAATAATGAACAAACAAAAATAACAGTTGCAAGCCAAGCGTATTGTACAGCTGTTAATCCAAAAGTATTTTGAAACACAAAAGGACTAATAGTGCAGTAGGCAATAAAACCAGAGTAAGAACATGCCGCACATAAAGTATAGGCTAGAAATTTTTTATTTTGTAACAGTTCAAAATAATTAAACACAATTTTTTTAAAAGATTTTTTTTCTTTGTAAGTATTCAAATTGGTTTCTTGCAATAAAAAAAATGATAACATTGCAACGATAAGTATAACCACTGCGAGTAAAATAAAAATAGGACGCCATCCAAAAAGATATTGGATGGAACTTCCAAGCACAGGGGCAATTGGCGGTATAATGGTAATTGATAAACTCATATAAGACATTATTTTTGCATATTTATTGATATCACAAACATCGCGTAAAATAACTGCAAATAATGTTGATGCTGCGGCAATACCAAAGCCCTGCAAAAAACGAGCCACATTTAAAAAAACAGGATCACTTGCAACAACGCATAAAAAACTGCCACATTCCGCAATGACAAACCCGCACAATAAAACACGGCGTCTTCCATAATAATCGGAGAGCGGGCCACAAATAATTTGCCCCATAGCCAAACCTAAAAAATACAAGCTAATTGTCAGTTGGGCAACACTTTTCGATTGAAATGCATTTGCAATTTCAGGCAAAGCTGGCACGTGAATATCAGATGCCAGCGGATTAATTAATGCAATTAAAAAAATAATCCACAAAAAAACACCCGATACTTTTTTCATAATACTTAGCCTAAAGAAATGCCAATTGTTGTAAAAAAATGTCTTTACTTCTTCTCCAAATATTGTCAGGGTCTACATTTCCTAATAAATCTTGCAGGTGTTTTAACAACTTATTTGAAAAATACTGGCTGCTTTCTTTTGGAACGAGCGTCGGTAAGTTATCTATGGCAATGAGGTCAATCTTTCTTTCATTCACA
>JAZKEW010000002.1:0-5756 GCA_040386785.1 Bdellovibrionota bacterium
ACTGCTTCTACATCAGCGAGTTCTGATCCATTCGGGGTTGGCATATCAAGCACGTCTCCCAGCTCAAGTACTCAGAGCGCTATACGCTACTTGGTAATTCGATATCTAGATTCCGCCACTTCTGGAAAATCGTATCAATTATTTATTTTGAATATAGGGCGTTAGTTTAGGGCATGTTGCACGCATATATTACAAACCCCGAATTTGTGATTTAAAATGCGCTTCCATAGCAGCAATAACTTTATCGGAAAGAATTTGAATATCCTTTTCCGTTAAAGTTCTGACAAATGGTTCTAAGCTTACTTTAAACGCGACTGACTTCTTCCCTTGCACAATACCTTTACCTCTATAAATATCAAAAACATATACATCTAATAAGGTAACAGGAATTTCTTTTTGTATGACCTCTGACAAAGCATTGGAAACAACATCTCGAATTTCTTTCCCCGTCACTTGTTCTTCTAGTAAAAAGGAAAAATCTCTATTAACCACAGGAAATTTTTGAGTGGCAACAATGCTTTTAATAAGTTGATTTTTGTTTTTTGCTGCGACAATCATATTTGCAATATTGATTTCAAAAGCAAAACAACAAGTCTCTATTTCATACTGACGTGTGACTTTAGGATGTAATTCACCGCACCAACCAAGGGGATATTTTTCGTTTTCACTTAATTGAACGTAAAATTCAACTCGTTTGCCAGGGTGTAGTGCTGGAGCCATCGGGTGGCTTGAATTGTCTTGATTGAGGGCCATTTTTTTATACTCTAATTTCACACCAGAAATACGTCCAAGTTCAACCACGTGAGAAATAATATCATGCAAAGACCAATTTGTTTCTGCATTGTTTTGCCAGGTTTTTTCTTGTTTTACTCCAAAAATAACGCCGGCAAGACGAGGTGTTTCCACTGGCCGAGAAATTTTTTCGTGTTCCCTTGAATATTCATAACCATATTTATTGGAATATTCGTACAAGTTTTCATGAATAGGCAAAGATAATTTATCATTCAATTTTAAAGTCACACCATTGTCAAGAAAAACTCTTTGCCCTTGCGAATTGTAATTTTGAAACGTACGGCAAACATGAAAAAGCTGTCCGTTTTTTATTCCATAGTTTAAATTTTTACTGACTTTTCTTAGTAAGTCAGGGAGAAGAGTGGTGTGCATCAGTGGTTCATCTCCAATAATTGGGTTTAAGAGAGCAACAGGCTCACCTAAACTATTGATGGAGGGTAAATTGCATTTTTCAAAATCATCTGCACGCATAAAGTGTAAACTTATGGCTTCGTTGTAACCAAGATTTGCGCAATGAGCGCTTAATTTTTCAATAAAAGAAAGGTGAGGGTCATCTTTTTTAACCTCATTCGCAGACACAATGGGCTGTGCTGGAATGCAATCAATACCAACAACGCGGATGCATTCTTCAATTAAATCGGCTGCATTCACAACGTCATTGTTTCTCCATTGAGGTACGGTAACAAACACAGTATCTTCATCTTTATTTGTTAACTCAAAACCAAGAGAAGTTAGAATATTTTTTTGTTTCTCAAAATTCATAATATCTGTGCCAAGAATTCGTTTTTGATCTTGATTCGTAAAAGGGATGACACAGTGAGGAAATTCTGTTTTTAGAATTGGAAAACTTTCCAAGTTTTTAGAATGTGCTGTTCCCAGATAGTCAATTTTTTGTCCAGTTAATTCGCTTAAAAGAGCAAGAAATTCACTACAAGCTTTAAAGCGAGCAGAGGTATCAATTCCTTTTTCAAACATAAAGCTAGCATCGGTTTGTCTGCCGTGTCTTCTTGATGTCCTGCGAATAGAAACTGGGTTTGGATTTGCAAACTCCACAACAATTTTTTGTGTTTGCTCTGTTACTTTTGAGCTTTCACCACCAAGAACACCAAGAAGAGCAAGCACTTCTTGACTATCGGCTACGACGCAATCAGATTCATGTAATTGTCGTGTTTTGCCGTCGAGTCCAATAAAAGTTTCATTTGCGTTTGCATGTCGGAGCGTTATTTTTTTATTTTTCCCGTCTTCACTGTAAATTTTGTCTAAATCAAATGCATGATTTGGTTGACCATAAGCAAGCAAAATATAATTGGAAGCATCGACAATATTATTAACAGGAGTTTGTCCAAGGGCTTCAAGTAAATTCTTGAGCCAAGTTGGAGATGGCATGACTTTAATAGAATCAAGCACCATGAAAAAAGTCGGCGCATTTAAAAAATTTTCTGAACTAAAGACAACATTGTTACATTGAACAAATGAATTTGTGATGGCATCCGATTTAATTTTATCTTCATTCACAAGTGCATTTTTTGCAAAATAAGGGTTTCTTTTTTCAAATGCAATTCCTGCATATTCGAAACCAACAGCCAATTCACGAGCAACACCTTCGTGGCACAGAACATCGGGGCGATTTGGTGTCACACTTATGTCTAAAATAACGTCTTCTAGAGAAGGGTTTTGATTGATTGAATCAACCTCAAAACCTTGTCTTGTTAGAATGGAAGAGATTTTTTCTAAATCAAATATTTTTTCAATTCTAGGAAGAGAAATAAACTTTTCAATAAAATTAAGACTGACGATCATATTTTTTATTACCTAATTGATTAAACAAGACCAAATGATTTTAAAAACGACACATTGCCATCAAAAAGCGAGCGTAAATCAGCTACTGCAAACCGATCTTTCGCAATTCTATCCACACCGAACCCAAAGGCAATGCCGCTATATACCAGTGGATCTATTTGGCAGCTCTCTAAAACTTTTTTATGAACTAGACCACAGCCGCCAATTTCAGACCAACCCGTGTGTTTGCAACTACGACATCCGCTACCAAAACATTGTTGGCATTCAACATCAACTTCTGCGCTTGGCTCAGTAAAAGGAAAATAGCTGGAGCGAAAGCGAATTTTAACTTCTCTCCCAAATGCAGCATTTAATAATTCATTAATGGTGTGGCGCAAATGCCCCATGTGAATGCCTTTATCAACAACTAAACATTCAATTTGACGAAAGGATGGGACGTGAGTCATATCGAATTCGTTTCGATACACACAGCCAGGACAAACTATTTTTAAAGGAACACCGCGCTCAATCATGGCGTGGGTTTGCACATTGCTTGTATGCGTGCGTAAAACCCATTCGCTGGCAAGAAAAAAAGTATCTTGCATTTCACGGGCAGGGTGATCTTTTAGTACGTTTAAAGCTTCAAAATTATAAAAATCGGAATCCATTTCAGGGCCATCGACAATTGAAAACCCCATGCGTTGAAAAGGAACAAGTAAATCACGCATGACTACCATAATAGGGTGTCGTGACCCCAAGGGTACAGACGGCAAAGGCAAGGTGATATCGTCGTTTTCTTGGTTTAATTTTGCTTGTTCAGAAAAGTCTTGAAATTTTTTGACAAAATTTTCAACTTCTTCTTCCAAATATTTTTTTAAATTATTGATGAGAGCTCCCGCATTTTTGCGTTCCTCTGGAGGAAGATTGCGAAGAGATTTTAACAATTCCTGTAGGGGTGATTTTTTACCACAAAAGCGAACTCGCACTTCATCAACTTGAATTTGATTAAAATTTTCTATGGGACTCAATAATATCTGCTCTAATAATTTTTTTTCAGAAAGCAGGGTATTTTGTAATTCATCAAATTGAGAGAGCATTTTTCAAGTTTCCTTTTACATACGCCGCATGAGCGGCATGGTCCTGTGATTTCGCACGCCACTGTTATAATGTCTGTGACAGAAAAAAACCACCTCTACAATGCGCCGTTGCAGTTGCAAAATTATTTTTTTGAAATCATTGGAGAAAAAAAGAATGTCTGTTGCAATAGTTCGGCTATTTGATAAAAAAAGGCCACCCGAGTCGCTTCGGGTTTTTTATTAAGATTTCAAAAGGGGGGGTGTTTAAGAATGCGCTTTTATAAAGGGTTATTCTTTGGTTTGGCTTTTGCATTCATAACGAGTTGTGGGGGTGGAGGCGATGGAGAGAAAACATCTATTCATATTTCCCAAGAAAATGGGCCTACTGATCCAGACCCAATACCGACTCCCGATCCAAAGCCCGATCCAACGCCACCCGCTCCTGTTAAACTCGCCATGACTGTCACCGCTCCAGATAGCTTGCTGTATGTGCAAGGCCAAGGGGATAAATCTCTTTATACTGCGGCTGGAAGTGGTGGTATTGGCGCGGATTTTGATGAAGATAATTATCTCACTCCTTACGATGGCGTTCCTGTATCTATTACAGGGGTTGATAAAAGTAAAAACAAAATAAACGTATTTCTTAATAATTCTGGAGATAAAGATTGCACCAATTTATTTTCTTTTGAGTCGACTTCTTCTCAAATTAAAATAGATGCCCTCAAAATAACAGGACTCACATTCTGTTCTGTGCAAATAAATGCTTATGTAGAGGGGCAAGCTGTGGCTCCAGTGCAATCGAGTTTTAATATTGTTCTGAATCCAACATTTAGTTTTTATTATAAGCAGGTTCCACAAGATAAATTTGTTGCTAATGTTATAAAACAAAGTGGTGCTGGGACAACTCTTGTTGATGTTGCAAGCTGGATTAAATATACTAAGGAACTGCATTTAGATAGTAGTTTAGAACAAATATTTGCTATTACTGGGGCTCAAAATATCACCAACTTGAGTTTAGCAAATACGAGTATTCAAAATATAAATGCATTGCAATTTCTTCCTAATTTGGAAGAACTCAATATTTCTAATACGACAGTGACGGTCGATTCCTTGCAAAACCTGAGTGGTTTGCAAAATCTGAAAAAATTAATTGCTCAAAATATCCCTTTAACGAACTTAACCTCTATTGCCAATAATTTAAAGTATATTGAATATTTAGATATCTCAAAAAACAGTGAAAGCTTACATGATTTAAGCGCAGTAAATAAATTAAAAAACTTAACAATACTTGTTGCATCAAATAATGATTTTCACCAAGGGATGACCGTATTAAAAGGCTTGGTGAATTTAACCTCTCTCGATTTATCCGATAGCAATTTATCTGCATTAACCACAGATGATTCAACAATTTTAGCAGGTCTTGTTAGGTTGCAATCTCTCAATATTTCCAACACAAATATTAGTGGTGCTGTCTTAAATGCTTATTTTGATCGAGTTGTTGATCATATGAATCTTAAAAAACTTATAGATATAAATCATTTTGACAGAAATTCACCAGGAAATTGCCATTACAATCAATTTTCAGATTCTTCCATCGAAAAAGTAACCAGTCTGGAATATTTAGATTTGCGTGGAAATAGTTGTTGGTCTGGAGATAAAAACTATGCGGGAATTACAAATTTAAATTTTGTGGCACCGCTAAAAAATTTAAAATACCTGGATATTTCAAACAACGCAGTCATTGAACTCACTCCATTAAATAGTTTAAATCTTGAGCCAAATAATTTGAAAATAGCAGACTTGGGTAATCATGATTACTTATTAAAAAAAGATTACTGTCAGCACCAACTGCGAAATAGCAGCAGCTGCAATAGTTTGCCCAGTGGCAACGAGGTTTCTCAAGAGTATACAGCAAATACGACATTTGTTGTTCCTACAGGCGTAACTTCAATTTATGTCACTGGTTGTAGCGGTGGCGATGGAGCACAAGGTGGTCAGGGAGGCGAGGGCGGTCAAGCAGCTCGGCAAGGAGCAATTGGCGAGGATGGGTGGAAGGCTTTTTGTATGAAGGGCAATACATGCGGGCTTTCAGACACAATTTCTATTTAC
>JAZKEW010000003.1:0-2535 GCA_040386785.1 Bdellovibrionota bacterium
AAAATGAAATTACGCAATTTATTCACTTACCTCTTCCTTTATGTCTTGAACTAGTTCAGAAACAATTTTATCTAAGTCAATAATTCCCCTAATTTTATTTCCAACGCGAGCAACTCCTAAAAGAATTTTATATTCGGAAGGAAAAAAATTTTGTGGAATAGACTCAATTTCCACAGACTGTAACCAAACAAATTCTGTTATATCATCTACAATAACTCCAAAACCACCATATTGACATTGTAGAATAATGACTCGTGAAGTGGTTTCTGCTTTACCTCGCGGAAATTTTAAAAATCTGCGTAAATTTAAGACAGGCATAATTTCGCCTCGCAGCGCTATAATGCCTTCCAGAAGCAGAGAAGATTTTGGTACAAATGTGATTGTCGTGAGCATAATAATTTCACGCACCAAAGCCATTGGCAATAAAAACTCTTCGCTGTGCAATTTAAAACCAATATGTTGCACGCCTGGTGAAATTTGTTCTTCCTCACCATCAATAAATTGACTTTCGGTAACGTTTATATCATCTTGGTAAGGCTTGTGAAAAATCATCAATTATTTCTCCAATATCGAGCACCAATGCCACACGACCATTGCCAAGAACGCAGCCACCGGCAATACCTGTTTGTTTGCCTATGAGCTTTCCAAGAGATTTAATGACAATTTCCTGTTGTCCTTGCAGTTGTTCTACAACAACTCCCACTCGTTTTTCGCCAACACCAACAACAACAAAAATAAGTCTTGGCTTGGTGTGACGAGCACGAAATGAATTAATGTCTTCTCCCTTTACTTTTTCGTGGGCATTGCGTTGAATGTCTGACGTTTTATACCACAGGAGGTCTTCCATTTGTCGTAGATCAAACACATCACTTAAATTCAATAAAGGAAGAACTCTATCTCTTAATTTAACAAAATCAGCTGCGCCCATTTTTTGAATTTCATCTGGCCGAATACGAATGCTTTCAATCACATTAACTAACGGAATTGCGTAACTTTCCCCTTTTGTTTCAACCATAAGGCTAGGAATAATAGCAAGAGTTAAAGGGAGTTTAATTGTGGTGGTAGTTCCTTTACCAATTTCACTATCAAGTTCAATAATTCCTTTTAATTTTACAATACTTTTTTTAACCACATCCATTCCAACGCCACGCCCTGAAATATTTGTCACTTTTTCAGCCGTGGAAAAACCCGCTTCAAAAATAAGATTAAAAATTTCTTTGTTTGAGAGTTGATCAGTCTCTTTCATAATCCCTTTTTCAATAGCCTTGTTTTTTATTCTATCAACTTGCAAACCTTTGCCATCATCCTGAATTGTAATGACAATCATATTTCCATCTTGGCTTGCCTTTAAAGTAATATTTCCTTTTCTTGGTTTTCCAACTTTCTCTCTCTCGTCTGGCAATTCAATTCCGTGATCTACGCTATTGCGAATTAAATGTACCAAAGGGTCTGCAATTTCCTCCACAAGAGTTTTATCAAGCTCGGTTTCTCCACCCAAAATATGCAAATCAATTTCTTTGTTAATTTGTCGGCAAAGGTCACGCACAACCCGGGTAAATTTATAAAATGCATTCCCAACTGGCACCATACGAATTTTCATAATAATGCTTTGCACTTCATTCATATGGCGACTAAATAATAAAACAGATTCACTCATTAAATGCCCAAGAGCATTATTTCCATTAACCCTCAACTCTTCTTCAATTCTAGCAAAACGAGTTCTATCAATAACAAGTTCACCAACTAAATTCACCAAACTATCAAGGCGCTTTAAATCAACACGAATGGTTCCACCGGCCTCATCAGTGTTTTTTTTCACCTCAGTTTTTTTCGTATCTAGTTGAATTTTTGCTGGCACTGGTAAAACGCTTTTTCCTTTAACTCCTAGAGCTCCTAGCCGTAATTTTTCGAGAGCATCATTAATTGGTAGCTCTGAAGATTTATTCTCCTTAATGGCATCAAACATATTTTTAATTCGATCGAGTCCAAAAAATAAACCATCCATTAATGCAGGAGACACAAGAAGTGTGCCTTTGCGAATTTGATCAAACAAATTTTCCATTTTGTGCGTTAGTTTTTCAATGGCACGAAAACCAAACATTCCTGAAGTGCCTTTAATGGTGTGGGCACTGCGAAAAATACTTTCTACAGCCGCTTTGCTTTCAGGATTTCCTTCTAAATCAAGCATAGCTTGGCTTAAACTTTCTAATAATTCGTCGGCATTCAATAAAAAATCTTTTAGCATTTCTGGATCGAGATCGGGAATTTCAACGGCGTTGGCACCAGATAAATTTACAGTATCAAAATCTTCTACAGCTTCTTCCTCAACAGAGGCAATAACGACAACAGGCTCTACTTCTACTTGACTGGATAACAGAGAAAAATTTAGAGAATTCCAAGGTGAAGGCAATTTTGTTATCGCAGAAGAATTTTTTTCAAGCAAAACAATTTCAGCTTCCACAACACTATTTATGATGGATAATTCTAATTCGGCAGCAAAAATAATGAGAGCCTGAGTTCCTGACACTCGAAATA
>JAZKEW010000003.1:2545-18515 GCA_040386785.1 Bdellovibrionota bacterium
GAAAATAAATTATTCATTTATGTCAATCAATGAAAAAAGAAGGAACAAAAAGGAAAGGGAAAAGAGGGGAGGACAAAAGTGTTCGGCCTTTAACGAAAAATTTAGAAACGAAAAAGGAAAACATCGGAATAGAAAATAGAGTTAACTCGAAATAAAATAAAATCACCCACCCGTGAAATATTATCTGCGTGGGTTCCCGATTTTAATTCTTCACAACTTTTGTATTCACTATTTTTAAATAAAACGGCATAAATATTTTCCGCTCTAGAAATAAATTTATTAAAAGCCGTATTTTCTTCTTCTTGAACAGATATGTCTTCATTTTGAACGGACAAACTTTCGTTTTCTACAATAGTTTCTTCTTGTGGAGGGTTTATTTTTTTTAATTTTTCTTCAAACTCTATTTGTATTCTCTCAAGATCCATTACCAAATCTGCATCAATAGTATCAGGATATATCTTAAAAATTTGATCTAAAGCATATTGCACGTCTTGCAAAAGTTCTATGACATCAGATTCAAGCTTCATTTTTCCTGAACGAATGAGTTCAACATAATCTTCCACGCAATGGGTCATAGCAACGGTTTCTAACAGCCCACCCATTTGTGAAAGACCTTTTAACGTATGCAAATTACGAAAAAGATCGCCAATATCTTCTGAATCAATTTCTTCCTTATTCATATTATTTTTTTGGAAAATTTGGCATAACTGTGCTAGATGCTCAATGAGTTCAAGAGCCTCTTGCTTGATATCGTTTGCTAAGCTTTCTCCACTAGTTTCATTGGCAGAAAGCGCAAACAAAGTTTTTGTCCTTAAAAAATAAAACACTTTTTGTCTCTCCAAAAAATGGGTATGAGTATTTCTGTTTCTGTGATAGTTGCACGGAAAGTGTTCCTTTGTATTTTATCCTAAGAAACTCTTTCCTAATTGGTAATAAAAGTGGAATGTTAATTATTTGGCGGTTTTGCTGTCTAGAAAATGGTATCGAAAAAAAGGGTTGACAGAAAAAAAAGGGGATTACATAACCTCAACTGATTTGATAGAGACCCTATAGTTATTTTACAGGAGAGATTTTATGATACCAAATACAGCTAATACACCGGGGTTTCCAATTCAGAGTAAAAAAAGAAAAGCGGAAGAGAATGAAGACAATATTTCAAATCCTGGCAAAAGAATACAAGAAGAGCCAGATAATATCCTTTTTGTTGATGCTAAAAAAGTAAAAGAAACTCCCGTCTTTGCGATAAAACCTTCTCATCTTCTAGAACAACTCATGCCAACCGAAATACTTGCTAAGATGCAACTGAATCTTGGAGTCCTTGTTGAATTTAATACCTCTGATAATGAAGTAAACGTCATTGAGACGACTATTCAAGAACTTTTGAATTTACCAGAATGGGCAAAAGCAGAGTGCCATGTTTATCATGCACTTCTCCATAACTCTCTGTTAGGTAGGCCTCAAATACTTGATGAAGCTGTTCCCGCAACTATCCAGGACAAATATTTTTTTATTACAAAACTTAAATGGGAGAAGATTAAACAACTTCGCGCACAAGTAACATTACATAAACGACGTCTTGAGATTGAAAAAAGACTCGAAACAGAGCATTATCCTCAATTTTTAAGATGCTTGCTTAAAAAAATAGATGGCCTCAATCGTGAAAACAGGCCAGCCTTCGCTGCCTATGCAATTTTAGAGAGCGAGCTAGATTCGCAGATTAAACAGCTAAAATTAGGCCTTGAGATTGGCTTAAGACTTACTCGCTTTATTGCATTTGCTGATATCAAAAATCATCGCCTCCCAATTCTGTGCCTCAATGATAATTTTTTTAAAAAAATCTACCGTTTTGTCACGGTTGACGGGGGTAAATATTCCATCAAAATCTTTGCAAAAACTCGCTTATTTTCAATCTCAAATACCTTATATTACACAGAGATCGTTAAAGGAATAGTTGATAATATTGCAAAAGAAGATCAAACAATAGAGCAAAAAATAGAATCATATAAATCACTTTGTAATGTACTGGAAATCTTGTTGAGCGACAAAATTCTACTTACTGAGAAGTTACAATTTGAGCTTGTTCGCTCTATCGGGCAACCTGTTAGCTACTCTCTTCGTGAGGCGCAAGTGTATGACTCTTACTATCCTCTGTTGTCAAAGGTTTTGATGCATTTATCTCCAAAGCGAAAAATTTCAAATACACAGTCAGAAAGATTGGTTCCAGGTTTGTTCTCGAAGATCAGATCTGAATTTTTACAGCCGGATATTCTAACTAAATTGTCACAGAATAGCTTTCCTACGACAGTAGAAATATTGGCATTATGTCGCCTGGCAAAAATATACCCAAATATACTCAATGAAAATGATCGTGATTTACTTTGGCGCTCACTTACGGATACAAATCCCCATTATACTCTTGAGGCTACTATCCTCATTATTTCAATAATATGCACAATATTGCAGTACCTACCTAGTGACCCTACACAAAGTAGAAATTCATTCTACAACTTAGTAATTCGCTTAAATAGTGCATACGAAATCAGCCGAGGAGATCAAAGAGCGCTGTTTTTTTTACCAAATTTAATGTACGCATTTGGGATAACTGAAGCATCGCTTGAAACACTACAATACAATTATCAAATTATTGTTGATTATCAAAATCAAATTGCGTACACAAACCAACCAACTAGTGACGAAGCTAAACGGTTGAGGGAAGAAGAAGTAGGCAGAGAAACGTGCTTTTCCATACTCAAGAAGTTTAGAGAGCTTTCTGTGCATCTTGAAGTAAACTCTTCCTGTTCTATTGATATTGAGGAGGGAGAATGGATTTATCTTTTACTACTTGCACCGCACCGGGATCCGGAGAGAAAGGATTACGCAAAAATCATACAGCATTGTTTGAAACAACTAAAATTATGTCATACCGCAACTGTACAAGAATGGCTCTCATGGTTGAATCTTGCAAATAAATTTGAAAATATAGGTGTTTTTCAAATTTGTTTAGAAAAATTGATTCATTATTGCGATTGTGAAATGTATGGTAAAGAAAATATTCAAAATTTCTTAAAAATATTGAATTTTATATCTGAAGTCACACTTCTAGATGATATCCAGCTGTCAGACACACTTCCCATGAGCTTATACGGCACGACTCCATTTCACAAACAACCATTCGAGCGATGGTGCTTACGTTTTTGGCGGTTAATTGCAGCTGCTGTAGATTACGTTTATGCACATATGGAAAAAATATATGCGGAAATAAATATCCGTGCAGACGGAACCGAAAGAACACAAAACATGGAAAAGGTCATGAAACGTTTGTTGCTTCTTGATGTTTGCAGTGCTGGCTATGAGTTGGAGAACGACCTCGAAAATAGTGTTTGCGATGTAAGCAATGATGTCACATTTGAAGACCATCCCGATGTTGTTGAACTTCGCTCTTCAATTATTTCACATGTACACACCATCAGCAAAGCATGTGAAAAACTAGAAGGCTTGCAACTAAGCCATTCAGATAAAGAAGAATTATATGTCTTGCTGTATACTGAACTTCAAGATTTGTTGAATGGCAATAAAATACAAACTTTTATTTCAAAATGTGGGCAAAGAGTAGATATGTATTTGCGTGCACAATTGATGCAAATTATCCTTTCTTTGCTTCAAAAACTTGAACCTTCTTACGACGAGCGTGCAAACGAATCTTACTACTATCTACTAAGAGTTTTCATGTGTTTGTGTGATACCTTTCCTGTGAACAATGGAGAAAGGTTCTGTCGACGGATGGCACGAGTGGTTGTTAGCAGCGATGTAAAACCACTTCTGCAACTCGTGGCCGACAACCAAGCTAGCTCGGTACAATTTGTAGCTTTATGTGCTATTGCAAAAGCTATCCCACGTCTGTTTAACCAAGCATTTTTCGACAAAATGGTGAAGCTTTTGACGTCAACCTCAACCTCTAGCGTATTGGCTATGATTTCAACCATGTGTGCAGTGCTACAAAAAGATAGTGTTGCTACTGCAACCGATGACGACTTCCAGACCTTGGTGTGCGCTCTGAATAGTGTGTACAACAACAACGGAGAGCAACAAAATAAGCAAAGAGTATTGTTCCATCTGTCGAGTTTAATATACGCAAGTAAAAAAACAGATGAATCGCTTGATATTCCTGAGCTGAAGGAGCTTGAAATCGTTATTGATTACAAAAAACAAGTTGCATACCCATCTAGTTTACTAACCAGAAAGACGCTAGAACCTTTGGAGCAGTTGAAAGTCTGCACCAACACAGATGCGAAAGCCTGGACTTCACGGTTACGTCTTGCACACAGCTCTAAAAATCTTGAACTGTTTCAATTTTGCTTGAAGAAGGTGGTTGCTTATTGCCATTACACGAAAGAATCAGACGCTGACATTGAGAACTTCATGGTAGTATTGAGGCTTATAGCGGAGCTTAAAATTCTAGATGACGTTCGATCACCAGAGAGCTTACGTTTTGGTTCGCTCATTACCGCTGCTGCAAACTACATTTACCAACCATGCATGGATAAAAAACGCGAAGAAATTTGCAACTATGCAGGAGGAAATGAGCTACAAATGCTTGTGAAGCACTTGCTACTTCTCGATCTGTGTTTTTAAATGCCAAAGAACCAAACTTCCTGTCAAGGAGCCGCTATGACCTTTAAACAAAACCTCATTTTAGCCAGCGCCTCCCCTAGGCGCAAACAGCTTCTAGAATCTTGTGGTCTTGCTGTGTTCGTTATTGTCTCAAATATTGACGAAACGCCACAAGAAAATGAATCTGCCCGCGACTATGTTCTACGCAATGCCCGCGAAAAAGGCCTTGCCGTTGCCCTCAAAGTGAGTGGCAACGAACTGATTGTGAGTGCAGACACCATCGTGGTCACGCAAGATGGCCACATTCTTGAAAAGCCTCTCAGTGCACAACACGCAAAAGACATGCTTCAAACACTGTCAAATAACACTCATATTGTTTATACAGCGTATGCAATAACTCAAAATAAAATGGAAGTCGTTTCTAAAATTGTGGAAACGAAAGTTACATTTAGGCATTTATTTGAAGAAGAAATTGATGCTTATATTGCCAGTGGAGAGCCCTTTGACAAAGCAGGTAGTTACGGAATTCAGGGTGCTGCCATGGGTTTTGTGGAACATATTGAAGGAAGTTATACAAATGTGATGGGCCTGCCGTTGAGTCATGTTCTTCTGGAAATTAAAAAGTTAAATACGCAAGCATAACGTTAACTTGTTTATCTTGAATCCAAAAGTACGGAATAGCCATATCAACTTTATTCTTGTCTCCCATAAATAAAGCCCCTACAATTGGCGTCATTCTTTCTTCATTTATATTCTGTATATTTTGCTTTTGTCGATGATTTTTTTTGTTATTCCCTTGAGTAGGCAAAGTTGCAGGCATGCTGTAGTAATAAGAATTGTCGTCATCTTGATTGATATTGTAATTAAAGTAAGAATTTTTATTTGACTTCGCTAAGCTGTAAAAGCCATAAACACTTCCAACCATAAAGCCTATAGAAGCCCCGCCTGCCACAATACGAATATTTTGAGACGCAGAACCGTTTATAAAAGGCAACATAGCTGCGCCCGTAGCTGCACCAAATAAGGCTCCATAGCCGCCGGAAATAAAGACGTTGCTCACATCATCATCACCCACATAAGCCGCTTGTTGTGCGTAAGCATTGAGTGGAGACAGAGCGAGAAGAAGATAAAAATAAAGTTTGATTTTAAATGGCTTCAACTTATACCTCGTATACAATGCATTTATTTAAACTAACTTTAGTTTAGATAAAAAAATGCCCTGCGTTTGCCAAACTTAATTCTTTTGGGGCAGATTTTTTCTAGGTCGTGTCTTTAATTAAGCCAATTTTTCTTGAAAAACAAAAGGTATTGTCGTACGAATCGTATGTTATTGGGGTGTATGTATAAAGCAATAGGATGATAAAATGTCCCTATCAATATTTAGAGATTTTGGAAGAACTATTTACAAAGCTGCTGTAGAACTGGATGGAGTGGGGTACCGTCAAAATGACAACGAAGCGGAAGAAAGTGATAGCACTTATTTTTCAGTAGCAACTACCCAGCCAGAGCCACCCCAACTCTTTAAATTTGAAAACCTCCCAGATGACGTGCTTCAAAAAATTTCTAAAGACCACCTTTCTATAAAAGATGTAATGCAATTACGGCTCGCCAGTAAAACAGTTCGAGATGCTATTGATGGATCCGTAATCAAAACAGTGCTATCAAAAGAAACGCATTACTTAAAAGAGCTGAGTCTGTTTACAAATATCGTCAAAAACTCCAGTTTGCAAATTCCACAAAAAACTCCCGCTATGAAAGCAATAGTGGAGCATTTTGTACTGGACTGCAGACAAGAATTAGACAAATTTCTTACCCCTCTGTTGCATCCGTCAGCAATGCAGCCCGCTACATCTCTTGAAGAAAAACTAGCTGCAAGTCTCGAACCTCAAAACTACGTTCTAAAACGTACTCTACTTCTGCAAGATGACATTAGTGTGCTTGTTAAAACAGTTAAAGCACTTTATAACTTCCTTGCCAAAAAGATACCGATGAATCCAGAACACCAAGAACGCATAGGTAACGCGATGCGTAAGAATATGACTTTCGACACAAGAGATATGATTTATAAACTCAGAAGAGCCTTGACAGACCAGAGCCATGGAGACCCGAAGGTGATAGTTTTAGAAGTAATAAAAAATTTAAAAGCTCATTATAATAAAATAAAGTATATGGGACTGGCACAACAGGGGGAATCATTTCAGAATATTTTCTCTAACAATTTAGCGCTATTTAAAGGTACGGTTCAAGAAATTATTTCATATAGAAGGTATCTTATCATGGATCTAACTTTTTGGGAAAACAAATACTGTAACTACGCGCCCTCTGGAGAACAGGAGGATGTTCGATATGAAATTTTGAGCTTAGCACAGACCTCTCTCGATAAAATGAACACGTTTGCTGACTTAACGATAGAGGTATTGAATGTAATTACAATGATCGATATTTTTATTATTGAAAATGCGATTAAAAATGTCGTTGATCAATAATTTATTTTTTTATGGCCAGAGAACTTGACAAGGTGGTAGAAAATAGATTAACCACATCTGCACCGAGAGGTAAATGCTGGCTTAGCTCAATTGGTAGAGCACCTGATTTGTAATCAGGCGGTTGGGGGTTCAATTCCCTCAGCCAGCTCCATTTCGGGGGAGGTTCCAGAGTGGCTAAATGGGGTGGACTGTAAATCCACTGGCTTACGCCTTCGGCAGTTCGAATCTGCCCCTCCCCACCATTTTTGGTGTCGTCTTGTTTTTTTCTTCCCTTTGCGGGCGTAGCTCAATTGGCTAGAGCATCAGCCTTCCAAGCTGAATGTTGAGGGATCGTGCCCCTTCGCCCGCTCCATTTTTTTGCAAGAAATTTATACTGCCCATGTAGCTCAGTGGTAGAGCACTTCCTTGGTAAGGAAGAGGTCTCCGGTTCGATCCCGGATATGGGCTCCACTGTCTTATTATTTTTTATTTTTAGTCTCTATATTGTCCAAAAAATTTATTTTTGAGAGAGGCTTGCAATTGGTTGTTACTTTTGTCTATAACCCCTCCTAAGAACAATCGAGTTCGGAACGACGTTCTTTTCCGACCTTAAATTTCACTTCATTGATATCTCGCCTTAGCATTATCTCCCAAATTTTCACACCACATTTCTTCCTCCGAAGACAGACGGAAGGGTGCACACCGAACAAGACACCCTATTTTTTATAGTACAAAAAGTACCGTCAATATTTGAGGTTCCATTCGTCCCATTACGAAACTATATTTTTTCAATAAAATGATTTAGGTTCATTTGGTTTCATCTTAGGGCCACGCCTTAAACCAGTAGTTAGGAGATCTCAGTGCGAAATCACAAAACCAGAATTGAGCGGTTAATTGACAGCTCCCCTCTAAAACCAACCCATTACAAAATATGGATTCTTTCCGCCCTCGGCGTCTTTATGGACGGGCTTGATTTATTCATTATTGCAGTCGCGCTTCCTTTAATTGACGTTCAATTTGAACCAACTAAATGGGAACTGGGTTTAATTGGTGCGGCCTCTCCTATAGGTGCTATTTTTGGAGCAACCGGCTTGGGTTATTTGACCGATAGAATTGGCCGCAAAAAACTTTACGTCGGTAGCATGGTTTTATTTGTCGTCTTTTCATTTTTATGCGCCATAGCGTGGAACACGACTTCACTCATTGCCTTCCGCTTTCTTCTTGGCATTGGGATTGGTGCTGATTACCCAATAAGCTCAACTTATTTATCTGAATTTATGCCTAAAAAAGTTAGAAGCAGAGCTATTATGTCTGCTTTTAGTTTTCAAGCATTAGGCGCTCTTGGCGGAGCAATTCTTGGCCTTATTATTTTAATTTTCTACCCAAATCCTGAAGCATGGCGCTGGATGCTTGGTTTAACAATTATTCCAGCTGTTGTGATTGGACTAGCTAGAACACAATTGCCAGAAAGCGCTCTTTGGTTACAAAGTAAAAAACGTTTTAAAGAAGCCGCTGAAGTTGTTAGCTTTGTGATTGGAAAACCTAAGGAAAAAATTATTTCTCTTGTTGAGAATGATCGTTTTGCTGTCAACCTTGAACTACAAAAACAGGTTCATTATCGCGAATTATTTACAAAAAAATTTATTGGTCAAACTCTTCTCACCTCCGTACCATGGTTTATTATGGACATTTGTCTTTATGGTGTTGGTGTTTTCTCTGCTGTCATTCTCGCTCTCGTCTTTACAAATTATTCTAAACCAACTGACACCCTTGCACAAAATTTTATTTTACAAGCTATCAGAGCCACGACAGGCTCTGTATTTCTCGACATTTTTCTTGTTATAGGCTTTATTAGCGCCATATTTGCTGTAAAAAAATTAGGGACAATTCGACTACAAAACTTAGGCTTTATTGGCATGACCGTTGGCCTTGTTATTCTTGGGTTTGCCACTTATTTTAATCACAGTGAAATTTGGGTATTTGTCGGTTTTGCTCTGTTTAATTTAATGGTCAATTTTGGCCCAAACCCAACCACCTATATGCTTCCAACAGAAAGATTTCCACCTTACATTCGTGCGTCAGGGCACGGCTTTGCGGCATCTGCCGGAAAAATTGGGGCAGCCGTGGGAATTTTCTTTTTACCCGTATTTATTAAATCCATTGGCACTTCATTAAGCATGTTTATCCTTGCAGGGTGTGCATTTCTAGGTTTTATTTGTACTTCTTTTTTAAGCCGAACACCAAAACATTCCGGGAGTCACGCTTCACATGAATCCGTTTGATATTTTTAGCCGCCCTTTTAATCACCTGCAAACTGAATCAAAAACTAAGAAATTTTGGGAAAGCAACGAATTTTATAAATCTTCGCCAAACTCAAATAAAAAACCCTACACCATTGTGATGCCGCCGCCCAACGTTACAGGCGACTTAACCATGGGGCACATGATGTACACCTTGCAAGATATTTTAATTCGTTGGCATCGTGCTGCGGGTTATGAAGCCTGTTGGATTCCTGGCACTGATCACGCCAGCATTGCAACAGAAGCCAAGGTAACAAAAATGCTTGCTGACAAAGGAATTTCAAAAAAAGAGATTGGCAGAGAAGAATTTTTAAAGCACGCGTGGCAATGGAAAGAAAAATATGGCGGCCGCATTATTGAAGCATTTAAATCCTTAGGAATTAGCTGCGATTGGAGTAGACTTGTTTACACCATGGACGACAAATATTCTGCCGCAGTAATTAAAGCGCTTGTCAAACTCTACAAAGATGGACTTGTATACAAAAGTTACAAGCTTGTTAATTGGTGTCCTGTTAGCCAATCGGTTATTTCCGATGAAGAAGTTAATCCAGAAGAAAGAAGTGGGAATTTATGGCATATTCGTTACCTTATTGAAGGTGAAAGCAATCAATTTGTCGTTGTTGCCACAACACGCCCTGAAACATTATTTGGAGACTTAGCCCTTGCTATCAACCCAACCGATGAACGCTTTACCCATTTAATTGGTAAAAATGTCGTTGTCCCCATTTGCAACAGAGTTATTCCCGTTATTGCTGACAATTATGTTGAAAAAGAATTTGGAACAGGCGTGGTTAAAATTACCCCTGCACATGACATGAACGACTTCGAAGTTGGCAAACGGCACAGCCTTGGACTCATGAACGTCATGAACCCCGATGCCACTTTAAATGAAAAAGTGCCGCTAGATTATCAAGGCCTCGATAGATTTGTGGCTAGAAAAAAACTTGTGCATGAACTTGAAGCTGCAGGATTGCTTGATAAAGTAACACCACACAAACTTGTTATTGGAATTTCAGAACGCGGCGGTGTGCCGATTGAATATTATTTAAGTGAACAATGGTATATTAAGGCTGATAAACTTGCACAACTTGCTCTGAATTCAACACGCTCTGGAAAATTAAAACTAGTGCCATCACACCAAGAAAAAGTTTGGGAGCATTGGCTCACCAATATTCAAGATTGGTGTATTTCACGCCAATTGTGGTGGGGGCACAGGCTTCCTTTTTACACATGCACGAGCTGCAAACACATCCATTGCGAAGAAACAGCTCCTGTACAATGCGAAAAATGCGCAAATAAAAATTTAACGCAAGATGAAGATGTTCTTGATACCTGGGCAAGTTCTTGGCTTTGGCCTTTTGGAGTGCACAATTGGGCAAACCCTTCTGACAAAGAAAAGCAAGATTTAGAATATTATTATCCTACCGACGTCCTTGTAACTGGTGCAGATATTATTTTTTTCTGGGTTGCTCGTATGGCCATGGCTGGTGAATACTTTACAGGAAAAACACCTTTTCATACTTGTTACTTTACCCCAATTATTCGTGATGCCCAAGGTCGAAAAATGAGTAAATCCCTTGGCAATTCCCCTGATATTGAAAAAATATTTCAAACCTACGGCACCGACGCTATGCGTTTTTCTTTGGTCAATCAAATTGCCACGGGTCAAGATATTTTTTGGAAAGATAGTTCCTGTGAGATTGGAAAAACTTTCGCCAATAAACTGTGGAATAGTGCACGCTTTTTAACCATGAACGCAGAAAAACTTCATATCAATCCAGAAGAGAATACGTTTGATAAATTGAAAAATAAACCACAAGACAGCATTTTAAGCTGGATTGTCAGTGAATTTTTTGCCGTTGTTGCAAAAACTCATACCAGTATTGCAGCCTTTGAATTTTCACAATACACAGGAAGTTTATACGAATTTGTTTGGATGATTTATTGTGACTGGTTTGTAGAACTTATCAAACCACGACTCAATGAATTACAAGATCAATCACTGGCAAAGGAAAGTGTTGAAGTCGGCTTACAAATTTTTGATGGTATTTTACGACTTCTTCACCCAGTTATGCCTTTTGTCACAGAAGAAATTGCACAAAATATTTTTTCACTGGAAGGAAAAACACTGGGCTTCGCCGCACTGCCAACTCCGCAACCTCAAATGGTTATAGAATCTTCTATTCAAAGTATGCGCGAAGTGCAAAACGTGGTTGGGACCGTTCGTACAATTCGTGGACAATTCAATATTCACCCGGCAACTGATTTGCATGTTTATACAAAAAATTCTGGCGAGCATTTTGGAAATTTGAGCCCACAAATGGAGTTTTTAGCAAAGGCAAAATTTCATTTTTCAACGGATAAAAATGGTTTTTGCGCTCCTGCTATTGTGAATGGAATTGAATTGTTTGTGAGCCTTGAAGGGCTTGTTGATAAAAACGCAGAAGTAGAACGTTTAAAGCAAAAAATGGATAAATTAACACAAGTTATTGCCGCTACTAAAAATAAACTTGCACAATCGTCTTTTGTGGATGGTGCGCCGACGCATATTGTTGAAGGGGCTAAAAAGCAATTACAGCAAAATGAGACTGAGTTTAAGCTCTTGGAGGATGCTTCTAGTTTATTAAAGTTCATATAGTTCTATAATGTAAATTAATTTTATTGACTTTTTAGAGTCAATTTATTATATTGACTTTGTGTTAAGGAGGGCTCTATGATTACCAGGGTGGAAACCACAAAATTGGCGAAGAAGGGATTAGCGGATGCTCCAGTCCAATGTCGTCGAAAATATGCTGCGTGGATCATGGAAGTAGAAAAGCACGGAATTGAAGAAGTTCGCAAACGATCTGGTTGGAACGATGAAACTCTGAAAGGCCAACGTAGAGGACAAAGATCGATTCGTCTAAACAACCAGTGGCGTGCAATTTACGAAATAAAAGGTGAAATTATAGAATTTATATCCGTAGAGGAGGTAACGCCACATGTCTATTGAGCAAGAAATTTATTCTTCAGAAGAAATTGTCAATGAATTTTTGGGTGACTTGACTTTTGGAGAGTTTTTAGAAAGCATGCGTGAAACTGATAATATTACTCAGGTAGAACTTGCTAGACGTATAGGAAAAACAAAACAATTTATTCATTCAATTGAGTCTGGTAAATCAAATGTAAGTTTTATGATGGCGAAAAGATTGGCCGAAGCTTTAGACCATTTTCCAGAGCCTTTTATTGAGGTGTTAGCAAATGAAATGTTGAGACGAGTCGGCATTTCAGAAAAAATGAAATTTGAGCCCAAAAAAGCCGCCTAAATTCTTTCCACCAAATAAACATTTAAGGCCACCTCACTATTTTTTACTGTATCCACCCCCTCCATACTCATCTTTTTTACAACATATTTAAACGGCAAAAATTCTGGATGAACTTCAAATTTTGCAAAGCCATCACGTCGAATAAAAATTTTATTCTGCGAGTAAATTGCTTTTAAACTTGCCGTAACAACATTAAATTCCATCTGCTGGTTCACAATATTTGGCAATTCTTCTTTAATTTCTTTTTTATGCGTACCACTACGCGTTAATAAAATAAAGTGCACATTAACAAGCATATAAGTTGGAATTTGAATATCCTTTTGTTGGGCCACCACATCTAAATCCTTACGAAAAATAACCGTATCCTCAAAAGAATTCTTTTTTGCAGTCAAGCTAAAATTGCCTGAAACAGGCACATCATCGAATGCATATTTTCCTTCTGTATTTGCTTTAGTAGAAAGTGTTTTTCCGCCAGGTAACGCTAGCAATACAGTTGCATTCTCCTCAGGTGTGCTCATATTCGATAAAACATATCCATATAATTTATGACTTCTCACTGTATTTACAGCTTGTTTAAATCCATAATTCGGAAAATAATTTAAACCAACAGAAACATTCCAAGTGAAATTTTCCCAATTCTGTTGGTGTGTCTGAGATATTTGATAATTGCAAAACGCGCCAATATTTTCAGAATTGTATTGAACATTGGCAATGGCGTAAGAATTCGTATTAACAAACAGTAAAGGAAGAGTGAGGGTATAAAGCCAGTTTTCTTTTAAAATACGCGCATCCATAATAGAATAAAATTGATCTAAAGAACTTTGGCTTGTTGTTTTTGTCACGGAGTTATTTTGCAAAGAAGCAATTGGTGAATACGTTTTACTATAATTAAAAATAACATCGGAATTTTGCCAAAAATAATGTTGATAATATAAAAACAACTGGTTTGGAATTGGGTTATAACCAACTTTTGAAACAACTTCTTGATCTTGATAATTATAGGAGGTACCTGCATTCGTCAAACTGCAATTGCTTTGAAAAGAACAGACTGCATTAAAGTTAATTTGTTGGTACACAAAACTGTTAAAAAAATAGTTGGAAAAGTTATTAATAGACAAAGTTTCAAGACTAGACACTCCACCAACTTGTTCTTGTGAATTTTTTTGAACTTTATCGTAGGTAATAATATTGTTACTTTGAATATTTTTGAAATTTACAGTCGAAATTTTTTGAGCGACATATTCTTTGCTTCCATCACTTTTATCTAAATAACTCAACTGAAGTGTAAAAGGCAGTGGCACATATAGCGAGAGAGTATTGGTTGGTCGAGAATCGGCAGCGTATTTTAATTGTTGAAGGGTAAAATTATAGCCGTACAATCCAGTTGTTGCCTGGTATGAGTCAAATCGTCCCAACGAACTCATACCATTGCTTAATTCTAAGCCGAGAGTGCTATTGTTGGCCAAGCCTTCGTCCAAATAATTTCCGTTGTAGCGAGCTTGAAAGTCATTGCTATAATATCCATTTTTTAAATCTAAATCGGTGTGATTAAATTGAAAAAAAAGATTGTTATAAGAGTTATCATTTAATTGAAAAGACTGAGTCATGGCAGAATCGGGAGAATAGCCAAAAATGGCGCCATATGAGTTTTTACGCTGATCGTAACTGTAGCTGTTATAGCTTCTTAGAATTGGCGATGTATTCGTGTACCTAATTTGATAAACATACTCTCCATTTTTACACGTAAAAATAACCGTTGCAGACGTCTGATTTATTTTCAAGGCGCTCACTTCAAAAATATTTTTATTCTCTGATTTTGGCAAAATAGCGTAATTTGTGCTGTTGTCTAGCAAAAAATGACAGCTTGTATCTGATAGACTTATGGTTGCAGTAGAAGAGAGTAAGTTAAGTTCAATGACATTTAAATTGTCTGCATTTGCTTTATAAAGAAACATTACCGTTAAAAATAATAAAAATAACTTTAAGAAAAATTGCATACATGCTAACACTTACTGTTTATTTTATAAAATGACTTTGTTAAATTCTCTATAATGTACAACTCATAACAAAGAGAACTGGCATCTCCTTTTTCTGTATCAATGCTTTCTGACAATTCTAAAGTTTTACGAGATGGATCAACGATTCTATCTTTTGACAAGTCTATGAAGCGAATTATTTTTTTTGTTTTCTTATCAATTATTTTAGCATTTACAGACACAACCTGCGGGTATTTTAATTTATTTAAATCAAATTCAAAACGAACAGAACGAACTTTTTTTTGATCAAAATTTGTGGTAAACGATGTTAAACTTAATTCATCTTTTTTAGGGTTATAGACAAATAAAGCACCAGGAGAAAAACGAAACTGAAAGGAAACAGAATCTTTTTTTCGTGTAGAAGAAGCATCGATCACAGTAAATAGTGGGTTAAAAATTGCGTAGAAAGGCTCGTTCCCAACGGGCTTATATTTTAACACCACTTCTTTATCAATTTGTTTATTTGGAGGAATACCAATGACACCAGTGAGCTCATTTTCATACATATCAGTTAAATTAAAATCAAAATATTTTTTACAATCATCACCAGACAGTTTTTGATTGTTGATAATACAACCAGGGGTGTACTGAAGATAGCCAACATTATTTCCACTATTTAAAAAAGTGATGTTAGCACTTGTAGAAGATAAAACATATTGAGAAATAGGAGTCACAAAAAGATTTGCTGCATAAGCTTTAAAAAAAATCAGTAGACTGAATAAAAAAACAATTTCTTTCACATACCGCACAATCATGGCTCGCTCCTGTTAATAACTCAATGTTAAATTTCCACCGACGCATGATACCGCTCCACCAACATGAGGGGATGTGTTCGCAAATCGAACCGCCGTTGTCGCTCCTTGGGAGGCTGTCAATAAATTTGTAGGAATAGTTGAATTTGTTGAATACTGGGTACCATTAACAAGAAGATAAGTATTGCTTTGATTCATTGTTGTGTTGCCTATTTTACAGCTCGCTGGAAGATGAAAAGTGACCGTAATGGCAGGAGGTCCATGTCCCGTAATTTTGAGAACATGCGCTGCGGAGTCTATTGAACCTCCTAAAGCATAGGAGCTAAAATTATATATAACTTGTGTTGCTTCAGTAGAATCAACTGACCAATTATATGGTGCAGCATAAGAAGTCATTGAAAAAATAAATGAAAATAAGAAGATAAAAATAAAATAAATTCTAAATTTCATTTTGCATGCTCACTCTAAAAACGATTTAATCATATTGCGAGTGTAGCAAAC
>JAZKEW010000004.1:0-25689 GCA_040386785.1 Bdellovibrionota bacterium
TTTGCGATAGAATAGGACTTCAAAGAGAACTTATATATTTCAGGTGTTAATCCCGATGTATACATAACTTCTTTTGAAAGCTCTAATGTCTTATTAAAATTTGCTTTTGAAAGTTCTTCAAAGGAAAGTAATAATTTTTGCAAAGAAGAAATTAGTACCTTGTCTTCCTCACTAAAAGAAGTATGAAAAAAAATTTCCGCTTGTTTTATATTGATATTTGAACGTACGTCATATTGAACAGACTGTGTTACACATGAGGTGAATAGAAATAGAGAACAATAGACGAACTTTAAGGACACGCACTGGCACCCAGTTTATTAACCAAAAGGTCATCCACAATTTTTTCAACTTCACCGATAAACGGTTTATGCATCATGGAAATTGATCGTTTTGATTCTTGAATAGAACACTTGTTATTTTGGTCTTTCAATTGAATTTTAATTTCGCTTGTGCCCATTTTTTCAATACGAATGATGAGTTCATTGCTATTCCAAGAAGTTTTTACATAAGCTTTTTTAATTTCGGTCGCAAGTATACTTGTTAACTTAACTTTAACTTCATCGACACTTCCTTCGGCAAGATATTTAAATGCACCTGACATAATTTCCCCTTTACATACATTATGAGCAAAACAAAGAGTAACTCTATCAAAATTAATATTTAAAAACCAGTTGCCTGAAGATTTTGAATAATTTCCTGAGCTTCAGGTGTCAATTCCTCACTTGTAGGAACCTTCACGGTGAGCACAACATAGAGGTCTCCACGCTGAGAAGTATTGTTGAGCTCCGGAAACCCAAGGTCTTTTAACCTCATTTTAATGCCATTTTGCATACCAGCACGAATTTTAATATTCTTGTTACCTTGTGGAGTGGGAACTTCTAAGCTTCCACCAAGAACCATAAGCGAATAAGGAACTTTCATCTCAACCTCAACGTCACTTTCTTTACGAATAAACGTAGGATGAGCCATAACACGCACCTTTAAATAAAGATCTCCCTTTCTGCCATTTGGTGCGGTTTGTCCGTGGCCTTTGATACGAAGTTTTTTGCCACCTTCAATTCCAGCTGGAATTTTAATTCTAGTATCTATTTTTTCTCCATTGGAGAGTGAAAAATTGATTTGCCTCTCAGACCCGTTATAAGCTTCCATAAATCCGATATCAATATTTTGCTCAATATCATATTTTGAGTAATCTTCCGGTTCTTGCTGACGGAATGGACCCGCCTTTCGGCCTCGCCCTCCTTGCCTTCCAAAACCACTAAAACTAGAAAAACCCATTTCACGAAAAATACTGTCAAAATCAATATTGTTAAAGACATCCTCGTGAAAATTCGCTCCCTGCTGTTGAGAAAATCGGCTGTCGCCTAGCATGTCATACTGACGCCTCTTTTCATTATCTGACAACACGGCATAAGCTTCTGAAATTTCTTTAAATTTTTCCTCTGCGGCTTTGTTCCCTTGGTTTCTATCTGGGTGGTATTGCATGGCAAGTTTACGATAAGACTTCTTTATTTCATCAGTTGATGCGTTTTTGTTCACACCAAGTAAATCGTAGTATTTCACGGGGTCCTCATTTATTAATTTTTCAGCAGCTGCTCCACATATATAAATTCATGTTCTGCAATAGCTTCAAGTAATTCTTCATCTTCAAATCCAAAAAAACTAAACCAATTGATTCCAACAAGTTCAGGCACTATTGCAACACGCTCTTCTCCGTCATCTGTCTCATAGTACTCATACGCTTTTTGAATAAAACCGTCACCCTTCATTTCGAAATAATGATATCCGTCACCATTAATGAATTGACCGTCGCGAGAATCACCATTCCAACCTTCACGGCAATACCAAATTTCTTCACTCTTTCTTTTTTTTCGCAGAGAAGAGAATGCTGTTACGTTGCTAGATATCATGATATGCCTCCCACCTTTCTCAAAACAGAGGTTGAAACATTGTTTCGACCTTTCCTTTGATTCCCTGATAGGCACTTTATAAAATTTTCAGCCTGATGCAATCGGCGAATTTTGTAGGTTAACCTCTGCTCGCTGTCAGGAAAAAAGATCCTATGGTAAAACCTTCTCTGTGCCAAAAGTTGCTCCCCATATTTTCGAATATCAAAAAGTAAAGGCGTTATGGCATAAACTTGCTCATACGACCCATTTAACTCTTTCAAGGCTTCAAGTATGTCTCTTAAAATATTTTCTGAGATATTTTCAAAAGTACGTATTCGACTTAATCTATTGTTAAATAACAATAATTTAATTTTTTTCCTGTTATTTTTCAATTTTAACCTTAAATAAAATATGAGATACGAAAGGGTTAAAAGAAAAATTAGAGCCGCGGAAAATAAAATTACAATCAAAATTATCACTCCCAAAATTAAACTTTTTGACAAGATTTATTCGGCTTAAATTGGGATAATTGAAGAATACGTCAAAAAAATGACCTGAAAATTATGAAAAATATTTTAATATATTTTCATCTGTTGTTTCATCAAAATATTTATTGCATTTTAAACAAAAATAGCGAACTTTTAGTGGCTTATATGTGACCCCAAAAATGACTAGAAAATGCCCTAGTGTAGTATATTCACCCTTTGCTTGCACCATGGGATGATTTTTATTGTGACCACACTGACATGTTGGTAGAGGATTTTCACTTTTAGGTTCTGTTGACATTTTTTAACACTCTTTTCAATTTCATTTATACTTATCTATATGATATGGATATTTATCAGAATCAATAATTTTCTTTGCAATTTTTTTAATTGTTTCATCATGATTCTTGTTAATGTCATATTCATTTTGATTAATTCTCAATTTCGCATTTCTTATGATAAGACAAGCCATATCATACTCCTCCTTATTTGCTTCCACTCCCCCTGATTTGTCAAGCACAGAGTGTATACGAGAAAGCACGGCAGCAATAATAAAAGTATCTATAGATATGTCTGCAAGCCTCATCATTTGGAGCTGTTCATCGACAAGTTTTTGCCCATAATTACGGATCAATTTTGAAGCAGATACAGATAGAATTTGAGTTGCAGCAGAAAGCCTTGCACACTCTTTTCCGAGTGCGCTATGAAAACCTTCCAACGTTTCTGGATACACCGTTTTTTTAACTTCTTTCAAAGCAAACTCAGATAGAAATCCGATTTTTCCAATTGCATTAGTTAAAAAATCAAGACTTTTTATAGACTGCAATTCTTTTCCTACTTTTTTGTATTCTGAAGCAATTTCTTTGATACCTGTCATGGCAATAAAAAGCCTTAAAATTTCGTTTGTACCTTCAAAAATAAGAGAAATACGCCCATCTCTTAGTTTTCTTTCAATGCCATACTCAACCATATAACCGTTTCCACCATGAATTTGCATTGAGGTATTTAAACATCTCCACGCGGCTTCCGACGCCGCAACCTTGCATATGGCAGCCTCAATACTGTAATCAACATCACCCGCATCAACTAAATTTGTCGTAAAATATGTAATGGCCTCTGTCGTATAAATATCCATTGCCATTTCACAAATTAAATTTTGAATTAATAGAAAATCGGAAACAGAGTGGCCAAATGCCTTTCTGTTTTTTGTGTATACAACACTTTCATCAAACACAGATTTCATGGAACCAATTGCACCGCCGGCTAAACCCAATCGACCCTGATTCAAAATACCCATGGCAATTTTAAATCCATCGCCTGGTTTTCCTAATACATTTTCCACAGGCACAGGCACATCTTTAAAAAAAACTTCTACTGTAGAAGAAGCTTTAATTCCCAATTTATGTTCTTCAGGGCCATTAGTCACCCCACCCATATCTCTTGTAACAATAATTGCAGTGACTTTATCTTCGCCGTCTATTTCTTCCTTTGCAAAAACAGTAAAAAAAGATGCAAATCCTCCATTTGTAATCCAGAGTTTTGAACCATTTAAAATATATTTGTCACCTTGACGAACAATTCTTGTTTTTATTCCTGCTGCATCGGAACCGGCTCCAGGTTCCGTTAAGGCAAATGACGCAATCATTTCTCCTGTAGCAAGTTTTGGCATATATTTTGCTTTTTGTTGTTCGTTACCGTACAAATAAAGGCCCTTTAAACCTATGGACGTATGCGCCCCTACAGTCAAAGTAACAGAGGTATCCCCTTGGTTTAGCAACTCCAACGTTCTTGTGTAAAAAGTCTGAGTGAATTCACTCCCTCCAAAAGCTTCAGGAATAATGAGGCCAAAAAGCCCCATTTCTCGAAGGCTTTGAATAATTTCTGGTGGCAATTTTTTTTCTTGGTCAAATTTCAGACTGTCAACATTTTGTTTCATCCAATCTGAGATTGAATCATGCATAAGCTTAAAATCACTTTCTCTATTGCTCGTAAAAAAAGGAAATTGATACAAATGGCCGTGCGGAATACGGCCATTAAACATATTTTTCATAAAACTAAATTTTGAATTGGAATTGGGTGACATAAAAAAGCCTCATCTTCATGTGTTAAAATTGGATTTCGTTTATAATAGCTTAAATGACTTTTTGAATCAAATTTAGGTAACAAAATGGGAGAACAGAATGTTTGACTTAGATGAAACAAATCAACAGTTATTCAACATGGCAAAAGACTTTGCTGAAAAGGAAGTCTGGCCTAAAGCTCGTGAACTCGATGAAACCGCCAAATTTCCCCTAGATTTGCTAAAAAAATCACATAAATTAGGATTGGTGAATGCTTTTGTTCCCACAGAAGTGGGAGGATTGGGCCTCGGCACGTTGGGCCATTGTTTAATTTCTGAGGCACTTGCTATGGGCAGTGCTGGCTTTTGTACCGCTGCACTCGCCAATGACTTAGCAGCCATTCCTGTTATTCTGTCTGATAATAAAATTGTTTGGAAAGAATTTTTAGCGCCAATGGTAGATGAATGCCAAATGGCTTCCTATTGCGTTACTGAGCCAGGAGCAGGAAGCGATGTGGCAGGAATAAAGACAACCGCTAAAAAAGTACATGACAAGTACATTATCAACGGTTCAAAAATGTGGATTACCAACGCTAATTATGCATCGTGGTTCTTTGTTCTCGCAAAAACAGACCCGCAAGCAGGCCACAAGGGCATGAGCGGTTTTTTAGTCCCCGCCACGACCCCTGGGGTTAAAATTGGCAAAAAAGAAGATAACATGGGGCAACGCTGTAGCGATACTCGTGGAGTTACCTTTGATAATGTTGAAATACCTGAAAAATATTTGCTGGGCAAAGAAGGCGATGGTTTTAAACTCGCCATGAGTGCATTCGATAGAACGCGGCCTGCTGTGGCTGCAGAGTGTATTGGACTTTCTCAGCGAGCCATGCAATGCGCAATAGAATATGCAAAGCAACGTTCCGCGTTTGGCAAACCTATTTCAGAAAATCAAGGCGTCAGTTTTATGATAGCGGAAATGGCCAGAGACATTGAGGCAGGACGCCTACTTGTTTGGAAGTCTGCCTGTGAAATCGACTCAGGGAAAAAAAATACTTATTATGCGTCTATTGCTAAGATGTTTGCCGCAGATGTATGTATGCGTATTACCACGGATGCCGTACAAGTTTTTGGAGGCTACGGGTATAATCGGGAATATCCAGTCGAAATGCTCATGCGGGACGCAAAAATCTTTCAAATATATGAAGGAACATCGCAAATTCAGCGGATGATTGTCGGAAAAATTTTGTTAAATAGTTAAGAAAAAAACAGGTGGTAAATTAACATGATAGAAGAAGCTTCCGGTTTAAAATCAGAGGACTTTAAACTAATTAGAAAATATGCAGTGCAATTTGTTTATCAGCAAGACATAAATCAACAGCTTTTTCTAAATGACACAACCTTAAATAATTTCATGGTACAAAGCAGTGTCCCTGAAAATCAAAAAGAATTTTTAAAGTCTCTTCTTAATCAGATTTTCACATCCAGACAAGAAGTTGACGCTATCATCGAAAAATATGCCACAAATTGGAAATTATCGCGAATTGCAAAGGTCGATCTTGCCGTTCTAAGAGTCGCAATTGTTGAATTGCTTGAAAGGCTAGAAACGGACACCCCTATCATTATTTCAGAGGCAACGGCTATAGCTGAAGAATTTGGTTCTGCTCATTCTCATTCATTTGTTAATGGAATTCTTGATACAATTGCAAAAAATGTACGGAAAAAATAATTATGAGAGATGTGTATATACTTGAAAATATGGCTGCTTGTATGGACTTTATCAGTGATCATATTCACAAAGGATACAGCGAAGAGAGCTTTTTGGGAGTTGGAGCTTTTTCAAGTTCTATGTTAAATAGCCTTAATGAAGGAGTGGAAATTAAGGTCACACCCTGCTTCTTGGAACAATATTTAGTCAATTATATCATTCAAGGCCATGTGTCTGTTTTTGAACAAGAATCTATTTTAATTCAAGCACAACCAAAAAATGGAGCTAATAATATTTCAAAATGGCTAATTTTAAGCCAACATACATCTATATTTTCTCTACCAAAAACAGAAATCATAAAATACATAAAGTCTGCCGGTGTATTATCCATTGAAGAATTTGTAAATGCTTATTTTAATAATCTCATTTCAAAAATAAATGAAATGAGAGCGCAAATTGTAATCATTTTGTTTGATATTAATATGTTCAAAAATTACACTATAAAATTTTTTAATTGGCTTCACCATGAAAATGGAGGTATGAAGGGAAATAATGAAGTTTTACCTCTACAAGATACTTCATTAGAAAATTTAATCATTAAAGAACTCATTCAATTTTTATCCAACGCATTTTTTAATAATAAAATAGCGGTCATTCCTTCTCATCAAAATTATTTTTCTACTTTTTTGAATATAATTCATGACACAAAGAAAGAGGTGAATGCCTATTCAAAAGACATAATTTTCAGATTCTAAAGAAAATGCGCAGACACCTGAACCATGAATTTCATATTGTTCATGTTCGCTATACCGTCATCCATAGCAATAGCTGGTCCTACGTTAAGCACAACTCCGCTACTCAAAAAGGTATGCTCAAACTGCACAGGGTGTTCCACTCTATCTTTTACGCGCACGTAAATTCCTAAGAGCTCTTTAAATCGATATTGTTCATCAATTAGCTTGTCATAGTTGCTACCAGGTTTGTTCTCATCTACAGGAATAGAGGGGTCTGAATTCTTCTCCTCGGAATTGAATTGAGTGGTTGCTAAACTATTTGAACTTGTTATAAAGCTTGTATAATTTTCAAAAGCATAAATTCTGTGAGTGGCAATAAAAATTGCTGCAATTGTGACATATTTCAAATTATACATAACCTTATCCTCTATTTAAATGTTACCAATAAATAAACAACAAAGCAAGAAATAACTTGATAATCAAGGATATGTGAGCTTTTGACCTCCGTATGGCTGAATTTTTTCCTAGTCATAACTTGGCGATGGGCGTATTTGCAGCTATCAACACCCTGTGGGGAGTATACAATTTCAGAGTAGAACTCTGCAATTCATTGATAAAATATAAAGGTGTCGTTTTGAAGGTTGTTCAAAAATTTATTTTTTTCTACATCTACATATTTTGTTTATGGAGTGGAATCTCTTTTGCTGAAAATAAATTAGAAAATGCCTCTTTATTGTCAGACTCCTTTTTATCTAGCCTGGACAAAAAAACAGAAAATAAAACCGTTTTAAAATATGGAAAAATAGAGGGGCAAATTTTTGTACCAGAAGGAATTGATCCCACAACCATTCTAGTTCAAGTAAGTGGAGTTGTTAATTTTAATAGTACAGCTGAAGATTTCTATCAGTATGCTGATTCCAATGGGCATTTTGTTTTTGAAAATACATTTACGACGGGAAGTTCATTAATTTTATTTTTTTCTGATAGAAATGGACTTTTAAACAAACGCTCTCTACTTGTTAATATCTCAGAAAATTCAGGAATTTATACCGTGTATTTAGAGCGAAATTCTGTCACAACTGCTCTTTCAGAAGCATTTGGAACCCCTCAAAGTATTGCAAAGGCAGGTTTGTGCGGTAGAATTACTGGATTAAGCACTTTTGAAACCACTGGGGCAGAGGTTTATTTACAAGATAGTAAAGACCAAATGGTATTTAGTGCAAAATATTTTAACAATAATAATCTACCAGATTTACAACAAAATTTTTTGTCAGAAAATGGCAATTTTTGTTTTTTTAATGTTGAATCCACAGATAATAGTTTTTTGTATTTTCTCAGGCTAAAACTTAACAATGGAGTTTTTAAAACTTTTTTTGTTTATTTACCCTTTGACAGCTTTGCAACAAGTATTGAGTTTGACGCAAAATCTGAGTTGTTTCGACCTATTCAATTTTATTCTGAAAATCCATTGTATAACGTCAACTTTTCAACAAGCTCTGACTACTCTTCTGTCCTTCTGGATAACAATAACAGCAAAGATGCCTTCTATTTGCCATTGGGAGATGAATTTTTAAACATAAACTACCGTTTGGAAGGAGAAAATCAACAACAATTTTTTATATTCCAACCAAGAAATTCTCTTCTTACTAAAAATTTACTGAATTCTGTTGAAGACTTTTCACCAGGCCAAACTTATGTAGATAAATATGAACCACTTGCATTGAAAGTATTTGACTCAAAGCTTATTCCGGCTGATAAATTAAACCTCTTGAGTAATCCAGACGTTGGCTCAGTTATTTTAAATATTGATATCTCTCATTTTTATTTTGACAACAAAAAAATTAAAATATATTTGAAAAACATTTCTGGTGAAGATGTTTCAAGCTTTATACCTCTCGAAAATGATATTAATAAAAAAGAAATTTCTGGAATTTTTTTCAACATACCAGAAGGGATTTATCAAGTTTTTGTGACGGTTCCTACTTCTATTTCAAACTGCGATAACTGTACAACATATAATTTTAATGAAAAATTATTATGGTCAAGTATAGTAGAATCATTAGAAAATAAAACACAATTCTTAACAAATATTTCAGAGAATAAAGAAGTCATCGAAAATAAATTGTCCCCCCAAGAAAAAAATGATGTCTTTATTTCTAAACAAGAAAGCCTTAATTCAGAAAGAATAGCTGTAGAAATAATTCCATATGAATTCAATTATGGAGATGCTATTTATAAACAAATTATTCCAACCATTCCAGATCTAGATTATCTAGAAACACATAGTTTATTTTACAGCATTAACGAAAAAAATCTTTGTTCTATTCCAAATGAAAAACAAAATTTATTCATGAACCTTGTGCCAATTGTTAGTATCATAAAAAATGGTGAGCAAAATTCAGCCCTCAGTGTTAATGATTACCAATTTAATAATGAGTTACAATTCATTCAAACAAAAAATAGTGAAAGACCGCAAACACCAGCGGACGCAAAAATTGTGTCTGGCATTGAAAAGCGTTTAACCATGGAAAACCACAAAACAGCTCTGTACAAAGCAGATGGAGGAGATACAAGCAAAAGCTTCATTCTTGAAATTATGCCTTGGTATATCATTTAGGCCACATCAGAAAATCTATAATGCAAATTTTTCCTCCTCTTTGAACGCAACTTTACCGATCTTTATTCAAAGATTAAAAAATACAAGCTTAGAGCGTTCAATTGAAAAATAAAATTCTTAAATACTTTCTAATATTTTATATTATTTTCTACGTAACACCAGCTTACACCATTGGCTTTACCGCAAATTGGGTTGATATCGTACGGCTTAACAATGGGATGTTTCGAGTCCTTATTAAATACACAAATCTACAAATTGGAGAATATAGAGAAGCTTATGTCGATTTTACCTCCAAAAAAGAAGCTATCGAAGTTTTTCAAAAACTTGCACAAGGCGCTACTTTTTTTTGGGGAGATAGCAAAAAAATATTCTTTCCGAAAGAGGTCGAAAAGCCAAAGCCATATTGAAGATAATTTGCATTTTAAACACAAAAGTATAGAATCTCAAATGAATGAAAAAAGACATTCCTTTGAGATTTTTTCACGTAATATATTGATTTTATTGGATAATATTTATGACCTCAAATTTACCAGAAATAAAACACACAACTGCACTTATTACTGGTGCATCAAGTGGAATTGGCTATGAATTCGCAAAATTATTTGCAAAAAATAGACACAATCTTATTTTAGTTGCCAGAAACGAAGATAAACTAAACACTTTCGCAAAAGAATTATCACAAGAACACGGCGTAAAATGTTCCATCATCAGTTGCGACCTTAGCAAACCTGGTGCTGCTCAAGAAATAGAGCGCAAAGTAAAAGCTCTCAATTTAACTGTGGACTATTTGATTAACAACGCAGGCTTTAGCAATTTTGGATTTTTTAAAGATACCGATTTTAAAAAAGAGTCGGAATGCGTGCAAGTCAACGTCACCGCCCTCACTGAACTCTCTAAAATATTTCTTCCCTCCATGGTTGCAAAACGCACTGGTGGAATTTTGAATGTAGCTTCTATTGCGGCGTATCAACCAGGACCGTTAATGGCTGTATATTATGCAACCAAGGCTTATGTCACTTCGTTTAGTGAAGCTCTTTCAAACGAACTAGCAGGTACTGGTGTGCATGTCAGTGTTTTGTGCCCTGGCGTGACAAAAACAAATTTTTTTACTTCCGCAAACATGCAAAATTCAAAATTGTTAAAATCGTTTTTGCCAATGGCAGACTCTGCTTCTGTTGCCATGGCGGGATATAATGGTTTTTTTGGCCACAAAAAGGTTATTGTGCCAGGCATTTTTAATAAAATTGCTGTTTGCTCTACAAGGTTTATTCCTAGAAATCTCACTGCAAAAATTGCGAGAAAAAGTCAAGAAGAACGTAAATAGGTTTAACATGAACACCACGTTAAGAACAAAAGGAGAACTCGCTCTTTTATTGGCGACTTTCATTTGGGGGCTTACATTTCCATTTATTCGCATTGTTTTGCAGGAAATGCATTCACTGCAACTCGTTTTTTTACGAGGCATAATAGCAGGACTCATATTTCTTCCCTTTATCTTACTTATAAAACAAAATAAAAAAAATCTTATAAGACTCCTGCCTATGGGAGCTATTTTAGGTATTTTGTATTTTACTTCTTATTTTTCCCAGGCTATTGGACTAGAAACAATATCTTCAGGGCGCAGCGCTTTTATTACAAACTTAAGCGTTATTTTTGTTCCCCTACTCTCTCCTCTCTTCAAAAGAGGATCTCCTTCACGAAACGACATCATTTCATGTGTAATCGCACTTTGTGGAATGTATTTTTTATGCAATCCCTTTGGTCAAACTGGAATTAATATTGGAGATTTTTGGACTCTTCTAACAGCAATTTGCTTTTCTATTCAAATTCATTCTCTACAATGGGCCATGGAATACAAACCATTTCCACTCATTTATTCTTTTTGGCAAGTGACTTTTGTCGGGCTATTTTCTTTAATCTTCATGCCATTTTATAAATCAAATATTTATACGACACACATTTCAACAGGAGCAATTTTAGCGTTAATTTATTTAGCAGTTATAGCCATGGTTTTAGCAACGTGGATTCAAAGTCGTTATCAAGGTTATACTTCACCAGAACGAGCTGCTGTAATTTACATTATTGAGCCTGTTTTTGCTTGTTTCTTTGGTTACATTATTTTAAATGAAACTATGTCGGTACCAAATTTATTTGGTGGATTTTTAATTATTTTTGCAGTTTTATGGGTATATATTGTTAAATTATTTTATAAAATAAGAAAGGATAAAATAAATGACTTCTAAATTATTAAATCTCATTTCAAATTATGAAAATAAAGCAATTCAACTCTACCAAAATAATTTTGATGAACAACTCAATATTGTGAAAAAATTTAACCAATTTATTGAAACGAATCCTAATTGTTTATCTAGAGATAATTTATTTGGTCACATTACAGGTTCTGCATTTGTTATTAACGAAACCTTTACAAAGGTATTATTCACTTATCACGCAAAACTTTGCAGGTGGCTGCAACTTGGAGGCCATGCTGATGGTGAAATTATTCTTCAAAATGTAGCCTTGAAAGAGGCCCGTGAAGAATCAGGCATAGAAAATTTTAATTTTGTCGATATTTTAAACTTTCCTATTCAAGTTTCATCAGAAAATTTTCATAATATTATTCCCTTTGATTTGGACATTCACCTCATACCAGAAAGAAAAGCAGAGCCCGCTCATTATCATTATGACGTCCGTTTTATTTTAGTGGCAGAACATGAGAATTTTGAAATTTCTTCTGAATCTTTAGACTTAAAATGGATTGATTTAAACGATGTTTGTAATTATTCTACTGAGGTAAGTACATTAAGACAGGTTCATAAGCTAAATTATTTAAAAAACTCTCATTAAATAATGACTGTCCACTTTGTTCCAGAGGAAGGCGTATCTTGAATTTGAATTCCTTGGGCAAGTAATTCATCTCGTATTCTATCAGATTCGATCCAATTTTTATTATCTCGCGCTAATTTTCTTTCCTCTATTTTTTTCTCAATTTGACTAATAGAAATCTCAGCACCAAGATTATATTTTCGCAAAACTTCAAAAAATTCATCGGGTTTATTTATTAAAATGCCGAGAGCTTCTTGAATCCAATTTTTAAATTGAGGCCAATACTGCAAGAGAATATCAAAATCTTTTTGGCTTAAATTTTGATTTAATTTCTCTAATTTGCTCAAGCCACTGTTGATAGTTTTTATAAAGTTAAACATGGTTGCAAGTGCTAAGCCACTATTTAAATCATCACATAAATGTAAACGCATCTTTTGCGCTAAACCTTCTAAATCAGAAAAAATAATTTGAGCGCATTCTTTTTTTTCTGTGTTAATATTTTTACTTTCCAAGTAAGAATCCACCAAAGCAACAAAACGGTATAATTTACACAGTTTCTTTAAATTTTCATCCACCAACTCAAAAGTAAAATCCAACGGCTGTGAGTAAGAAACCGATAAAAAAACCAACCGCAACACTTCTGGTGGATATTTGGTTAAAAAGTCCTTAATAGGCACATAATGATTGGTGCTTTTGCTCATTTTGTCGCCGTAAAGCGTGACCATACCAGCATGCATCCATATAGATGCCAAAGGTTTGCCTGTCGCGGCCTCCGATTGCGCAATTTCAGCCTCATGATGGGGGAATATTAAATCACGCCCACCCATATGAATATCAATGGAATCCCCAAAAATAGAATGAATCATGGCTGAGCATTCAACATGCCAACCAGGACGGCCATCGCCCCATGGTGAGCTCCAAAAAATTTCCTCTGGCTTTGCAAACTTCCAAAGAGCGAAATCAAGGGCGTCTTCTTTCGATTCATCAACTTCTATGCGAGCCCCTGTTTTTAAATCATCAATTTTATTTTTACTTAATTTACCGTACTCCGAAAATTTTCTCACTCGAAAATAAACACCTGAATTACTGATGTAAGCGTAGTTCTTTTCAATTAATTTTTGAATTATTTGAATTATTTGCAAAATATTTTCTGTTACCATAGGCTCATGTTGAGGACGGCATAAACTAAAAATATCTAACATTTCGTTTTGTTCGTTGACATAACGAGAAATAATATTTGCACATGTGGTTTTCTCTTCATTTGCTTTGTTAATTATTTTGTCATCAACATCTGTAATATTACGCGCCCAACGAACGTCGTAATTTTGATCTTTTAGAGTGCGATATAATAAATCATACGAAAAAAAAGTTCTGCTATGGCCAATGTGAGTACTGCCATACGGCGTCACTCCACAGCAGTACATTTTAATTTCTTTTCCAGAAAGTGGAGTTAACAATTCTTTTTTCGCCGAAAGCGTGTTGAATAGATGAATAGACATATCACCCTTTATTGTTTATTAGCCAAAAATTTTATCAAAAAATCCTGCATTATTTTTTACATTTTGCCCCATTTTATGAGCAAATTCTCTAAGGTGATCTTCGGCCTCTTTTGAGATTTTTGTTGGAATTTCCACATTGACTTCAACCACTAAATCACCTTTACCACGTCCGTATTTTTCCAGTTTAGGAATTCCTGCTCCATGAATTGCAATTCTTTGTCCTGGCTGAATACCTGCTGGAATATCAATTTTACGTGGCTCTTCTTCAAAACAATCAATAACAACTTCCGATCCGAGTATTGCTTGAGCCACACCAATTTTTAGTGAATACACCAAATCAAACTCTTCCCGTTTGTATTTTTCATCTTGTTCAACTTCAACAAAAACGTAGAGATCACCAGAAGGCCCGCCATTTGAACCGGCCTCCCCTTCACCAGCTACCCGAAGGCGCATTCCCGTGTCAATACCGGCGGGAATTTTAACATTAATTTGACTCGATTTTGTTTGAAAACCGCCACCACGGCAATCGCCACAAGGATTTGTAATTCGTTTTCCGGCACCATTACAGTCTGGACATGTTGATGCATACGTGAAAAAACCTTGTTGTATTGCCACTTGTCCCTGCCCTCGGCACGTTGAACAGCTCACAGGCTTGCTGCCTTTTGCGGCACCAGTTCCTTCGCAGCTAGCACAACTAACACGACGAGGAATTTGAATTTTTTTCTCAACTCCTAATACGGAATCTTTAAAGGTAATTTTTAAATCATACCTTAAGTCATTGCCTTTTCGTGCACGATTGGCTCCGCCACCCTTGCGTCGTCCGCCGCCCATGCCAAATAAATCTTCAAAAATTGAACCAAAATTTTCAAAAATATCATCCACATTATTGAATCCACCGCCACCGAATCCATTGCCACTAACACCAGCATGACCAAATTGATCGTAACGTTGACGTTTTGCCGCATCGCTCAGAACTTCGTAAGCTTCCGCCGCTTCTTTGAATTTGTCTTCTGCCGCTTTGTCGTTCGGATTTCTGTCAGGGTGATACTGAATTGCTAACTTACGGTACGATTTTTTAATTTCATCGCTGGACGCAGTTTTTGTCACTTGAAGAATTTCATAGTAGTCACGTTTAGTTGCCATTTGAGTATGCCCTAGTTCGCAGTAATTTATAAAAAGTTATTTGCATGAAGCAAAACAACCGACGGTCGGCAAGAATTTAAGCTTTATTGAGGAATAGTCAATGAGCCGAGTAATTTTGGGGCAATAATTTATCCAATAGCAAGGCCAACCAAACTTCGATTGATATCTGACAAAGATTTAGGAAAAGAAAGTAGATTTTGAAACCCTGGAGCTAAAACTTCTTTTGCGTTAGGGACAAAGATTTTCCTTGATTTCACTTGATTTTGAATTAAAAGGGAAAGCTTGTTGTGGAGATCGTGACCAGCCTTATGAGCAATGACATGCCCCAAAATCGGCGCGCCAAGCAAGTACAAGTCTCCAATACAGTCAAGGGCTTTGTGCTTTACAAACTCAAACTCATTTCTGAGCCCTTGCGCATTGAGGAGACCCTGCTGTTTGGAAAAAACAATAGCATTTTCCATTGAACCGCCTTTTGCAAGGCCCTTCGAGTGCATGTACTCAATTTCTTCTTTCAAGCAAAAAGTTCTTGCATAAGAAAATTCTTCGCAAAATGTCCAAGCATTGTAATCCATTGAAATTTGCTGCTTACCAATAGACCCTGCATAATCAACAACATAAGAAATGAGTGGTTTTTTGGAAGGTTCAATACGAATAAAACGGCTAGGATTATTTTCATCAATAACTTCAATGGGCTCACGAATGACCAAAACTTTGCGCGGCTCTTTAAGCTCGAGTATACCAGCTTCATCAAGAAGGACGAGGAACGGAGCAGCAGAGCCGTCAAGAATTGGCATTTCACAGTTATCAAGAGCCACAACAGCATTATCAATACCGAAGCCGAAAAAAGCCGCCATTAAATGTTCTATTGTAGAAACGTAAGCCTCTCGTGTTCCAATGCGCGTTGCCAAGCTCGTATCAAAAACCTGCTCTGGAGAAGCCTTAATATAGGGGCTCCCTTTCAGATCTGTTCTTTGAAATATGATTCCTGTACCTGCGCAAGCCGGGCGAATTTCCACGTGCACGGTATCACCCGAATGGAGTGCAACTCCGGAAAACAAAACTGGCCGCTTGAGCGTTCTTTGAAAGTTCTTCATGCTATCTCCAAATCAAACTATCACTCTCGTTATCATAGCACAAAAAGCACATCAAGCACCTTCTGTACCCAAACGCACCACTGTTATCGGAAGATAATCTCTATTATCTAGTCAATACTTTAAAATTACAAAAGTTTTTTACATTTCTTTGACGCGATTAATCAATGCTAGCGGATCTATTGTCCAATAATTAGTCAATTCTTACAAAAAACTGATAATTTTATTTGAGAATTTGACCTTTATGAGGCACAAGCTGTAACTCTATTTTGTGGTTCATGGTGAACCCACATTGTTACACGAATGTTAGGAGAGTTTTCATGTCAGGAGTTAATAAGGTCATTCTTGTAGGGCGATTAGGCACAGATCCCGAAGTTCGCAGCACACCAACGGGGGCACAGGTTTGTACATTGAGCATTGCAACCAGCGAAACTTGGGTAAAAGACGGCAAGCGAGAAGAAAAAACAGAGTGGCATCGAGTTGTCTTGTGGGGCAGACAAGCTGAACTTGCGCAAAAATACCTTAAAAAAGGCCGCATGGTTTATGTTGAAGGAAAAATGCAAACCCGTAGCTGGCAAGATCCACAAGGTCAAAAACGTTATATGACAGAAATTGTTGCAAACAATTTGCAATTTATTGATGGAGGAGGCTCTGCTGGCAATAGAGATAATCAAGATGGCATGGGTTCAATGGAAGAACCTCAAGGATCCAACTATTATCAGTCGCAAAATACCGGTGGTTACGAACATCCACAACAAAACCAAGATCCTTTTCAAGGATCACAGTCTGTTGATAACGATATTCCATTCTAAAGAACTTGACAAAGTTACAAACTATAATAAAAATAAGTATTTTTCCCGCAAAATGGAGAGTATCTTTATATGCTGAACCAACCTAAGGGTGTCCTATCACTTGCTTCTACAGAAATGTGGGAAAGATTTAGTTTTTATACTATCCAAACCCTGCTAGTTCTGTACGCAGCAGCAAGTCTGACAAAAGGTGGTTTGGGGTGGAGCGAAAAAGACGCTCTCTACATTACTGGACTATACGGGGCAGCTGTGTATGCCACACCTGCTTTAGGAGGAATTTTAGCCGACAGATATCTTGGAGCAAAAAAAGCTGTTGCTGTCGGTGGAATTTTAATGTGCTGTGGGCATTTTATTATGGCAATTCAATCCGAATTTGCTTTTTTCGTTGCTTTAATTCTTTTGTGTGTTGGCTGCGGCCTTTTAAAACCATGTATTAGCTCCATGGTTGGTGAATGCTATGAAGAAAAAGATCCTCGCCGAGAGTCTGGTTTTGCATTGTTTTATATGGCTATTAATATTGGTGGTTTTATTGGATCATTTTTAGCAGGAAATATCTCTAACACATACGGCTATCATTATGCATTTGCTATGGCGGGCTTTGGTTTAATTGTTGGACTAGTTAATTTTTATATTGTCTGCAAAAAAAGTTTGTCTCACGTGGGTAATAACTACGCAAAAAATACTATTAAAATAAAAAAAACCGTGACTCCCCTTACAAAACTAGAAAAACGCAGACTACTCGTTTACATGGCCATGTGTGTTGCAAATATAGTTTGGAGTATTGTTTATGGTTTACCTTACGGACTTCTTACATTATATGCTGAAAATAATATTGATAGAACCATTTTTGGCTTTCAAATACCCTCAACATGGTATTATGGAATGTATGGTTTATTTATAGTTATTTTTGCACCAATATTGGGGGTATTTTACAACTTTTTAGCAAAAAAAAATATCAATTTTACCCTCAGCAACAAGCTGGCTATTGGTTATTTTACAGTTGCTCTAGGGTGTATGGCGTTGCTTCCAACTGTTATGAAAATATCGCACGATCCAAAAGCTCATGTTGCTTCCACAGGACTCATTATTTTCTACGTTATTTTTGCATTGAGTGAATTATTAACCGTACCTGTGTTACTTTCTGCTGCAACAAGGCTTGCTCCACAAAGATACGTTTCAAGAATGGTTTCTTTTAATATTGTTGTTTCTTGGAGCCTAGGCGCTTGGATTTCTGGTGTTGTTTCTGGCTGGACCATAAATATTGGTGCCACATCTATGTTTGTGACTTTAATTATTAGTTGCTCTACATTTGGTATTCTACACAAAATATTTGATAAAAAAGTTGAATCTTTGTGTGAAGAAGAAGTTGTGGCTAAAAAACGGTTGTTAGTTTCTGTATAAGCTTTTAAAACGTTCACTGGAAAAATAATTAATAATATCATCGGAATAATCGTAAGAAATATCGCAAAAATAATTATTCACTTCATTTGAAGTGCTAAAATCATCTTTTTGATCTATAATATTTGAATCTTGCTTTAGTAAAAAATTTTTAATTGCTTCACTTTTCCCTTCGGTAACCAGAGGATCGCAGATAATATTTCCAGTATAATACCCATTGATAACCTCAAGTTCTGAGCAAATCATTGCATCTAAAAATATTTCCTCTTTGAGCACTTCAAGGCAAGGTGAAAATAAACTCGACAAAATAACAATTTGAGCATTACTTCTTTTGTGCATTTTTATTTCAAAAAGAACTTTTTGGTTAAAAAAATCTTCCTTATAGTCGAGCTTTGATTTATAATACCAAGAATTTGCAATTTCAAACATTAATTTAACTGGCATTCCTGAAAAATTCTTAAAATATTCTTTGCTTAAATAACAAGGGCTAGCACCATTTAAAATGTTTTTATTCATTTTATCTATGTATTTATCGTAAGCCCGACGAGCATAACTTTCAACAGGAAGTGTTTCTAAAAGAAAATATTCAAGAAATGAATACTTAACTTCGAAATTGAAAAGAGAATCATTCGCATCAAAAAACATGTTATAATTAAATTTACTCATAATAATCTTTATATAAGATGTAAGTCCAAAAAGCGTCTTACCCTAATATAGTACAACTTGAATAAAAATAAATGTCATTGATTTGTCTAACGATCAAATTCAGTAGCTTGTAAAAACTGAACCAGAAGCAGTTGTCGTAAAATGAGTTATTTTTCCACTTAAAAAATTTGCACAAAAGACAATAGGAGTATTAGCAACAGGGGAGACGTCAGTGCAACGTTGAGCTCCACTCGCGTTCGGAAAGGTGAATAATGATGGTTGAGTTGGGTCAATAACAGCATTGTAGAAAGTTGAGTTAGCGCCAAGAGTCAAAGCGACAGGACTCGTGCTGAGCCAAGCGGAATCCATCCCCCAATTTACAAAACCATTTACACTATCTCGCACCCAATAAGGCAAACAATTATTGGAGCCAAAGTTTAAAACACCGTAATCTACAGCTGCCGTCGCACTTGTCGTGCCAAACGCATTGATTCCGGTTGTTCTCGAATACATGTAAGGAAGAATAGGACTTGAGTTTTCGTTTAACCACGTTGATTTTATGGCGTCATAATGATCATTGAATGGGTCTAAAATTTGCGCTGTCGCTATTGTGCCGAAGTCTTCTTCCCCAGCCAGATTCACACCATTGCGCAAGGTTTTGATGGTGTTAATTGAGCTGCTTAAAATATCAAGTCCTGTCATTTGGAAAACTTCATTTCCAAGCCCGAGATCGGAAGCACCACTCGTGCTACTTTTTGTCACAAGCAACCCGTTTGAACCAACAGAACTTAAATCATACTCATTTCCTGCCACTGTGGGATTTGAAGTTGTGTAACACTGGGCTGACCCATTTCCTAAATTCGGAGAATTCATCCACTTTGCTGACCAAAAACTAGTTTGAAAATTGAGAGAAGTTAAATCACTGTTAGAGTCCGCAAAAGAAGCTTTGTTCAAAACGACATTATTTGTTGTTGCCCCATAAGGAACTCCATTAAAATTCCAAGCCATTGGAACAAAATAAACCGAATTATTGAGAGGATCTCCGTTTAAAATAGCTGTCATGTCAACGGCAAACAAAGATGTTGTACGCATATCTGGCTGAGAACATGAAATGATACCAGATGAACAGGTTATTTTATTTGCATCAGGTACACCAGAAAAATAATTGAATATATTTGAAGGATAAGGCGGATAAGTAATGTCCGAATTATTCAACCCCCCAACAGCGCCCGTTGGAAAAGCCAAAAATAAATTATGAGCCGCATCAAAGGTTGGTGAACTGGAACCGAAACTGTAATCATAGGGCAAACGGGAATCTGATTTAAAAACAAGAGAGTTGGTATCGCCAGTTTGATAAGAAAGAGTGAATAAAATATTCGCCGAAGAAAAGTCGGAAGCAACTCGCGCAACAAATGCTCGTGTTGGAATGTTCCCATTGGAGCCATCGTCTTGGGCGTAACTAATGATGGAACCATATAAATAATAATAATTCCCTCCACCTGTTGGACTAAAAAAGCCCAAATTTTTTATCACTTGTTTTCCACCTGCTGCATGAAAATTTAATGATATATTAAGTGGTACTGGATTGAGTGGATCGGAATAATTATAAAATTGAATTTGCGTCGGGTTGACACTACCATCATATGATAACGCAACCAAATTACTGTCTGAACTAACAGCAAGTTCTGAGCCATGGGCTTGGACAGAAATCACGTTTAACAATGAATGTTGTCCACTGGTATCAACAGTGTATTGATGAATGCTACCGTCGCTATAATCACCATTTGCATCTGTGTTCAACATTAAAAAATGCGTTGAATTTAAAGCCACCAGTGAGCCAGGAAATGAGACATTATTTTCAATAGATGGGGCATCCGTTTTATAACCACAAGCCGTAGCAAAAAATGCAAAAAAAATAGCGATATTTCGTATATTTAACATGAACTATTCAACTTCTTCGGAAGATTCAATTTGAGTAACGGGAGTATCGTCAAATTCACTTGGTTTGGACATGGAGACAATTTTTTCACCATCTAGTATTCTCATCAAACAAACACCTTGAGTAACTCGACCCATAATGCGCATGGATTTTACAGCGATACGTAAAACTCGACCAGAATTTGTTGTAAACATCATGTCGGAGTCTTCGCTCACAGACATAATTCCAACAACATCACCATTTCTTTCTGTTACTTTAATGGTTTTGACGCCCTTACCTCCACGGCTTTGCTTACGATATTCATCTATTTTACTTCTTTTTCCGTAGCCATTTGCAGTAACAACAAGAATACTTTCATCTAATTTTACCACTTCAGCAGCAACAACGTAATCTTTGTCGTCGTCGCCGAGCTCAATAGCCTTAACGCCCTTTGCAGTCCTACCCATACTTCGCACATCGTCTTCATCAAATCGAATTGATTTTCCACGTGTCGTAGCGAGAACAATTTCATCTTTACCAGATGTTATTTTTACGGAGACAAGTGTGTCATCATCTTCTAAGGTAACAGCACGAATTCCATTTATTCTCACATTTGCAAAGGAAGAAAGTTCTGTTTTTTTGATCACACCTTGTTTTGTGACCATAAGAACTTGCTGATTTTCTGTAAATTCTTTTACAGGAAGCATCGCTGTGATGTGTTCATTGCCAGACATGGTTAACAATTGATTTATAGATTTGCCTCGACCAGAAGCCACTGCTTCTGGTAGCTCATAAACCTTAAAGGAATAAACTTTGCCAAGATTTGAGAACATTAAGAGATAATCGTGTGTGTGCGCATGGAAAGTAAATTTAACAAAATCATTTTCTTTTAATGCTGCACCTGTCTTCCCTTTTCCAGCTCTATTTTGCACTCTAAATTCGTCTAAATTCACTCTCTTTAAATAACCCGTATTTGAAAATGTGACAAAGACGTCAGCAGGAGTAATGAGACTGGCAATGTTAAACTCACCCGCCTCAGGGGCAATTTCAGTCCGACGTTTGTCAGAATGTGCATTTCTAATAACTTCAAATTCTTCTTTTGCTATGGCTCTCACTCGTTCTGGCCTTGCTAGTATGTCTTTTAAATCTGAAATAACAGTTAAAATTTGATTGTATTCAGAAATAATTTTTTCACGTTCTAACCCTGTTAATTGAGCTAGTCGCATATCAAGAATTGCTGTAACTTGCTTTTCAGAGAGGGAATATGATGCAATTAATTTTTCTTTGGCATCATCACGACTCTCGGCTGAACGAATAGTTGCAACGACTTTATCAATATTGTCTACTGCAATTTTCAAACCTTCCAAAATATGTAGTCTGTCTTCTGATTTTTTGAGGCGAAAACTGGTTCGTCTTGTAATAACTTCCAAACGATGTTCAATAAAATATTGTAAACATTCTTTTAAATTGAGAAGTCTTGGAACACCACGCACAATACAAACCATATTGACTCCAAAGGAGTCTTGTAAACTTGTACGTTTGTAAAGATGATTTAAAATAACTTCCGCGTTTTCACCTTTTTTAACTTCAATAACAACACGAATACCTTCTTTATTACTTTCATCACGTATGTCTGAAATACCTTGAATTTCTTCTTGCTTAACGAGTTCAGCAATTCTTTCAATCCAAACTTGTTTATTCACTTGAAAAGGAAGTTCTGTAACGACAATACTTTCTTTTCCTGTTTTGCTTGTTTCAACAGAAGCTCTTCCACGAATAGGAACGCTACCACGCCCCGTCCTGTAAGCATCTTGAATACCCTTTAAGCCACAAATAACTCCATAGGTAGGAAAGTCTGGGCCTTTGACATAATGCATAAGTTCTTCAACAGTAGCTGTATTTTTATCTAGTAAATAAATTGTAGCGTCTAAAATTTCGCCGATATTGTGAGGAGGAATATTTGTCGCCATTCCCACGGCAATACCACTTTGTCCATTAATTAATAACTGAGGAATAATTGCGGGTAAGACAAGAGGTTGAACCTCATTATTGTCATAGTTTGGGCCAAAATCAACCGTATCTTCATCAATGGATTCAAGCAAATTTTCAGATATTTTTGCAAGACGAACTTCTGTATAACGCATCGCCGCTGCAGAATCGCCATCAATAGATCCAAAGTTACCTTGACCATCAATTAAAGGATAACGCATAGAAAATTCTTGTGCCAAGCGCACAAGTGCATCATAAACAGCACCGTCACCATGTGGATGGTATTTACCGAGAACATCACCAACAATACGAGCAGATTTTTTATATGGCTTATTGTAAAAATTATTTTGTTCGTACATGGCATAAATAATACGCCTATGCACAGGCTTTAAACCGTCTCGTACATCTGGAAGGGCCCGACTCACAATAACACTCATGGCGTAATCGAGATAAGCACTTTTCATTTCGTCATTGATATTTGCTGTTGAAATTCCTAGTTTTTCTACTTGAGACATAAATTCTTATTTAACTCCATAAACGATGGCTTTTTAAGCATCTAAATTTCTAACATTAAGTGCATTAGTTTCAATAAATTCTTTCCGAGGAGGCACATCATCGCCCATAAGCATAGAAAAAACATCATCTGCAGCAATGGCATCTTCAATAGCCACTTGCAAAAGTTGGCGAGTATCAGGACGCATAGTGGTATCCCACAATTGTTCTGCGTTCATCTCTCCAAGACCTTTATAGCGTTGAATATAAGAACCAGCTCGTCCTTCTGCAAGTAAGAAATCATGTAGTTCAGTCCAAGATACAAGAGTTTTTGTTTTTTTATCGTGCACATATTTTAATGGAAGAGTAAACGTCACCTCTAGCTGGTTAGAAAGTTTTTTTAATTCTTCAAATTCTGTAGAAGAAATAAAATCAAAATCTAATTTAAAGTGGTATGGCTTTCCAGATAATTGAAAATCAATTGTAGCATAATAACGGTTGTGCTCATTATCAAAATCTACTTTAGTGGTAGTATGACCATATTTTACAAGATGATCGGTGAATTTTTTAACAGATTCTTCAAACTCATTTTTTTGATAAAAAATTTCTTTCTTAAAATGACTTGAATGCGAAATATAATCCATAACAACATTGCTTCTTCTACGAGAGAAAATAGAGAGCAGTTTGGATCGTCTTTCTACGCAAAAAAACATATTTTTAACCACAGAGGGTTCAATAATTTTTTCACTTCCATCAGTTATAACAGCATTTTGCAACGTATTTTCAAGAAGAAATTTTCCTAATTCTGCATCATCTTTAAGATAACATTCTGTTTTTTGCTTTTTATATTTATATAGTGGAGGTTGAGCAATATATAAATGACCTCGCTCAATAACTTCTTTCATTTGTCTATAAAAAAATGTGAGAAGAAGAGTACGAATATGTGCACCATCCACGTCGGCATCGGTCATTATAATAACCTTATGGTAACGAAGTTTTGCAATATCCACATCACCTTCGTGACGTCCAATACCCGTTCCAAGGGCCTGCACGAGCAACCTGACAGACTGGTTTGAAAGCATTTTGTCAGTCGTTGCTTTTTCAACGTTTAAAATTTTTCCAAATAATGGCAACACAGCTTGTATTTTTCTGTCCCGCCCTTGTTTTGCAGAGCCACCCGCGGAATCTCCCTCGACAATAAATAATTCACAGTTGGCAGGATCGCGATCTTGACAGTCAGCAATTTTACCAGGCAAGCCACCTAAATCGAGAGCACTTTTTCTTCGAGTTAATTCTTTTGCTTTACGTGCTGCAATACGCGCACGTGCAGCATCAATAATTTTGGCAACAATTTTTTTTACGACGTCTGGATTTTCATGAAAATAATCGGTCAATTTTTCGTTGAGAGAACTTTCAACAATTGTTCTGACACGAGAATTTCCTAATTTATTTTTGGTTTGGCCTTCAAATTGTGGATCTCGCAATTTTACGTGAATAACCGCTGTTAAGCCTTCCCGAATATCTTCAGGAGAAAGACCTTCTTTTAAATTTTGTGCATTTTTGTCATTTGAAGTTAAATTGTTGACCACACGAGTTAATGCAGAACGCATTCCCGTTAAATGTGTTCCACCTTCCGCCGTATTAATATTATTTGCAAAGGAGTAAACACTTTCTGAATATCCATCGTTCCATTGCAAAGCAAGTTCAACAGACGTGTCGTCTTTTTCAACAGACATATAAATTGGTTTCGAGTGAATAACTGTTTTACTACGATTTAAATATTCGACAAAACTAACTAAACCACCTTCATATTTAAATTCTTGCGTTTTGTCTTTAATTTCATCGGTGAGTCGAATACAAATTCCTTTATTTAAAAAAGCTAATTCTCGCAATCGACCGCATAAATAATCAAAATTAAATTCTGTTGTTTCTTCAAAAATAGTGTTGTCAGGTTTAAATGTGGTTAAAGTACCGGACTGGTTTGTATCACCAATTCTTCTCACATCGTATTGAGGAATTCCGCATTTGTATTCTTGCTCATATACAGCGTTATTTTTTTTCACTTCAACACGGCAATAACTCGAAAGAGCATTGACAACAGAAGCACCAACTCCGTGCAAACCACCAGATGTTTTGTAAACATCGTTGTTGAATTTTCCACCTGCATGCAAAACAGTCATAACGACTTCGAGAGCACTTTTCCCAGATGGATGTTTATCAATTGGGATACCACGAGCGTTATCACTCACGGTAACGCTTCCATCAAGGTGAAGTTTGATATCAATTAAATTACCAAACCCAGCCAAGAATTCATCAATAGAATTGTCAACAACTTCATAAATTAAGTGGTGCAATCCTACGCTTGTTGTATTTCCAATGTACATACCAGG
>JAZKEW010000005.1:0-267 GCA_040386785.1 Bdellovibrionota bacterium
TTTTCAGAAAAAAAACAGTCTCAAAATTTAAGACAGGCCACAGCCGTAGCCAGAGAAGAAGAGTTTTTTGAAGAAAGTCAATTTATTGCTGTTATGCCTCTATTTTTAGCAAGTTATTCATCAAAACACACAAGACTCGTTTACCAAACAGCTGTTGAAGAGTTTATGAATTTCTGGGAGAAAAAAGGGGTTTTTATAAATAAATTTAAAGAGCTAAAAAGACTTCATCTAGAGGCATGGCAACGCTCTATGGAGGCTTCTGGAAAA
>JAZKEW010000005.1:277-595 GCA_040386785.1 Bdellovibrionota bacterium
CGAGAATGAATGGATTGAAAAAAACCCAGGGGAGTTTATCAAATTACCAAAAATTTCAAAGCAAAAAGGTAAAACGCAAGCACTTTCCGAAGACGAAATTAAGGGCATTCTTGAAAGTTTGAAAAACGACTTTTTAAATGCGGACAAACCCTCCTACAAAAAAGAGCATTACAGAGCTTGGCTCGTCTATGGAGTTTTTCTGACAATGGCAACCGTTGGTATGCGCAGCAGTGAACTTGTTAATTTAAAAATTAGTGATTTTGCACAAAGCGGTTCTTTTTATAGATTGCATTTGAATTTAAAGGGTGGGGAGCAACA
>JAZKEW010000005.1:605-3914 GCA_040386785.1 Bdellovibrionota bacterium
TTAATTCCGTCTTATTTATCTGACTTTCTTTTAAAATATATTAAAAATCTTCGCGGTTTTTCTATTGCAAACAGTCCTATTTTTACCCTTGAATACAATAGCAATGAAAAAATAAAGCGCGAATATTTATCAAAAATAATCACAAATACAGCAAAAAAATATGGAATTGAAAGAAAAATTTCTGCTCATAGTTTACGTGCTACAACAGCCTCTTTATTGCATAAAAATAATATTCCAGTTGGAGAAATTAAAGATTTACTTGGGCACAAATCTATCATGACCACTATGATGTATGTGCGAAAAACCGACGAAGAAAAAGAAAGCGCCGCACTTAAAAATCCATTAGGAAATATGCTAAACATCACAAATAAAGGAGAATAACCATGAATATGGAAATTGAAGCGACTAACGAAATGGCAATAAATGAAAAGACGCGTTCCACGGCATGGCTAGTGCGTTGCTCTCCAGATCAAAAAGATTTTTTTCAAAAACTTGCTGCAGAATCTGGAAAAAATGCTGCTGACTTTATTTCAGCAGCATTAGAAAGTTATAAAATAAAATCAAACTTCACGGAGAACCTGGAAATTCAAAAAGAATTGACGGAATCGGAATATCTTATTGAAAGATTAACTTCACTTATTCGATCTAAAATTCTTTTATTGTGTGAAAAAGAGCTACAACTTGAAAAAGATAGGACACTTTGTCATGAGGAAAAAAATAACTTACAAGATGAATTTGAAAAAAAAGAAAGTGAATATAAATTAAATTACGATAAAATTATTGAAAAAATGCAGAATGAATTTGATGCAGAAAAACAGTCTTTAGAACAAGAAAATAAAGAAAAGGATAAAAAACAGGATGAATTAGAATTGATATTAAAACAAAAATCTGATGATTTAGAAGAAAAAATAAGGCAAAAAACGAACGAATGCCAAATTTATCAAAAACAAGTCTCGGACTCCATGAAACTCTATGAATCTGTAGAAGAGAGAAACAGTGAGTTGAAAAAATCCATAGAAAAAATTGAAAAAGAAAATTTAGAACTTAAAAAACATGCTGATCGCTCATTTCAGTTAGACAAGCTTATTGATGATCTTAATCACAAAATGGAAATTATTCAAATAACCCATGAACAAGAATTAAAAAGACTTCTTATGGAGTATGAGTTAAAAATTAAAATTAAAGAACAGGAAGTTGAAAATAAATACCGGACCAGCTAGACTTAAAGAAGAACCCAAATGGAATTGTTGAAACGCGTTACAAATACTTTGCGAAAGGAAGCTACGCATATGCAGCTACATACTGAAAAAGTTTTTGATTTGATCAAAGAAGTTTACAATCCTTCTCAGTTTAGTGAATTGCACTGGAGTGGTAGCTACGCCGATTATTTGGCTATGGTTGAAAAAAACCCAAAAATATGCCGTACAGCATTTTTACGCATCTACGATCTCATTATGCATTTTGGTTCTTATGAATACGTTGAACATAAAAAAAAGCTTGTCCACTATAAATTTTTTGACGACCCCTTAAACAACGGCAAAGACGGCATCTTTGGTCTCGACGTTTACATTGCAAAACTTGTGAATTTTTTTAAAGCTGCATCCTTGCGCTACGGCCCTGAAAAACGCGTTTTGCTGTTACACGGTCCAGTGGGCAGTGCAAAATCAACTCTGACCCGCCTATTAAAGCGTGGCGTTGAATGGTATTCCCTGCAACCAGAAGGCGCACTTTATACTTATGAGTGGATTAACTTGCACGAAAAACTCAGCATGGAAGACGTTATGCCATGCCCAATTCATGAAGACCCCTTGCGTGTTATTCCAGAAGAAGCCCGCTCTAAAGTACTTAGCCTTTTAAACAAGGGAAAAAACTTTCAAGATCGCATTTATTTAGAGGGTAGTTTATGTCCTGCATGTCGATACGTTTATAACGATTTAATGCAGAAATACCAAGGTGATTGGGAAAAAATAACAAAAAATCATATCCGTATAAAACGTCTGTTACTTTCTGAAAAAGACAGAATTGGTATTGGAACCTTCCAACCTAAAGATGAAAAAAACCAAGATTCTACCGAGCTAACTGGTGATTTAAATTATCGTAAAATTGCAGAGTACGGTAGTGACTCTGACCCTCGCGCCTTTAATTTTGATGGTGAATTTAATATTGCCAATCGTGGTGTCATTGAATTTGTGGAAATGCTTAAACTTGATGTTGCCTTTTTGTACGATCTTCTTGGTGCTTCTCAAGAACATAAAATCAAACCTAAAAAATTCGCACAAACAGATATCGACGAAGTTATTATTGGCCATACGAACGAACCAGAATATCGCAAATTGCAAAATAATGAATTTATGGAAGCTCTTCGCGACAGAACTGTGAAAATTGACGTGCCCTATATTACGAAATTAAAAGAAGAAGTTAAAATTTATAAAAAAGATTTTAACGCAGAAACCGTGCCCCATATTCATATTGCTCCGCACACAATTGAAACTGGTGCTATGTGGGGAATTTTAACTCGTCTAGAAGAGCCTAAAAAAGCCAACTTAACTGTTATGCAAAAATTAAAGTTATATGATGGAAAAACCCTTTCTGGTTATACAGAAGACAATATTAAAGAGCTACGCAAGGATGCCCTTAGAGAAGGCCTCGATGGTATTTCTCCGCGTTACATTCAAGATAAATTGTCAAATGCTCTTGTTGAAGACAGAGGAAATGGTTGTATCAACCCATTTATTGTTTTAAATGAACTAGAAAGTGGATTAAAAAATCATAGTTTAATTAAAGATGAAGAAACCAAAAAACGCTATAGAGAACTCCTTGCCCTTGTTAAACAAGAATATGAAGATATTGTGAAAAACGAAGTGCAAAGAGCTATTTCTGCTGATGAAGAAGCCATTGCAAAATTATGCGGAAATTATATTGATAACGTTAAAGCCTATACACAAAAAGAACGTGTTCGTAATAAATACACTGGTCAAAGCGAAGAACCCGATGAACGTCTTATGCGCAGTATTGAAGAAAAAATTGATATTCCTGAAAGCCGCAAAGATGATTTCCGTCGGGAAATTATGAATTACATTGGAGCTCTTGCACTTGAAGGTAAAATTTTTGATTATAAAACAAATGAAAGATTGCACAAAGCCTTGGAGCTTAAGCTTTTTGAAGATCAAAAAGATACCATTAAACTGACGAGTTTAGTGAGTAATGTTGTCGATAAAGACACTCAAGCAAAAATTGATGTGGTTAAAAACAGACTGATTAAAAATTATGGATACTGTGATATTTGCGCTACCGATGCACTACACTTTG
>JAZKEW010000006.1:0-10686 GCA_040386785.1 Bdellovibrionota bacterium
CACTCTCTGCATAGCGTTGGCCTTGACCCCACCGTTGTCATAGGCGGCAAATTAAATTCCTTTGATAGCAGTGTAAAACTTGGCAAAAGCGATTTATTTGTTGCAGAGGCAGATGAAAGCGATGGGAGTTTTTTACGCCTCACTCCCACCATTGCAGTAATCACAAATATTGACAGAGATCACCTAGACCATTATGGAAGTCTTGATGAAATTGTTAAAGCATTTGAATCTTTTGTAGACAAGGTTCCTTTTTATGGCGCTGTGTGTTTGTGTATTGATGATCCTATGGTTCAACTTATTTTACCAAAAATCAGAAGAAAAGTTGTGACCTTTGGTTTGCGCAAAGATGCTGATATTACTGCGGAGAATATTAAAACAAACGGGCTTAAAACAACTTATACCCCAGTCTCTTTTGGAAAAAAACAGGCAGAAACCACACTTCAAATGCCAGGTCTGTACAATGTATCCAACTCCCTTGCTTCTTTCGCAGTTGCTTCTATTTTAAACGTTGAACTCAATAAAATATCAAAATCCATTTCACAATTTGAAGGCGTGTTGCACAGATACTCATTCGTAGGTGAATGTAAGAATACGATTGTTATTGATGACTACGCACATAATCCAAAAAAAATAGAAACTGTTTTAAAGGGAACAAAGGAAAGCTTTCCAGACAAGCAAATTGTTGCAATTTTTCAACCTCATCGTTATTCGCGTATTAAACTTCAACTCGAAGAATTTGCAAGTTGTTTTGTCGACGCCGACAAGCTTATTGTCACACCAATTTTTTCAGCAGGAGAACAGCCTATTCCAGGCGCTACCATTGAAAATTTAGTGCAACAAATTGCATTAAGCAGTTTTAATGAAGATACAAATTCCATTTTTGTAGCAGAAAATTTTGAGCAAGCAACAAAATTTGCCTATGAAAATGTCACAAATGAAGGTAATGGCTCCATTGTACTGACTTTGGGAGCAGGTGATATAAGACTTGTAGGACAACTTTTACTGGAGAAACTTAAGGCCAAAAAATAATGACCGTAGCACGAAAAAAAACAAGACTTATTCACAAACAAAAAAGAAATTTGAATAAAAAAAGAAGCTTTTTTATAAAGGTTATTTTAAACTTTTTTCTCTTCATTTTTTCAATCATAAAAACACGGCCGCGGGTGCTTTCAATTTTTCTCACGGCTCTATTTTTTAGTATTCTTATTTGGATTTCTGTGAAAAAAATAAATAGCTATAGTGAAACATTTTTACCAGTTTCATCTAGTATTGAAATTAATAATGCACAAATTTATAGTCTCGTGAATGATGATATTTCAAAAGCAATTTTTAATGCACAAAAAAATCATGAAAAACGATCTCATTTTTTAAACCGAATTCACAATATTTTATTTTCATACGACCGAATTGATCAATATTGGATACGCCTAGGTTTTGACCGTAAATTACAAATCAACGCAACATTGCAAGTTCCATTTCTTATTCTAGAAACAAAGGGCGGCGACAAGTACGTTGTCAGCAGCACATCTGAGGTGATTGCAAAAAATCCTGACAGCTATGAATATCCTGGTCTATACGTTTTATCCACTCCAGAAATTAAACTAACTTGGAAACCTAAAAGTTTACAGCAAAAAAATAAACTTAATTTTTCTAATAATGTGAAGCTTCTTTCCACAAATAAAGACATCGTAAATTTACCCTGGCTTGTGAATGAAACAAAAATTATTTATACTGGATTTCAAGAACTAGGCTTAAATTACTTTCTAAATAAAATTTCTTGGAATAGTGGAACTGGATTTCAATTAAATCTCGTTGAGCAAAAAAATAGTTCTTTGCCAGGAACCTCCCAAGCAAACTTAAATGTTTTGTTGGGTAAAGAAAATTTTGTCTCTAAAATCAAGGAACTCAAGACAATCCTAAATGATTTAAATCAAAAAAATTTACACCCTATGGAAATAGATCTGGACTATATTGACAAAGCAACTTTTAAAGTTTCTAACTTGAGTAACTAGGTAAGTCTTTACAGATATGCTAGCATGAAAAAGTTTCTTTCAAACAAACAACGGGATCAAATGGAAGCAAAACAAGATTCTCACAATATTTATTTTTCTCTCACTCTTGGCTCGTCTCATACGAGTCTTGTCGCTGTTCGACTCGAACAAAAATCATCCTTCTATGAAAGTGAATTTCATCGTTTCCAAGACATGGCTTCACCGCGAATTCAAATACTAGGAGCTTCACGCCTCTCTAATAATGGCGCAATAAAAAAAGGAATTGTTTCTAGCATTGACGCCTTGAGTTCATCTATTCTTGAAGTTATTGATGAAGTTGAACGACAAACAGGTTTGCATATTGAAAATGTCATGGCATGCATACCCTGTATGAGCGCACAATTTGACAACCACACAGAAAATTATCTCGTTAAAAACGTTGAAATTCGCCAAGCTGACGTGCAAAAAATAAACAACTCTGTTTTTAATTTAAAAGCCCCGCCAGGTTTTGAATATATGCATGCTATTCCTGGTTCTTACACAGTAGACGGCAAAAGTGAAATTAATAATCCGGTTGGTATGCGAGGCAGTCAAATTTCTCTGAATTTTTATCGCGTATATATGCCACAAGCTGACTTGCACAATATTGCACGTTCTTGTTACAACGCTGGAGTTCGCGTACAGAGGTTTGTGTATGAACCCCTTGCTGCTGCGGAAGGTGCTTTAACAGAAGATGAAAAAGAATTCGGTTGTGTTTCTATTTCCATTGGCACATATCTAACGCATGTGGTCGTTTATTTAAATCGCGTGCCTGTTTTTTCAAAAGAATTTAATTTAGGGTCACACCATATCACAAAAGATCTCGCAATTGGCCTGAGAACAACTCAAGCAGAAGCAGAGCGAATTAAAAAAGATGTTGGCAGGGCTTTTCAAAATTCGACAAAAGATATTTTTGAAAAAATAGATATCCGCGGTGTGGATGGACTAGAATATCACACTGTCACAAGACAAGATGTCATTCAAATTATTGAGCCACGAGTTCAAGAAATTTTAGAAACCGTCTATCTTGAATTAAAAAAGACAAAGCTGCTTTCCAAAGCCACAAAAGGTGTTATCCTTAGCGGTGGTGGAGCTTTATTAAACGGAATTTCCATTGCGACTGAAAAAATATATGGGCATCATGCACGCATTGGACACCCTATTGCAATTTCAGGATCAACAGAAGGATTAAAATCACCACTTTGGTCCGCACCTATCGGTGCCTTTTCCGATTTATTTAAACCGCTGCGTGAGAATCAATTTAGTTATAAGTTTGGCGATGAATTTACTTTCTCAAAATTTGCAACAAAACTCTTACAGCGTTTTAGGGTGAATCCTTGAAAATTCTGTTGCGCAAAAGCGTCAACAAACGTTTAAAATTGCTTTTGAGCAAAAATAGCAAAGGTGAATATAATAATATGAAAGAGCACATGGGGGATAAATTTTATGAGCAACAATAAATTTGAAGAGAAAAAGAAATTTATATCAAACGCTGTCATTAAAGTGATTGGCGTTGGTGGTGGCGGTGGAAACGCTCTCAACACGATGATTGAATCTGGTTTAACCGGCGTTGAGTTCATTGCAGCAAACACAGATGTTCAAGCATTGCAAGCAAATCTTGCCCCAATTAAAATTCAACTTGGGAAAGAATTAACAAAGGGCTTAGGTGCGGGAGCCAATCCAGAAACCGGCCGCAATGCGGCACTAGAAGACAAAGCCATTTTACAAGAAGTACTTGGCGGCGCAGACATGGTTTTTGTTACCGGCGGAATGGGCGGTGGAACGGGGACAGGTGCGGCGCCAATTATTGCACAAGTTGCCCGTGAAATGGGCGCACTGACTGTTGGTGTTGTCACAAAACCCTTTGGCTTTGAAGGCAAACGAAGAAAACAACAATCGGAACTCGGAATACAATCGCTGCGCCAATCAGTGGACACGCTTATTACAATTCCCAATCAACGGTTGCTGAGCATTGCACCGCCAGATATGTCTATGCTGGAAGGTTTTAAGTTAGCCGATGAAGTTTTATTAAATGCAGTCAAAGGAATTTCAGACATTATTAATATTCCTGGACGTGTCAATGTTGACTTTGCAGACGTAAAAACAATTATGTCCGAGATGGGCATGGCGCTCATGGGAATTGGTACCGGTCATGGTCCAAACAGAGCCGCTGAAGCTGCTCGTACCGCAATTAATTCTCCACTTCTTGAAGACATTGATATTGAAGGCGCAACTGGTATTTTAATTAATATTACAGGTACGAGCAGTATGACTCTGCACGAAATTAGCGAAGCTTCTACTCTCATTCAAGAAGCGGCTCATGAAGACGCCAACATTATATTTGGTGCTGTTATTGATGAAAGCATGGGCGATTCAATTCGCGTCACCGTTATTGCAACAGGTTTTGATCAAGCACGCGTCGCCTACCCTGACCAAGCACACAACTTTACAGGCATGCCTCAACAACCGCAATTTTTACACAATAACGTCGCAGGAAACCAACAAGGAATCCCAGGACAACAACCTTTTTCATCCTTAAACTCAGCGCGTACTGGTGGACAAAATCCACAAAACATTTACGCACAACAAAACATGCCACAAAATGCAAATCATTTTGAGCAAAGAGCACCTAATCAACAAAATAATTTTAACAACAATGCAATTCCACAAAGTCCATTTACTCGCAATGCCCCGTCATTTCAGCAAAGTAACAACATGCATGGACAAAGTTTTGGTGGACAAAACCAACAAATTCCCATTACCCGAGTGCAGGATCTCAACAGTCATTCGCATTTTAGAAATTTACACACGAATGGCAGTAACCTATCCTCAAATCCATCTAGTGGTGCGCAATCCATAAATCGGGAAGTGCACGTAGCTCCTGTGGGGTGGGGTGGACAAGCTCAACAATCGCGCAATCAAGAACAAGAAGAATCACAAGTAAAAAATGAGTCTTTGCAGGGAAATCAAGAAAATAGAGTTGGTGCATCTACGGCATCTCATGTTACGAATTTGCACAGCGAAGTTGAAGATAATAATGCAGAAAGTGCACTTAAATTAGCAAAGGAACTTTCGGATATTGAAATTGATTCACTTTCACTTGAAGATGCTGACTTTGAAACCCCTACTTTTATGCGTAAAAAAGATGAGGCTCAGAGGGGGTTGTAACAAATCAAACAATAAAATAGGCAATAATTTTAATTAGTTATAATTAATAAAAAATATAATGATTGACACCACTCATGACGATAGGCATGCTAAAGGGTGGAGGATGTCACTATGTTAGCCTTAAAACAAAATTCAGAAAACTTACAAAACAGACCGACCATAGAACAAAGTGCAGCAGCTCTTGGCAAAGCCTTTTGGCGCGCCGTACACCTTTTTCAATTTAATCGTGAAGAGCAGGCAGCACTACTTGGCTTAAGTAGTGGGAATCGTTCGGCGTTAAAAGCGTATGCTGACAAAGAGACTGTTCCCGAGCGGGAAGAAGTTTTTTTGCGTGTTGGCATGCTTATGGGAATTGTGAAAAATTTACGCATTATCTTTCCTCATGCTGAAAATAGAGACATGGTTTATAACTGGATGAAAATTGAACGAGAAGAATTTAATAATAAGTCTGCAATTGATTACATCAAAGAAAATCCCCACGAATCTTTTACAAGATTGTTTGCAGTTCGCAGATTTCTTGACATAATTCGGTGTTAATTTTTCATGCCAATTCAATTTAAAAATAAAATTTTTGACGGTCATGTTTTTAGGAATATTTATACAATTAAAAATAGCCAAAATTTATTCGATGAACTATGCGATACTAAAGAAGAAAATAGTATTTTAAACTATTGGTCTGAACAAACAAGTTATATTGATCATAAAAAACCACAACAATATCGCTTTGCCCAATATGCTGAAATTGCAAACACACCTTTCCCTCCTACTCCCGAAATCCTTTCGCCACTTATGAAAGCAGGTAAAAGTCGTTTTTCTGATGGAAGCTTTGGAGTTTGGTATTCAGCTTTGGACGAAAAAACATCTATCAGTGAAACACTCTATTGGTCGTATAGACATTGGAAAAAAGATATTGAAATAGCTAAAAACCCTTACGTCACAGACAGAAAAATTTTTAGGGCTAAAATTAAAACAACGAAACTTTGTGATTTAAGTGAAATGGTACAAGAATTTCCAAATTTAATTCACAAGGAAGATTACACTTTTTGTCAAAACCTTGGAAAATCTGGGAGAGAAAACTTGGTGGAAGCTTTTTTAACTCTCTCTGTGCGCGAGGAAGGCGGCAAATGCATGCCGATTTTTGTTCCGCAAATTATTGAACAGGTACAGTTCATTCGTTTTTGGCACTATACTTTTTATAAGGATGGTCGATATTTAGTAACAAAAGATACTGATTATGAAGCTAAAATTCCGAAAGATTGGTGAATTTTTTTATACAAGAATTTTTTCGAATAAACCAAGAATACGGAGTTGCAAATTGACAAATGTTAATTTACAACTCCAAAAAGATACGCTAGTCTGGAGTTACAAATTGACAAATGTCATTTTGCAACTCCGGAGGTTGTATGCCTAAGTTTCTTGGTCGTAATGAAGAACTACAGCGATTAAATGAAGCTATTCAAAAAAAATCTGCCTCTTTTATTGTTATTAAGGGGCGTAGGCGTATTGGCAAAAGTCGTCTTGTACAAGAATTTAGCAAGTCTTTTGAACATTTCTATTCCTTTACCGCACTTCCGCCCGATACAACAACCACACGACAACATCAATTAAATGAATTTTGTCGCCAATTGGCACAGAATTTTAAAACTCCTGTTGCCCAATACAACGATTGGGGAGACGCCTTTCTAGCGCTGGCGGAGCGTGTCAAACATGGAAAAATTCTTTTATTTTTTGATGAAATTTCTTGGATGGGTGGATTAGACCCTAGTTTTTTGGGCAAAATTAAAAACTTATGGGACCTCAATTTAAAGTCAAATCCAAAGCTTGTATTTATTATTTGTGGGTCAGCTTCCGCATGGATAGAGAAAAACATTATGAGTGGTGCGGGGTTTGTTGGTAGAATTTCTTTTACAATCACACTGCGAGAATTGCCCATGAGTGATTGTTTTTTGTTTTGGCCTAAAAATATTTCTATTTATGAAAAAATCAAAGTATTGGCTGTAACAGGAGGAGTGCCAAAATATCTTGAAGAAATTAATCCTAAAATAAGTGCTGAAGAAAATATTAAAAAACTCTGTTTTACAGAAGGAGGCCTTTTAGTTGAAGAATATAGGCATATATTTTCAGATATTTTTTTAAGAGAAAGTCAATTCTACGACAAAATTACTCATATTCTTGCTGAGGGAGCGAAAGAGCTTGAAGAAATTCAAGAAAAAATTGGAATAAAAATTATTGGCAGATTGTCTGAATATCTTTGGGAATTAGAATTGGCTGGTTTTATTACTCGAGATTACACGTGGAATATAAAAACAGGTGCCGATTCTAAACTGAGCAAATATAGACTCAGTGATAATTATTTGCGTTTTTATTTAAAATATATAGAAAAAAACAGAGATAAAATGAAACGTGGTAGTTTTAACTTGAAATCCTTTTCATCTTTACCTGAGTGGAACCAAATGATGGGTTTACAATTCGAAAACTTACTCTTACACAATAGAGCTAAAATACATAAAATGTTAGGCTTACAAGCCATAGATATTATCTGCGATAATCCTTATTTTCAGCGTAAAACACAGCGTTATTCAGGTTGTCAAATTGATTATTTAATTGAAACAAAATTTAACACACTGTACATATGCGAATTTAAATTCTCAAAAAATTTAATTGGCAATTCTGTAATAGAGGAAATACAAAAAAAAATAAACTGCCTACCGAATCACAATAAATTTTCTTGCAGGCCTGTGCTTATTCATGTAAATGGCGTACAAAAAGAGTTGCTAGAAAGTGACTTTTTTACGGCAGTGATTGGTATAGAAGAGTTATTTGCATGAATGTTGTTTTTATTTCAAAAATATATTTATTCATCTTGACTAAAAAACCTTGAATAATTTGAATGCACGCTATTGGAGCTTCCTACACGACGGATGGCTTGTGGCGTAATAGAGCTTGGTAAATCGTTCCTACCAATTATCCAATATTCACTAACTGAAATTGTATCTTGCTCCGTAATTTTTGAAAATTTAAAATTATTTCCACCACCAAATCCAGGCTCAAATTTATAATAAACACCTTCTAAAAATAAAATACAAAACTGCTGTTCATCAATACCTTTGCACATAATTGCAAAATCTTTTGCTTCTACTTTCGGAATACTTGCTTCTACTTTCGGAATACTTGCTTGTACTTTCTCTATAAATGTAAGCGCATTATCGTTAAGTATTATCTTTTGTTCATGATGAATCTGCGTTTGCCAAATTCCATAATCAGCTTCTGCAGCAGTTAAAACGTTATCCGTAATAGTTTGTTGAAAAATAATTTCCTCACCTGGTTCTGAAAAAAGATGCTGAATCACTCTTAATGCAGGGTAGCTCACATTTCTTGACCCAATTACAAGCATAATGGATGTATTTCCAACTTGCAGTCTATAGTTTAAAAGATATGGTTGTAAGTCTTGCCAATAGCCTGGGTAAAGTTCATGCGTTTTATCATCAATTCCCGCAATTTCACACGCCCTATGATAAGTAATTAAAAAAGCACCTGGTGTTTTTTCTATACCAAAAGGTTTGCCGCAAGCTTGCACAGCTAAAAGAGCATTGTCTGCTCTCTCTCCAAAAATTATTTTCTTGCATACTTCATCATCGCTTAATTTATTTAGTTGAGGAAATTTTTTTCTTACAACATCAATATGTTTTTTTACTAATTCATTTCTTGCTTCATAATAAGTGTGCAAAGCTTTGAATTCATCAGAAGATAATGGCTTCAAATTTACACCCACTGATTGACTTTCTAGCTGTAAAAAAAACATTGCTGATGGTCTTTCATCTGGCCCAAGCTTTAAAAACTCTAAGGCGGTGCCAAAAAGCGATGCTTGTTTGTAGAATGAAAGAATTTTATTAAAATTTTCTTCTTCAAAATCTGTATAAAAAAATAAAGATTCCAAATCATATGAAGTTCTAGCTAATGTTCCCTCTTTGGGTAGTGCGTTGAGACATTCTGTTTGAATTTTTTCTAATTCTGATTTGAAATCACCTTCAAGGTCATTTATGGTTAATTTACAATCTCTAAACTTTGGAATAACCATATCTTTTATTACATGAACTGTCTTGTTTGCAATTTCAGTTAATAATCTTGTGTCGTCTTTCATTTTTTGCATACTGTTAATTAATGCCGCTTCAGCCTTCTGAGTTATTGCAGATAAAAAAACTTTAAGATCCAATGAATCCTTGCTATTTGTATCCACTATATCCTTGACATTTTTTTCTGAAATTTCTATATTTTGCGTCAACCATGTTGAAAATTCATTTTGAATATCTGCTGCATTTCCAGTGATATTTGGATAGCGATACAAAATAAATGCCCCGTATAAATAATAAGCTTTTTCTGTTAAACTAGATTCTTTATCTTGCACAAAAATATTTTTTATTTGTTGAATATATTTAATTTTGCATTGTTCAATATCAATTCCAGAGTTTTTTACAGATTTTATAAATTTTTTTCCCATGAGTAATAATTTTTCTTCTACCCTCAATTGCGTATAATTAAAAACTGCAATACAATTTATTTCATAATTTTTATCTAATTCAGAACAATATTCTTTATAACGGCTTGAATTTTTATTAATCTCAGCTTTAACCTGTGCAGCTAAAGGACCATTATCAATTACTTCACTAATCCAGCGAGTAAAACCTTCAAAGGTGTGTTTACTACCTCCCGCAACCGCAATATAAACCGAATACAATATTTGCATACAGCTACGAGTAAAAAGCAGGACTACTAAAAATTTAAAATTTTCATTTTTTGTAAGTGCCACTAAAGCATAAAAATTTTCTTTGTCTTCTGCTGCATTCAAGCCAAAGCTACTGAAAACCTGTCCTAAATTCGATGGATAATCTGAATTAAATAATTCACATATCACTTTGACGAGTGTTTTTGCGTTCTCCATATCAGGCGGTTTACCAAGATAAGCACGAATAAAGCCTTGCGCTTTGTCCATAAGCTTCGATTTAGAAATTTGAGTTTGCTGTCCATGCAATACCCCGTGCACGCCACCAATGGCAACGAAGGAAGGCTCTGCATAAATATTTTGAAAATAAAGCGTTCCGCCTCCAGTTTTTTCTTCTTTAATCGTTTCAATAAATTTTTTTCTACCTGTAGCTGGCATTAAAACACCTGGGCTCACTTTAGCTCTAAAGCAATTCGCCATAACATCCTCCAGAACTTTTTCTAAAAACAACCAATTTAAATAATGGTTACTTTTTATTTCAATTCTGGTAATCATTATAAATGAATACCACTTAAACAGATAACCGCCCAATTATGGGTGAAATATTGTATCTTGTCAATAATTTTTTTAAGATACACAAATTATTCTAAATATTTTATTTTTGTTGTTTTATTTCAATTAGTTATTACTATTAGGCTTGTAATTTAAAAACTCTGTTTAAAATACATTTCATCCAACGTTGCTTCTGAGGAGGAGGGAGTCAGACTC
>JAZKEW010000007.1:0-9174 GCA_040386785.1 Bdellovibrionota bacterium
ACTAGAGACATTTTTCCAAAAGTTTTATATGCTTCCATTATGTTGTTGTGTCCCAAAGAATCTTTTTCTATCAGTTGTAATGGTGTTTGGTGTTAGTTGATCCAATTAGAACAATATTTTCCTGGAAGTCAATCATTGATATCGGCCTTGTAGCGGTCCTATTTTATCAAATTATTTCCATGTTGCGTGGCACGCGCGCAGCACAAGTTCTTATCGGCATGCTCGTCATTTTTGTGGCTTACGTTTTTTCCAATCTTTTGCAGTTTGAAACACTTCACTGGATAATTAGTAAATTTTATTCCTCATTTATTATGGTTGTTATTGTCCTTTTTCAAGATGATATACGTAGGCTTTTATCTCGTTTTGGAAAAGGTCCTTTTTTTACTGGAATTGAAGTTCGTTCTGGCGCGCTTATTATAGAAGAAGCCGTCAATGCTGCAAAATCATTGAGCCATGAAAGAATTGGCGCACTTATTGTTTTTGAGCGTTCTATTGGACTCGATAAACTGTATGACCACAGTGTGCAGCTCAATGCTCTTGTGTCGGAACAGCTTTTAATTAGTATTTTTCAATCTTTTTCTCCTTTACACGATGGCGCTGTTATTGTGCAAAAAAATAGAATTAGCTGTGCCTCTGCTCAACTTCCATTGTCAAAGAATCCACTTTTTTCCAAAAAAATGGGGACGCGTCATAGTGCTGCCGTTGGTATATCAGAAGAAACGGATGCTGTTGTTATGGTTGTAAGTGAAGAAACTGGGAATATTTCCATTGCTTGGGAAGGGAATTTACAAAAACAAACTTCGACCGATGCAACTAAAAAAATGTTGCACGTTTTGCTACTCCCCCGTGGAGAAAGAAATGTATTTTTATCTTGGTTTGAAGATAAATTTTTATTTGATCTCAATAAATTTTTAATTCAAGTAAAACATAAGTTTCCATTTAGGCAAACAAAAAATGTTGAATATGAGAGAAGAAAATCAGATGAAAGAAGATCATCTCGTTTGAATTTTGAGGAATTAAAAAATAGTATTCAAAAACAAGTAGAGCATGAAAATAATTTAGCTTCAAATTCATCTAAAAATATTTTTGTTCGATTTACAAATAACTCCAAAATAAAATCTGTGCTTAGTTCTTCAGAAGATTTTGTTTCTAGTGTCGATAAATCTGGTAAAGTGTTGTCTATTAAAAGCGATAAACCTCATCCAGAAAATACCTTGTATGAGCAAAAAAATATAGAAGAAGATCATATGAAGGAAGAAGACTCTCCCCAAGGAATTACTCAAAATGAAGCACTCCGTGCAATTGTCGATCTTGCTCCAGAAGACAGATTTGACCCCCCTATTCCCAAACCTCCCCCTCCTCGGGATGTTTCCATTGGTGGAGTTTCATTAAATCCACCTATTGAAGAACCCACGGCAAATAAAGAAGAGAATAAGGAAGAAAAGGTAGAAAAAACATAATGGTTGCGCCAACACCAAACAACGCCCCCCCTTCATTTTTTAAAGAATTGATAAGACTGGTAACGAGAAGTTTTTGGCTTAAATTTTTGTCACTTTTATTTGCTATAGTTTTATTTTTTATTGTACGTACAGATAAAGAAGTTGTGTATGAAAGAATGGCTAAGGTTAAAATTGTAACTATGCCAAATATGACCGTGATAGGCTCACGCGAGCGTTTTTTAAACGTGAGTGTGCGAATTCAAAATTCTTTATTTTCAGTCCCACCAACGGACAATGAGCTTTCAGGTGAAATTGATGTATCAACAACAAGCTCGGAAAAACTTAATGTTAAAGTAACACGAGAAAATTTTCCAAATTTGCCAAAACACTATACGCTCTTTATTGAAAGACCCTATATTGAAATTGAAACCGATAAACTTATTGAAAAAACAGTGCCTATCCAAGTTGTTTTAAAAGGAGATCCCTTGCCTGGGCTTGCTATTGCAAAAGTTACTGTGAAGCCGGATCAAATTAAAATTTCTGGTGCTAAACAAGACTTGTTGCGTTTAGATACTCTAACAACACTCCCTATAAACATTGATGGCATTGGAAACACATTTACAACCTTAATTCCAATTGATATTAGTGACAAGAATTCTTTAAAATTTCCAGTCTCTTCTGTACAGGTTGTCGTCGATTTAGCAAATAAAAAATTGAATCGTACGTTTAGGTCTGTTCCCGTGGAGGTTCTTGGTTTAAGCAAAACTTTATTAAAAAAAGTTGAACTTCGGCCAAAATATATTGATGTGGAAATTGCAGGCACAAAGCAAGTTATTCATAAAATAAACCCTTCCGAAATTCGGGCCTATATTTCTGGAACCGATTTGGAAGCGGGCTGGCAAGATAAAAAAATAATTTTAAAAATGCCAGAAAATGTTTCTTTAGTTAAAATGTTGCCCGATGTGATTTCGGTGCATTATAGTAATGAATGAGGTTGTAAGTTAAATGGGTAAGTATTTTGGAACTGATGGTATCCGTGGTGAAGCAAATAAAGGCTTTATGACGCCATCTTTTGTGCTCAAAGTTGGGCAGGCTTTCGGTGTTACTTTAAAAAATAAAGCAGTAAAACCTCGTGTCTTAATTGGAAAAGACACCCGTGTGAGCGGTTACATGATTGAAGGTGCGCTTTGTGCTGGCTTATGTAGTGTTGGGGTTGATGTGTTGTTCGTAGGTCCTTTGCCAACCCCTGGTATTGCTTATTTAACTCGGGGTATGAGAGCAACTGCTGGAGTGGTTATTTCTGCCAGCCACAACCCTTACAAAGACAATGGTATTAAATTGTTTGATAATGAAGGCTTTAAACTCCCTGATAGCGATGAAGAACTCATTGAAAAACTCATTGATTGCGACAACATGGACTCCTACCTCGTCTCATCCGATTATTTGGGGCGAGCAAAACGTATCGACGATGCTATTGGTCAATACGCTGTATTTTTAAAGGAACGCTTTCCAAAAAATTTAAAATTAGATGGAAAAATAATTGTTGTCGATTGCGCTCATGGAGCTGGTTATAAGGTTGCTCCAAAGGTTTTGAGGGAGCTTGGTGCTGAAGTTATTTGTATTCACAATGAACCGAATGGTTTTAATGTGAACTTAAATAGCGGTGCTCTTCACCCAGAAAACTTGCAAGCTGCAGTCTTGAAACATGGAGCACACCTTGGAATTGCTCTTGATGGCGACGCCGATAGGCTCATTGTTGTGGATGAAAAAGGAATTGTGCTCGACGGTGATCAAATTATTGCTATGTGTGCGGTGGATTTAAAAAATAAAAACCAATTAAGAAATAATGGTGTTTGCGTTACCGTTATGACCAACAAAGGTTTTGATGTTTGCATGCAACAGGCCTCTATTGATGTTGTCAGAACCCCTGTGGGCGACCGTTATGTTGTAGAAGAAATGAAAAAAAGAAATTTTATTTTAGGAGGAGAACAGTCAGGGCATTTGTTATTTTTAGATGCGAGTTCTACGGGTGACGCTGTTATTGCCGCTCTAAAAGTTTTAGAAATTATGTGTACAAGCTCTAGGCCTTTGTCTGAACTTTCCTCAGTTATGCAAAAATTCCCACAAATTACAAAAAATATTCATGTCGTTGCCAAGCCACCCCTTGAAAATTTGCCTCGTACAAGCACACTCGTGAAAAAATTAGAAAACGAATTGGGAAATTCTGGGAGAATTCTTTTGCGCTATAGTGGAACAGAAGCGCTTGCTCGTGTTACTTTGGAAGGACCCTCTCTTGGTAGACTGAATGAAATGGCAAATTCAATTGAAAAAGAGTTGTTGCAAGAAATAGGATAAATGTTCTTTTTTTAGAAGAAGAAATTATGATTATTGATAAAAATTTTTCTCCTCTCATGGAGCAATGCTTTTGTGGCAAGTCGTTTTCTGTGGAAGAAACAAGTGCACTAATTCATGGTATGCTTGATGATACTCTCTCTGATATTCGTATTGCCTCGGTGCTCACAGCTTTCCGTTTTATTGACATTACCAAGGAAAATATTCTTTCCATTATTGGAGCTTGCAGGGAAAAAGCAACTCCTCTCAATAAATTAACTGTTTCCAACATTGTTGATTGCGGTGGTACTGGTGGAAGCACCAGTCAAACTGTGCATATTTCCACCATGGCTTCCCTCGTTGCCGCAGCAGCGGGGGCTCGAGTGGCAAAATTTTCAGGAAAAAGCCTTTCCTCAAAGTCAGGTAGTAGTGCCGTACTAAAGTTTTTAAATATCTCTCCCGCAGTTAATGTTGAAGATATTGATCTGGGTCTTAACAAAACAGGGATTGTTTTTTTAGATGCAGCTACTTTTTATCCATCGTTAAAAAATTTAAGTGACATTCGCAAAACCCTCGGTTTTAAAACAATTATCGATCTCATTTTTCCTCTTGCCAACCCCGTTCAATTAAGTGGGCAAGTTGTTGGTGTATATCATAGAGATGTTATGCCTCTTATTATTTCTTGTCTAAAAGATTTAGGGCGAAAACGAGCACTCGTTGTGCATGGAGAAGATGGCCAAGATGAAATTTCTGTTTGCAGTGCAACCTATGTTTCTAAGCTTGAAGATGGTAAAATAACGCATGAAGTTTGGAAACCTGCTGATTTTGATATAAAAATTCATCCTGTGTCTCAATTACGAGCCTCTAATTTAGAAAATAGTGCGCAAGTTTTGTTGCAAGTTTTAAGTGGAAAGGCGCCGCAATCTATTCTCGATGCTGTTGCTGTGAATGCAGCAGGTATTTTGTGGTGCGCGCAAATGTGCAATTCCGTGCAAGAAGGGCTCGTGCTTGTTAAGCAGGCTATTGAAACAGGAAAAGCGCTGAAAACATTTGAAAGTTGGACAAATTAAATGTTGTTGGAATTTTTTCTTGCGCAGCAAGAAAAAATAACACAATTGCAACTAGCAACACAGTCTGTAGATGAAATAAAAATTCAGTGTGAAAAAATTACGACCTATAAAAAAAATACTTTTTCTCAATTTTTACAAGTATCAAATGAAATAAAACTTATTCCTCATCGTATTTTAGATGAAGATTATGCCAAATTATTTATGAAAAATAGTGATACATTTTTAGATGACAGTTTATTATTTGCGATTTTTACGTCTCCTCTGAACGATAGTTGGAAAGAAATTCTCGCTTGCAAAGCGGAAGATTCCTTTGCTATTCGCACTGGTTTTTATAGGAATGAATTCGATATTTATCAATCTATTTTATTTGGTTTTCAGGGCTTAACTATTTTTGTCAGTGGACTTGATGTGTTTCAAATTCAATATCTTACAGAGGTGGCGCGGGAGTATGCATTCTCACTTTTTTTTGTGGTGCACGACAAAAAAGAATTAAATTTAGTGCTAGAAACGGATGCTCCTTACATTGTTTTTTCAGCCTTTGAGAAGAAAAATTTTTCAAAAAATACTTCATTTCTTTATAATTTAAGTCAATTTGTTCCTAAAAGTGCAAATTTATTTGCACTTGCTCCATGGGAAGTGACGAAAGATAAAAAAATACTGCAAGAGCTTGGATTTTGTGGGTTAATAGTTTCTTAAAAGACAAATAAATCTTCTAAGGTTAACACTTGAGAAATGATTTCTTTAGAATAAATATTCTCAGTAATGCCATAGGGCGTAATTAGGGCAACTTGTATGTGCTTTTTGGTTTTAGTTCTTTCTTGAAAAACATCTATTTTTCGCTGTAATTCTTTAAATAATTCTTTGCTTACAATGAATTTTTTATTGTAGTATTTTATTTCCACAATGGTAATGATGTCATCTTCTCTGTCAAGCAGTAGGTCAATTTGCACCCCCGTCTTTTCTTTTTCAGTCTTGTCAGGGAAATAATTCCACACTCCTGCTTCGGTTGGAATAGCTCTAATTTTAAGCGCATGTTTAATTTGTATTATATGCTTTAAACATATATTTTCAAATGTGTAACCCGACCACGAAATATAAGATTGTGACTGTGTTTTTCCAAGCCAATAATCATCACCATGGGAAAGCAAAGTATTTTTTGGTGAAGTGGCTATCCATTTTAAATGGAACAAAATAAATTCGTCACATATTCTATAATAAGTGTCTTTTGTTTTTTTATGATAGGGCGTAAAACTTACTATAAATCCTGTTTCTTCCAGCTCTTTGAGTTTTTTATTGAGAGTTCCTCCGGATGATATTTTTGTTTTCTGTATAATCTCTTCCCTATTTATCCCCTGACGTTTTTCTGCGATAGCTTCGGTAATTTTGTAATATTCTTTGGATTCATCAAACAAGGAAGAAAATAATTTTTGATACTCATCACGTAAAAAACCACCTTGTTCAAAAGCGTATTTTCCAATGTTTTGTGCCACAGAATATTTTTTTTCAAACTGTTTTAAATACTGTGGAACACCTCCCACTGCGAAATAAGCTTCCATGGTCTGAATATGTTTCCACTTGAGACCCCGATAATGAAAGTAATCGTGGGTTTCTTTTAAAGAAAAAGGAGCTAGGCGAATTTGTCTGGTAATTCTATTGTGCAAGCCTCCTTTAGCGTAAATAAGCTTTTCCAATATCCAGTAAGCTGCACTCCCACACACAATTAATTTTATTTGATGATGATTGACGAAATAATGATTCCATGCAAATTCTAAATTTTCTAAAAATCCTGATTTCGGCTGAGATAACCATGAAATTTCATCAAAAAATAATACGATGCGCTCGTTGGGCTTATTTTTTATAGTCGTTTCCACTCCTGCACAAAGTAGCCGAAAGCCTTCTTCCCAAGAAGTTATTCCAGAAAGCCTTGAGCCTGCATAAAAAGTTTTTTCTAACGATTCTTGAAATAGTGTAAGCTGTTCTTGTTTTGAAGCATTGTATTTGCCCGTCACAATAAAAAAATCTTTTTTAACCAATTTTTTAAAAAGATTTTTAATAAGATAGGTTTTACCAATACGGCGTCTGCCATACATGACGACAAATTCAGGTTCCTTAGAAGAAAAAACGTCACTTAGTAGCTGAGTTTCCCTTGCTCGGCCAACAATTTCGTAATGTTCAGATTCTTCCTTTTTTTCCATAGTGTGCCTTTCTAATAGATTTGGCTGCTTATCCATCACAATACCCAGCCAAATCTCATTTGTCAAATACGATTTGGCTGCTTATTTTTCACAATACCCAGCCAAATCGAATAACTCGTTCAACTTCTGAACGCCGCTTTGGCAAATTTCTTTTTTTCAGCCACACCCTGTACACCACCTAAAATCCATCGTAAACCAACACTTAGCCTGGTGCTTTGCTGACGCAATCAACCATGAAAATCATGAAAACTATGAATTGAGATTGGGTAAAACGTGGATTTTGTCACTCACTGCGAACAAATTGCAAAACAACATTTTGCCATTGATGGCCTTCGTCCTGCACAAAAAGAAGTGTTCACCCTTATTGAACAAAAAAAATATGTTTTGGCAACTCTGCCCACGGGTTCAGGAAAAACTCTACTTTATGCCGTCCCTTCGCTTATTTATGAACAAGGCGTAGTGCTTGTCATTAGCCCGTTGATTTCTCTTATGCGCGATCAGTCGCGTCGTATGAATGATGCAAAAATACCTTGCGTTATTTTTACCTCCGAGCAAACGGAAGAAGAAAGAAAACACGCCCGCAACATGATTAAAAACAATGAAGCAAAAATAATTTTTGCAAGCCCAGAGCGTTTTGTGCTGCCTTCATTTTTAAATTTAATTTCAAAATTAAATATGACCATGGCCGTTGTCGATGGAGCTCACTGTGTTGTGAGTTGGGGGCATCAATTTCGACCTGAATATTCTGAAATTGGAAAATATTTGAGTAAGCTCAACCCACCGCGAATTTTAGCGATCACTGCAACTGCAAGTCGTAATAGTCGACTTGATATCATCAAAAAAGTTTTTCCTGCACATATAGATGTCGCTGAGTTTACTTCAAAACCTTTATCACCCCATATTCATGTGCAAAGCATTCGACAATTTTCGCAAGTAGATCTGTGGCAAAAACTCATTGATATTTTGTTAAATACAAATTCCAAAAAAACCATTGTGTATTTTCAAACGCGTAAATTATGCGATGAATTTGCACTGAAACTTCGTAAATTAAAAATTGTTGCTATTGTTTACCATGCAGGACTTAGTAAATATGATCGTAGCACCTCAGAACAATATATTCACACGGCCACACAAAAAATTGTGATATGTGCCACCACAGCCTTCGGTATGGGGGTAGATATTTCAGGAGTTCAACTCGTTGTGGTGTACGGCTTTCCAAGTAACATTGAAGAATTTTTTCAAATGCTCGGCAGGGCAGGGAGGGCTGGCGAAAACTCTCAGGGAATATTGTTGTGGGCTGGCAGTGACCCTATTAAAAGGCAATATCAATTTAAATCTTCTTTTCCCATACCTTCGTTGCTTATTGATGTTGCAGCTAATGCAATTAGCCTTATGTCCAAAAACCAAAGCGAAAGTGTCCTTGTTGAAAAAGAAAAACTTTTGAATGCTCTTTCAAAATCAGCAAAAATAGATCACAACAAGAAACTAGATGGCATTCTATCGGGGTTAAGAATTTGTGGAGTGCTAGAAGAACCAAGTTTTTTTAACTCCTTTTTTCAAATTAAACTATCTCCAGGTGTTACCTTAACAAAATTGCTGACAAGCTTGCCAGATAGCACAACAAAAAGAAAAAAAGTTCTAGAAGCCCTTAAAGAACTGACCGAACCAAAATGGCGCACTCTTGAACAAGCACAAGTTGCTGTGAGTATTTCCTTGCTGGTTGAAACAAGCGAGCTGTCTGAACAAGTTGTTGAACAGGTGTTTGCCCACTACGCAGAGCAAAATATGTTGCAGCTTGTAAAAATAACGCCAAGTCAAAACCAACCCTATGTTATTTTAAAACATGATTTTTTATACTTGCAAAAAGAATTGTCTAAATACATCACTGCTCGAAACAATTTTAGTGCAAGCTTGCAAGAACTTGAAAAATTGTCTACAGCAACCACTTGTCGCTTATTATCCAGTTTTGATTTTTTTTCCTCCAGAGCATTGCAAGGAGGAGCAAAAAAAAGTTATTTTTGTATGCAATGTGATCTGTGTACAAAACAAGAAAAAAGGAATGCCTAAACATGTCAGCTAAAAAAAGTATGCCTGCAAAAAAATCGTCTTCATCAATCACTCAAAAAATACTAGCCAAGC
>JAZKEW010000008.1:0-15115 GCA_040386785.1 Bdellovibrionota bacterium
GGAATATTGTGTTTAGATATTCCAGACATGCTTTTTGTTGTAAAATATGGTTCACCAATTGTCTTAGGTCTTGGCAAAGGTGAAAATTATATGGCTTCTGGAATTACAGCTTTGGTGGACCATACAAAATCAATTATTATTTTGGAAGACAAAGAAATTGCATTTGTAAGTGCCAATAATATTCAAGTTTGTAACTTTGAAGGCCAGGAAATTGTAAAAAATAAAATACAAGTCAATTGGTCGCAAGATATGCTGGAAAAAAATGGCTTTGAACATTTTATGCTCAAAGAAATTCATGAACAGCCACAAGCTATTGCACAAACAATCAATGGACGGATCGATCGTGATTACGGACGTATTAATTTAGATTCCTATGGGATTCAAAAAATTCATTTGAGTCAAGTCGAAAGAATTCAAATTATTGCTTGTGGTACGAGTTATTATGCAGGAAATTTAGCACGTTACTTTATTGAAAAGTTTACTGGACTTCCGGTGGAAGTTGAACTCGCAAGTGAATACCGTTACAAAACGTCAACTGCAAATTCTAAAACGCTTTCTGTCGCTGTGTCACAAAGTGGAGAAACAATTGATACTCTGCAAGCCATCAAATATGCCAAAGAAAATCATGCACAGACCCTCGCTCTCGTAAACGTGCCTGGTAGTACAATTGCACATTATTGCCATGATGAGAGCTTTATTCATGCGGGCCCAGAAGTGGGCGTGGCAAGTACAAAAGCTTTTAGCGCACAAATTGTTTCACTCATGATTTTGGGACTTGCCGTTGCACAAGAAACTAAAAAAATGGATAAATCAAAAATAGTGCAGTACACAGATGAAATCGTTAAAATACCAAACTATGTGGAAGGAATTTTAAAATTAAGTGAACCTATTCGCCTCATCGCAGAAAAGTTTGTTCATGCAACGAGTGTTTTATTTATTGGTCGAGGTGTTCAATGGTCTGTCGCTTTGGAAGGTGCATTAAAACTAAAAGAACTTTCTTATATTCACGCAGAAGGTTTTGCTGCGGGTGAATTAAAACATGGTCCTATTGCTTTAATTGATGAAGATATGTGGGTTGTTTGCCTTGCTCCCAAAGATGCTTATTATGAAAAAACCATCAGCAATATAGAAGAAATTAAAGCGCGGGGAGGCAAGATATTTGCTGTTGGTACAGAAGGCGATGAAGAATTGCAAAAAAGCGCCAATGAGTTTATTTCTATCCCGCAGTGCTCAGAAATTATTATGCCGTTTTTAACCACAGTGCCTTTGCATTTATTTGCTTATTGGACAGCGCGGTTGAAGGGGTGTGATGTGGACCAACCTCGCAATTTAGCAAAGAGTGTGACGGTTGAATAGTTAAACGTTTAAAAATACCAGACTCTGCCATGCATTTTTCCTCGTATACCCATATCTTTTCTCCAAATTTGCAAAGGTATTTTCACATAGATCAAACACTTCCGAAGGAAGTTTTTGATAGTCATCGTTATCCATCATCATCATGCTGGTTTTAATTTTTTGAATTTCTTCTTCTTTATTTTCATAGATTTTTTTTGCAGTTGAGGCTAATTCATTTTCAAAAACTTTGGCAAAATTCAGTTCACCAGTTGCATTTTCAACTCTCCATGAAGCGACTTTTGCAACAAGATTTTCTCTAAATTCATGTTTATTAGCAGTTGCATTCATTAAATTTTCCATTTCATCCATAATAGTTTCGCTAGCTTCTTCATGTTTGCCAGTAATCTCATTTTGAATTTTTTCTTTTTTCAAATATGCACTGACATGCTTTAAGTATTTTTGTAAGGCTTTTATGTACTGCTCTTCATCATACAAATTTAATGCGCTCAAAAATTCTTTGTGAAATTCGTAAGCATATTGCGTTTTGATATATTTTAAAAACTCTTTAAAATCATGATATCCGCTGCGAGGCTCGAATTGAAGGAAGTCGTAAACCGTTCTATCGCGAGTTAATTTTTCAATTTCATCAAACACAGATATGGCCGAAACACAGTCGTATTTTTCATTTTGCGATGCAAAATAAAGCATCATTTTTATTTCTCTGGGGCTTGCTCCAAAGCGCCCTTCATAGGCCACGGAAGAATGACTTTCTTTCATAATTTCCAGAAGATTTCTTTTTAACAAACTTTTTTCAGATTCTATGAATGACGCTGAAAGTTCATGGCCGTCGTAAAGATTTAATTTATCGTAAGGATCAAGGCGTGAAACCGCGTTTTTTAAATTAGGTTCATAAAAGTCAGGATCAGGTTGACGCAAACGAGTGAGGACAGACCAGCAGCACAATAAATGCAATGCATGGGGGCCTAATTTTTTCGTGCGTTTAATTATGCTCACGTCTTCTTGATATATTTTTTCTTCCAGTTGCACGGAAAGCAAATAAGGGACACGTACAAGTTCAAAGCGACCTTTAAAAGATGGCCAGTCGGGAGTATTTTTAAACGCGTCTAAATGTTTTTCGTTGGTACTTGCTATCATAATTAAATCGAGGTCGGTGATACCACTACTTAAATTAACATTCATTTTTTCTATGGTGGTGATGAGATATTTAAATGCTTCCAAGGGTCTTTTTAGGAGATCTGAAAATTCTATCAGCCCTCTATTTGCATCAATTAATTCACCTTGTGGTTCAAATAGTCGAATATTTTGTAAAACAGGAGGGATATTTTGTAAATTTTTTTCAATAGTAATTTGTTTGTCTTGCGCATCAATGGCCATTTGCGGTTCTACCGATGCAATACCAACTCTATAGCGGCCACTATAAAAAAATCGTTCTACTTGCACGTGACGCAAAACTTTTTCGAGATCTCCCTTGTATGCAACAAGGAGTGAGTCAAATATCTTTTTATTTTTAGAGCTCAAAGCCCCTTCTTCAAAAAATATTGGTATTTCATGTTCGGCGTCGTTTTTTGTACAGGTCTTTTTGTAAAAATCAATGCGTTGTGATTTTGGAAGAATGAAAATTGGATTTTCTTTCATTTCACTTAATATTTTACAGAGAATTTCTTCATCTGTAAGATGGGCAAAACTCTTTTTTCCATTCCGATTTGAGTTTAAATCACCAAACCCAATATTTTTGTTCCCAAAGGCATCACCAAGGCCGTCGTAGCCAATTTTATCGGTTGGGAATATCCAATTGAATTTGTAAACTGCGCCTTCATCCGTTTTTGAATATTCTTCCAGAGCGTTTGCAATTGCTTCTGCAGTAGATGACTTGCTCGAACCGTTTGGACCGTGCAATAAAATGAGTTTATCGACTTTTCCTTGACGAACAAACTGTTCCAGTACTCTGTAAATGCTGGCATGAGCTTCTTCTTGTCCAATGATAGTGGGCTTGCCTTTACTTTTTGCTTTTTCAAATAAGGCAAATTGTCGTTGAGGTGTATGATGACCGTGTTTTATTTCATCAACACCAAAAAATTTAAACATGTCCAGCATATATTCGGCTGAATTGCGAATTAATTTTTTTGGTTTTTTAGTGAAAACCTCAAGGTACTCGTCATAAGAGAGAATGTATTGTTGTTCTGCAAATTCTTTTTTTACGTTTTCTGAAACAACGCTCAGCAATTCTTTTGGCTCCACCATGAGTTTCACTTCTCCTTGAATTGATACTTTATCCTGCGCGAGGCTCTTTTTAATTTTTTACTTTGTGCCAGAGGCTTGTTCAAGAACCCTTCTCATGAAATGATAGAATAAGAAAACGATTCTTGTAAGAGAGTAACCATCTTTTTGATGGTTTTTTGAAAGGGGTAAGAACTTGAAGAAAAAATTTGTTCTCGACACCAATGTGTTACTTGCAAATCCGAACGCTATATATTCTTTTGAAGATAATGATGTCTATATCCCTATTTCTGTTATTGAAGAATTAGACACATTTAAAAAGGGTCTCAGTGAAACTGGTCGCAACGCGAGACATTTCTCAAGAATTCTCGATGAGCTTCGAGACAGAGGTTCGTTTAACTTGGGAATTCCTATTTTTAAAAATAAAGCAGATTCTGGGAAAGTATTTGTCATTCTGGAATCTGACATGGCTCTGTTACCAGCTCATTTTGAAAGAAAGCCAGATAATTTAATACTCAGTGTTGCTTTGATATTAAAGAAAAAAAATGTAGATACACCTATAATTTTAATTACAAAAGATTCTAACCTACGTATCAAGGGTGACGCTCTTGGAATCAAAGTAGAAGACTATCAAGCAGATAAAGTTAATATTGAAGAACTTTATACTGGTATAGCTGAATTTGAAGTGGAAAATGAAGTTTTAAAAAAATATCTTTCCTCTGGAAGTGTGTCGCTTGATTTTATTGGTGATTATAAATTAATGCCAAATCAGTACGTTATTTTACGTGATGTCAAAGATTCTTTACAATTTGTGTATGGTAAATATGATCATGTCACCGACAACCTCATAAATTTGAATTTTGGTGGCAAAGATTTCGTTTGGGGCATTTATCCAAGAAATTTAGAGCAAAGCTTTGCTCTCGATCTTTTGCTCGACGACGATATAAAAGTTGTTACTTTAGTTGGAACCGCAGGAACAGGAAAAACACTTCTTGCTATTGCAGCTGGTCTTGAAAAAACCACAGATGAATCGAAATACCAAAAACTTCTTGTGAGTAGGCCTATTTTTCCTTTAGGAAGAGATGTTGGATACTTGCCTGGAACTTTGGAAGAAAAACTCAATCCATGGATGCAGCCAATTTTTGACAATTTAGAACTTTTACTTGGTGGAGTTGGTCAAGGAAGGCAAAAAAGGTTGTCGCAAAGCTACCACGAATTAATTAACCAGGGCATTTTAGAAGTTGAACCTTTAACGTACATAAGAGGGCGTTCTATTCCCAATCAGTTTTTTATTGTAGATGAAGCGCAAAATTTAACGCCTCACGAAATAAAAACAATATTAACTCGTGCAGGAGAAAATACAAAAATTATTTTGACTGGTGACCCTTACCAAATTGATAACCCATACCTTGATGCTGCGTCCAATGGTTTAACCTACGTGGTTGAGAGGCTACGTCAAGAATCAATTTCTGGGCATGTTTCTTTGGTAAAAGGCGAACGTTCTGCGCTTGCAACTATAGCAGCGAATTTATTATAGCGAATTCATTTCTAGGTTTTAAAATGTCCGATTCAATTCTCATTGTATCATTTAAGTTGTTGGGTGATATTATTGTGCAAACACCCGCAATTAAGTCCATAAAAAAAGCTTACCCGAACTCTAAATTGTCCGTGTTAATCGACGACCGTTTTTCTGATGTTCTGGTAGGAAATTCCTATGTGGACGAAATTTTCACCTACCCTATTTCCAAGTATAAAAATTCTTCCTTTTTAAAAAAGATATATTTGAGTATTTCAATTTTATTGAAGCTACGAAAACAGGTTTTCACAAAAGTTCTGTTGATGGACAGAACTAGTTTTGGCTGCTTAATCGCTTTTTTCAGTGGAGCAAAAGAAAGAATTGGTCTGAAAAAACAGAGTTTATCTTTTTTTCTGAACAAAAAATTAGAATATCGTGAAGGCTCCATGGATTATATTGATTTTTACAATTTATTAGCGAGTTCACTAAATATTACGCAGCAGGATAGAAAAACAGAATTATTTGTAGATTTAAAAACACTTGAAAATACCAAAAAAATTCTGTTACAATTTTTTCCTACAAAAAATCAATTTATTTCAATTCATGTTGGTGCAAGTAGGGAAGATAAAAGATGGTCATTTGAACAATGCGCTCTTTTTATAAAGAAGGTATTAAATTCTAATTCTGAGACTGGCATTATTATCATGTGCGGTCCTAAAGAGAAATATTTAGTTGACGAGTTATTTTTGCATTTGGATGGTAGTTTAAAAAATGCTCTGTTTAACGCCGGTGAACTTTATCTCAAAGAGTTAGTAGCCTTTTTTTCACTTTCACAATGTATACTTTGTTACGATTCAGCCTCTCGACATGTGGCGGCGGCTCTTGGAAAATCGACAATTGTGCTCATGAATGAGTGGAATTTAGCAAATTGGAAATTGTATTCTGAAAGTGAAGGGCAATTTATTATTACTCCACAAAATGAAGTTGAGAACAGCTATGGAATTAAAAATATAAATTATGAAATTGTTTATGATAAATATCTGCAAATAAGTTTGCACAACACTACTGCTTTTCACCCAAACTAAAATTTCCAAGTATAAGTTCTGAAATTCTTTCCAAATCGTCTAGTGTGTAATAACTTATCTCTATTTTTCCGCGGTTTGTATCCCCTGCAATTTTTACTTTTGTGCCCAAATGCCCTTTAAATTGGTCGCAGACATACCTGAGGTCAGGTGAGATATGGTCAACTAATTTTTTAGGCTCTTTTTCCTTCTTCAAATTACGAATAAGATCTTCTGTTTGTCTAACAGATAATTTTTTTGTGAGGATAATTTGATGTGCCTTTAGCTGTAGCTTTTCTTCCTCTAAAGTGCACAGAGCTCTCGCATGTCCTGCTGTAATGAGCTTAGCACTGAGATCTTGGGTTATTTTTTCAGGCAAGCTCAACATACGAATGGCATGTGTAACTGTAGAGCGGCTTTTGCCAAGCCTGTTGGCAAGGGCTTCGTGAGTATATTCGTACTCATTGAGCAGTTGAAGCATAGAGTTTGCTTCATCAAGTGGAGACAATTCTTCTCTTTGAATATTTTCTATCAATGCAAGTTCAAGTTTTGAATGTTCGACTATTTCTCGGAAAATACAGGGCAACTCAGTTAAACCAGCTAGTTGTGCAGCCCGCCAGCGCCTTTCTCCAGCAATAATAATCATGTTTTTGTCGTCATCGAGAGTGACTATCAATGGCTGTAAAATTCCGTATGTTCTGATGCTTTGTGCCAGTTCTTCGATAGATTCCGCATCAAAAAATCTGCGGGGTTGATTTTCCATTGGGTGTAAAAGATTGATTGGAATATTTTCAAGCTGTTGAGAATATTTTTTAGACTCCTTTTCGCTAAAAACACCTAGTTGAAATTTATTTTTAGAAAGCAGGCTTTGATTTGATGATTGAAACTGTCCAGACATAAGTTTTCCTCCATGAAAAAGCGTATAAAATTATTTGCTCGAGGACAATGGTTACACGTGTAACCAAAATCAAAAATAAGATTTATCCTTTTGTTGTATGAATAACTACAATGTTACACGTGTAACTAAACTAAAACAAGCTCCAAAAAATGTCCGTGTCATATCTGTGTCCCTCTTTTTTGCAGGTGTGTACGGTTGGATAGTTTTCAATCAAAATGATTGAATTTTTGTTCAATTGAATTCAAGGAGAAGAAAAATGATAGCCTCTCGCAGCAAACTAATCGCATCCATCATTAAAATAAAATTATATGACGAAGTTGATCAGATATTGTCCATTTCACGGCAAGGATTTGATGTCTTTGCACAAGTCGACTTTCCCGAAGTAAAAACATTGCTTATTCATCTTCTGGAACAAGAATTAAAAATCAACTCGAGAGAATTTAGAATTATAGAATGCAAAAAGGAACTTCATTCCCATGAAAATAGCGCTTTTGAGGAGGAGAATTTTATGCCGACAGTTCTTGTTGGGGAGCAAAAATTAGATTCAGGCTATGGTTTTGTTCATTATCATGTGCGTTCTCCAGACCAATTGCTAGGGGGTGTGGCTGCAGCAGTAGAAAAAATTCTCAAACATTTTAATTTAGAGTTTTACATTGATGTGTTTGATGCAAAAAAACTGTCCCGTTTAAAACAAATTGCAAAGCTGCAAGGATTGAAATCACTTATTGACGCTGTGGTGCAGACTGCTTACTACGGTGGATACAAAGGAGATAACAATCGTGCGCAGTCCTACTTGGATAAATCGGAGTTTTTGACCGATGGGACAAAAATGGAGGATGAAATTCCGCTTGAAAATTGTGCAAAAAAATTCCTGGCTCATGCTATGACCCACGGCGAAGACGCCCATTCCTTTATAAAATCTTGCTTGAGTTATTTTGTTATTTCAAAGCAGGGCCACACAATGACAAGGGCTAGCCAAATTTTGAGTGTATCACGAACAACTTTGCAGGAGCATTTAAAGATTGCTAGTCAACTAGGGGTTAACTCGTTTTTTGAGGGGGCAACTCAAAAATAATCTATAAGAGAGACTTGCAGAATAGAGCGGTTCACAGTAATAAGGTGCAATTGACATGCGACGAAAGTCAATTGTTTAAATCAAATATTAAATGAATTTTCTGTGGGGATCGTTGAAACATGTCAAACGCTATTAATATTTACCCTTTTTCCGATACGGAAGGTGTGATTCGTTTTGGTATACAAATTTTTATTTTTGCTATAGGCCTTTATGCTGCACATAAACTTATTATCAGTCCAGCTCTGCGTTTGCACGAAGAAAGAAAAAAAAGAACTGTTGGTAGCAGTGATGCTGCTAGAATAGATATTGAAAAATCAAATGCTTTAGAACATGAATATTTTGTGCGCTTAAAAGAAGGTGGAGAGGAAGCACGTAAACTTCGTGCGCAAGAAATCTCCGCAGCTCAACAATTAGCGCTTACCATTGTAACTGAAACTCAGCAAAAAACGAATAATTATATAAAAGGTGTTCGTGAGCAACTTATTAAAGAAACCGTGGAAGCAAAAGCCAAACTTGCTCCCATGTTGGACGATGTTGTTCAGTCCGTTTATAAAAAGCTTGGCTTGTCTGCAGTTGTCTTTGTTATGGTTGGAGCTTTTTTATTTGCAGGCCAACAAGCTTATGCTGCTACAGAAGAACCTCTTGTCCCTTCATTTTGGTATAGCATTTTTTGGCCCTATTTTCAGTTTGCTGTTTTTATAATTGCAGCGGTTTATTTTGGAAAAAAACCTATTAAAGCCATGTTGGAAAAGCGCCGTGATGACTTCCGTGCAAAACTTTCGGAAGCACACGAAGCAGTTTATTTAGCTGCGAAAAGAGTGAAAGAATATGAAGCGAAGGTTGCTTCGCTTGAAGATGAATTGAGAGCTTTAAAAGAGCGTAATCTTGAAGATGCTCGTCTTGAAAGAGAAAGAATTATTGCTGAAGCGAACAAAGCGTCCGTTATTATTTTAAAAGATGCTGAACGTACAGCTGTAGAATTGATTAATAGCAGCAGAGAAGAGATTAAGAGAGAGCTTTTTTTACTTGCTATTATAGAAGTTGAGAAGAGAATGACTCAAGAAAAATTAGCAATTCTTGATGAAAAATTTAAACAAGAAGCACTTGAAAACATTAAAAATTTTCATTAACTAAAGGTTTTAAAGTATGAATAAATATTCAGGCGCCCTGGCAAGAAGATATGGAACCGCTCTTTTTGAAATATTAGTGGGTTCGTCCAAAAATCAGGATGAATTTGCGAAGCATGTAGCAGATATTCGTCTTATTTGGTCTTTCTGCTCAAAAAAAACAATTCGTTATTTTCTGATTGCCTCTTTAACGGACGAAGAAAGAGTTCAGACCTTGGAATTATTTTTAAAAAATATATTTCTTGAAAATCAGTTGTCACCTGAAATCAGCTCATTTTTAAAGTTACTTTTACAGAATAAAAGGTTTCGTGAAGTTAAACCGATTTTTTATTTTTTCTTATCTCGCTCGGATGAATATTTGGGTATTGCGCGGGCAACAATTATTTCTGCGCGACCTATACAAGCTTTCCACGTAAATGATTTTGAAGTTTCTCTCAAACAAGTTTTGAATAAAAAAATTGTTTTGAAGACTGAACTTGATGAGTCGTTAAAATCAGGATTCATTGTAAAACTAGGTCACACAAATATTGATGCGAGTTTTAAGGCACGTTTAAATGGATTAAAAGATTTATTTATCTAATAGTTAGGGAGTGTTATGGAACATATTCGAGTTGACGAAATTAGTCAGTTGCTAAAACAAAAAATTCAGTCTTTTGGAAATAAAGCAGAAGTTGCTGAAACGTTTCATTTAACACCTAAACAGGTAGATGCAGAAGTTGCTGAAATAGGAACAGTGGTTTCTATTGCCGATGGTATGGCGAGAGTTTATGGTCTCGATAAAGCTATGGTGAGCGAACTTGTACAATTTGATAACGGCGTAAAGGGTTTAATTTTAAACCTTGAAGAAGACAATGTGGGTGTTGCCATATTTGGATCCGCTGAAACTGTGCACGAGGGTATGCAAGTACGTCGTACTGGTCGTGTGAATAGTGTGCCTGTTGGGCCAGCGCTTTTAGGACGTGTTGTCAACGCGTTGGGCGAGCCTATTGATGGACTTGGTGAATTAAAAACAACAGAAGTCGGTGAAGTAGCTGTAAAAGCTCCTGGTATTATGGCGCGTAAAAGTGTGCATGAGCCTATGCAAACTGGAATTAAATCTATTGACTCCATGATTCCAATTGGACGTGGTCAACGGGAACTTATTATTGGTGACCGTCAAACTGGAAAAACAGCCATTGCTGTTGATACAATTATTAATCAAAAAGGCAACGGCGTAAAATGTATTTATGTTGCCATTGGACAAAAATATTCTACCATTGCACAAGTTGTGGAAAAATTGCGACGTGCAGGTGCATTAGAATATACTATCGTTGTTGTTGCGGGAGCTGCTGAAGCGGCAACATTACAATTTATGGCGCCTTACACGGCATGTACAATGGGTGAATATTTTAGAGATAAAGGTGAACATGCGGTTATTTTTTATGATGACTTAACGAAGCATGCGCAGGCTTATCGAGAATTGTCTTTGCTACTTCGTCGTCCACCAGGTCGGGAAGCTTATCCAGGTGATGTATTTTATATCCACAGCCGTTTGTTAGAACGCGCTTGTAAATTAAATGACGAATTGGGTGCAGGAAGTCTAACTGCTTTCCCCATTATTGAAACTCAAGCAAACGATATTGCGGCTTACATTCCAACAAATGTAATTTCCATTACCGATGGTCAAATTTTCCTAGAAGCCGATTTATTTAACGCAGGTGTGCGCCCAGCCGTAAATACAGGGCTTTCTGTTTCTCGCGTTGGTGGATCTGCTCAAACGTCGGCTATGAAACAAGTTGCAGGGAACCTGCGTTTAGAGTTGGCTCAGTACCGTGAATTGGCCGCGTTCTCGCAGTTTGCTTCTGACCTTGATGCCACAACTCGCAAGCAACTTGCGCGTGGGCAGAGATTAACGGAATTATTTAAACAACCTCAATACAGTCCGCTCAGTATGGAACAGCAAGTTCTCGTTATTTTTGCTGGTATCAATGGTTATTTAGATGGTTTTGAAGTGAAGCATGTTGGTGAATACCAACAACAAATGTTAAATCATTTTGAAGTGCATCAGAAAGAAATTTTGACACAAATTGCAACCGGTAAAAAAATGAGTCCTGAACTTCAAGCTGAAATGAAAAAAGTTTTAGTTGAATTTACAAAGGGGTTTGAGTCTAATGCCGGCAAATCTTAAAGACCTTAGAACGCGAATTAAAAGCGTTAAAAGTACGCAGCAAATTACAAAGGCGATGAAGCTTGTGTCTGCGGCCAAATTTGGTAAGGCGCAAAACAGCGTTGTGAATTCTCGCCCTTACGCAAAAAAATTGGCTTCTTTAACGGCAAAACTTGCAGGTATTATGAGTGGCGGTTGCAACCACCCACTTATGAATAGTTCATCTTCAAAAACAGCTGTGTTGCTTGCAATATCATCAGAAAGAGGCCTTTGTGGTGGTTACAATGCTAACGTGACGAAACAGGCAATTAAAACTGCGAGTGATTTAGAAAAAGAAGGTTTTAAAGTTGCCGTTGTTTGTATTGGTAAAAAATCTTTTCAAGCATTTTTGCGTCGCAGAAGGTTATCTGCGCATACAAAAATGGAACCAGCTTACGTCACGGAAGAAGCTTTTGTTAATAGCTCGGCTGAGTTGTTGGGTGGTGAGGGTTTAACCTTAATTACGGCAGCATTTGACAAACCTAACAACCACAAAGCAAAAAATGTTTCTGACTCTTTTGCCGAGCTTTATACGCAGGGAAAGATAGGAAAATTAGTGGTTGTTTATAATAAGTTTCAATCGGCCATGGTGCAAATACCAACGGCAGAAACAATTTTACCTTTACGAATTGATACTCAAGCGGTAGAAGCTGAGCCTATTTTTGAACCTGAAATTGATGACCTGCTTGATCATGTTTTACCTCGGTACATGGTGTCTCGAATTTTTCAAACTTTGTTAGAGGCCGTTGCCAGTGAGCATGGTGCTCGTATGTCAGCAATGGATAGTGCTACTCGTAACGCGCAAGAAATGGAACGTAAGTTAAAAATTACATACCAACGTGCACGTCAAGCAGCAATTACCAATGAATTAATAGAAATTATTAGCGGTGCTGAAGCACTGTAAAATATATTGGAGAGATTTATATGAATAAGGATATGGGAAAAATAATTCAAGTCATGGGCCCTGTGGTTGATGTTCAGTTTGAAAAAGGACAGGTGCCTGAAATTTTTATGGCATTGAAAACGACAAACACAACAATTAACGCAGAAAAAGAAAATTTAGTTCTTGAAGTTGCACAACAACTTGGTGAAAATATTGTTAGAACAATCGCTATGGATTCAACTGACGGTCTTTCTCGTGGTATGGATGTGCGCAATACAAAAGAACAAATTACGGTGCCGGTTGGTAAAACAGTTTTAGGTCGCATTATTAACGTAACAGGCGATCCTATTGATGGAAAAGGTCCAATTAATTGCGAGCACAGGGCTAAAATTCATAAAAAAGCTCCCGACTTTACTCGTCAAAGCACAAAACTTGAAATGCTTGAAACTGGAATTAAAGTTGTTGATTTGCTTGCACCATACCAAAAAGGTGGAAAAATTGGCTTATTTGGTGGTGCTGGCGTTGGCAAAACCGTGCTTATTATGGAGCTTATCAATAATATTGCAAAACAACATGGTGGGTATTCTGTTTTTGCCGGAGTTGGCGAGCGGACTCGCGAAGGAAACGACTTGTATCATGAAATGGAGGACTCCGGGGTTCTTGACAAAGTGGCTTTGGTTTACGGACAAATGAATGAACCTCCAGGAGCGCGTGCACGCGTTGCTCTTTCTGGTTTGTCTGTTGCGGAATATTTTCGCGACGAGCAAAATCAAGATGTACTTTTCTTTGTTGACAATATTTTCCGCTTTACTCAAGCAGGCGCAGAAGTTTCTGCACTACTGGGACGTATTCCATCTGCAGTGGGCTATCAGCCAAACTTGGCAACGGAAATGGGAGAATTGCAAGAACGAATTACATCGACAAATACCGGTTCTATTACATCTGTGCAGGCAATTTATGTTCCTGCCGATGACTATACAGACCCTGCTCCTGCAACAACATTTGCCCACCTTGATGCAACGACAAACTTGGATCGTTCCTTAACAGAAAAAGGAATTTATCCTGCGGTTCACCCATTGAATTCCACTAGTCGAATTCTTGACCCACAAGTTGTTGGTGAAGAGCATTATGCAACGGCAAGACGCGTGCAACAAATTCTGCAACGTTATAAAGAGTTGCAAGATATCATTGCCATTCTTGGTATGGATGAACTTTCAGAAGAAGACAAACTTGTTGTGGCACGTGCTCGTCGACTTGAACGTTATCTTTCTCAACCATTTCACGTTGCAGAAGTGTTTACGGGGAATCCTGGTTGTTACGTTAAAGTAGCGGATACTGTCCGTGGATTTAAAGAAATTTGCGATGGTAAGCATGATAATCTTCCTGAGGCGGCTTTCTATATGGTTGGTACCATTGAAGAGGCTGTTGAAAAAGCCAAGAAAATGGGACAATAAATATGAGTCAGGAAAGCATACACTTCGTTTTGCTCACCCCAAATCAAAAACTGCTTGACGAAAAAAATGTCACAGAGATTTATTTCCCTGCGGAGTGTGGAGTTATTGGAGTTTTGCCTGGCCATGCTCCCATGGTAACTGCGGTACACACTGGAGTTGTTATTTATTCACAAAAAAATGTCTCTGGATTTTTTAAAGTCACGGGCGGAGTTGCTGAAATTTCTGAAAGCTCTGTTACACTACTTGTAGACGTGGGTGAAGAAGCTTCTAATATTGACTTAGAAAGAGCGAAAAGAGCTCTGGAACGTGCTGAAGGACGCTTAGCTGCAAAAGATTTAGGCAATATTGATACTAAAAGAGCGGAAGCGGCAAAAGCACGGGCAAAAGCTAGAATTGAAGCGGCTGCACTATATCAAGGTAGGGTTTCTAAATTTAAAAATGAAAGTTGACTTGTGGCAGTACTACAAAAAAATTCCGATAAAATTTGGATTGTCATTGATGCGCGGGCAGCCAATGCGGGGTGTTCTTCTGGCATTTCCCGTTTTGTAACTGGTTTAACTTGCGCGTTGTCCTCCGAGCTAAATAAAAAAAAACAATCTTCCAACAATGTTTTTACAAAGTTAAAAATTTTAATTATTTCTCGCTCTGACCCCACCCATTGGATAATAAATCTTGTGTATCAATACCCCGATTTAGTGTCTTTTTGGAAGGGAGATGCGAAAGGACTTTTTGGAAATAAAATGGACAAACCAACTTGGTTGTGGCCCACTTTATCGCTCAAAAAACTACAAAGCATGACTGGCGATAAAATTATTTGGTTTGCGCCGGCAAATTTCGACAGGCCGTTGTTTATATCGAATAAGCAAATGGCACTGAGGGTCATTCAAGTTATTCATGACAATATTCCGTTTTTAAAAATAAAAAGTTTCGGCTTTTTTTTTCGAAGGCAGTTTAAATTTTTAGTTGCGCGCTCCTTAGCAAAATTGCCATACGTGGCAACAGTTTCTCAACATTCTGCTTTAGCACTAAGTTCTTTGGTTAAAAAAAGATCAAACTCGTTGCATATCATTGGCGATGCTGTGGAAGGGTTGTTTGGAGAAAAAGCAAAAATATTTCAAAAAGAGATTCTGTTCAAAGAGCGCTCATTATTTTTAGAAGAATTTTTTGTTGATTCCTCTAATGAATTTGAGAGTATTTTGCCAAATTATTGGGTATTAGGAGTTGGGCGAAACCAAAAATACAAGTGTTGGGATATTGCACTACAAGCAGTTGAAGCATTGAACATATCAAAGCAAAAGAAAAAAGTTTGGTTTGTTCGGGTTGGTGCGGATCACAAAGAAATT
>JAZKEW010000009.1:0-4849 GCA_040386785.1 Bdellovibrionota bacterium
CAATGTAGGATCATTCCAAATAATTCCTCCCTCAGATGCTTTATTATAATTATTTAAGCTGCGTTTGCAGTACACAATATTTAGGAGTTTTTTATGGCCCAAGCCTCTAGTTCATTTTTAGTTGATAGGAGAGATATTGACTTTGTAATTCAGGAACACCTTGATTTAAAAAAATTACTTTCCTTGCCATATTTTTCTGCCCACTCCGTTGAATCTATCAATGAAATGTTAACATCCGCAATTAATTACAGTGAAAAAATTCTTGGCCCTCTTAATAAAGTTGGCGATAGAATTGGCTGCCAACATGACAAACAAACAAAAGAAGTCAAGACTCCTCCGGGCACAAAAGAAGCCTATAAACAATTTGTTGAAAGTGGTTTTCTGACAGCTACCGATACGGAAGAAGCAGGAGGGCTTCAAGCGCCTAATTTAATGTCTTCTGTATTTTTAGAGTTATTTTCTTCGGCCAATCAAGGCTTTGTTATGTATGCAGGCTTAACAAAATCGGCGGCACTTGTTCTGAAAAAGTTTGGCGACGACTGGATGCATAAATTTTGTTTGCCAAAAGTTGCAGAAGGTAAGTGGACTGGAACCATGTGCTTGACAGAACCATCCGCAGGAAGCGCTGTTGGCGATTTAAAAACATCTGCAAAAAAAATGCCTGACGGAAGCTATCGAATTAAAGGTGTAAAACAGTGGATATCCGGCGGTGAAAACGACTTTACCGAAAATATTTTCCACCTTGTGCTTGCCCGTATAGAGGGGGCTCCCGCTGGAATGGAGGGCGTGAGTTTATTTTTTGTGCCTAAATTTAAAATTAATAAAGAAACAGGAAGCCTTGGTGCAAAAAATGATCTTTATTGTATTTCTCTTGAAGAAAAGCTTGGTATTCATGGCAATGCAACTTGTCTTATGAGTTTTGGTGACAATGAAAATTGCGAAGGCTTTTTAATTGGCAAAGAAAATCAAGGCATTTCGTATATGTTTATTATGATGAATGAAGCGCGAGTTTATGTTGGACTGCAAGGAGTTGGGCTTGCTTCTGCGGCATTTTTAAAGAAAGAATTCAAGGTGTTGATGTCACCATTAAAAGAGATGCAGTAAACCCACCACGTATTGCCATTGTGAATCACCCTGACGTCAAAAGAATGCTATTGCGCCAAAGAGCAATTGTAGAAGGAGGGCGCACACTTTGTTACCTTTGTGCTTTCACCTACGACTTATCACTTCACTCTGCAAATGAAGAGGAAAGAAAAAAACACCTCAACACAATTGAACTTTTAACCCCAATTGTGAAGGCGTGGTGCACTGATATGGGATTTAATTCCATTGTCAGTTCAATTCAAACTTATGGTGGCTACGGCTATACAAAAGATTATCCCGTGGAACAGTATTTGCGTGATGCTAAAATTGCTTCTATTTACGAAGGCACAAACGGAATTCAAGCGCTGGACTTTGTAGGTCGTAAAATGCGCATGGAAGAAGGCCAAGTTTTTATGTCGTGGCTCGAAAGGCATACAGACTTTATTGAAAATAACCGTGAAAATGCATTGCTCACCTCTGAATGCAAAATATTGGAAAAACATATTGGCCTACTCGTAGAAGCTGCGCTAAAAATGGCTGAGCTTGGAAAAGCGGGTGAAAAAAAAGCAGCAATTGTCAATGCATATCCGTTCTTAATGGCGTTTGGACACATTACGATATCTGGTTTATTACTTGAACAGGCGCTTATCGCTTCACAAAAATTAGAAAATAGTTCTATAAGCGCAGCAGATAAAAAGTTCTACAATAATAAAATTAAAACAGCGAAGTTTTTTACTCACCATATTCTGCCAGAAGCTAGAGCTTATTTAAGCAATGTGACGAGTGATGATAGAAGCTGCCTTGAATTTGATTTTTCATAATATTGATGTAACAAGGCAATTCAATATGCGCGTTGAACTTATTCCTGTTTTTGATGACAATTATGTTTTTATTCTTATAGATGACTTAAAAAAAGAAGCTGCCGTTGTGGATCCTGCAACAGCGGACAGTGTTATTTCATTTCTAGAAAAAGAAAATTTAACTCTAACCAAAATATTCAACACCCACCATCATTCAGATCATATTGGTGGAAACTTGGAATTATTACGAAGGTTTCCTTCTGCCGAAGTTTACGCTGGCATTCATGATAAAGGCCGCATACCTGCGCAAAAATATTTTTTAAATCATGATGACACTGTTTATTTTACCGAGGAAAAGGCAACCGTTTACTATGTTCCTGGCCACACGCTTGGACATATTGCCTATCATTTTGCTTTAAAAGACGGACAACATTATTTATTCATAGGCGATACCATTTTTTCGGGCGGTTGCGGTCGCCTTTTTGAAGGGACTTTTGAACAAATGTTTGAATCTTTAAAATTCTTACGCGACAATTTGCCAAATGAAACTATTATATTTTGTGCTCATGAATACACAGTCAATAACTACAAAAAACTCTCTAAACTCGAACCAGGTAATGAAAATATTAAAAATAAATTAGAAAAATGCATTCAAATGCGCAACGAAAATTTATTTACGGTGCCTTTTACTCTTGGAGAGGAAAAAAAATGCAGCAGTATTTTGCGATGGGATGACAAAAATTTAATGAAAATAGCAAACTCTCAGACTGGTCTTGAAACATTTACTTTTGTCAGAAATTTTTTGAATAAGCCACTTGGCTAAGATTTTTTTAATGAGGTCGGAGTATAAAATAAGAAGCTCCAGGGCCGTTAAGAATTTAGAGGAGAAACCCTTCTAACAAGGTGGGGGTCTCATGATATCCTTTTTAGGCTTCTCTCGATCGTCATAAAGACGGAAAGCGTGCTCACCAAGAAAAACTAAACTCCCAGAATCAACATTGTAGGTCCAGCCATTGATAGTTCTTAACGACCCAGAGCTAGGGTTAGTATGCACAGAATAAATTGGGTAAGTCAAGTCGTTGGAACAAGGCAAGAGACAACCAACACAATTAAGTTACCAAGAATTAGACAGACTGACCAACTATTTTACAACACTGCTCGAAGAGAATACACTTGAGTACGGTTCATGGTCAGGAGGATTCTACTTTGAATTCAGGGTACTTTTATTCAGAAGATTTTGAAAAGCTAAATATCGTTCAAAGGCTCCGGCAAATTGAAAGCCACATCAATTCCATTCCTGAAATACCAACTCATGAAGTTCAATATTTAAACGAAACTCTTCGCTTAATAGTTGATGAAATTTTATCTTTAAGAAAAGATTTAAGCGAAACTGAAGAAAAATTTGCAAGCTTATCCACAGACCTTGTTGAACAATGGAATTTTGAAAATATTGTTGGAAAAAGTGAGGCCATGCAGGGAGTTTTTAAACTTTTGCATCGAATTATGGACAGTGAATCGACAATTTTAATTACCGGTGAAAATGGAACTGGCAAAGAAGGGATCGCGAAAGCAATTCACTTTAACTCCAAGCGCAAAGACAATAGCTTTGTCATACAAAATTGCGGTGCTATTAACGATAATTTACTTGAAAGCGAACTATTTGGACACGTCAAAGGAGCATTTACGAGTGCCATTCGCGACAAAAAAGGTTTATTTGAACTCGCCAATAATGGAACCTTATTTTTAGACGAAATTGGCGACACCTCTCCTGCCATGCAAGTAAAGCTTTTACGTGTTCTTGAGGAAGGAACCTTTATTTATGTTGGTGGCTCTGAACAAAAAAAAGTTGATGTGAGAGTTCTTGTTGCAACAAATAAAAATTTAGAGCAAATGGTGAAAGACGGAACTTTTAGAGAAGATTTATATTATAGACTCAATGTAATTAATATAAAACTTCCCGCGTTAAAAGAAAGAAAAGAAGATATTCCATTATTAATTAATAAATTTCTAGAAGAATACTGCAACCAAAATAAATTACAAATAAAGAAAATCACCACTCAGTGCATACGTAAAATGGAAAAATACGACTGGCCAGGAAACGTCAGGGAATTGAAAAATGAAGTAGAAAGACTCTGTGTTTTATCAGGAAGTGAGATAAATATTGATACCGATTTGCTTTCAGAAAAAATTTATGATTTTCAAGGTAGTGCTAGGTTATCTCAAATTAATTTGAGCGGTAGTTTAAAAGATGCTCTTGTGGAGCTTGAAAAAAACATGATTTATCAAAGCCTACTCGATGCCAAATGGAACAAAAGCAGAGCAGCAAAAAAACTCGGTATAAGTCGAGCAAATTTAATTACAAAATGTGAAAAATATGGGTTCACGAAAGACAATTCCTGAAGCCCACAATAGCGTTGACTATGAAATTTACCTGTGCTAGTCAATGCACTCTTATCATGACGTCTAGGCTAATCCTGAGAGTCCTATATCAATTTGAGGTTCTTTATGAAAGAAAATATCCACCCTAAATTTGCTCCAAGTGAAGTTATTTGTGCTTGCGGCAGTGTATTTGCAACTCGCAGCACCAAGAGCGTTCTCAAAGTTGAAACTTGCAGCGTATGCCATCCATTTTGGACTGGTAAGCACAAATTTGTCGATACTGCAGGCCGTATTGAGCGTTTTAACCGTAAATATGCGGGTACAAAAGCTGCTACCACTGTTGGACAACCAGCTAAGTAGCAAGGGTCTCCCATGCTTGCCCAACTTGCAAAAATTGAACGCCGTTTTCTTGAAGTAGAAAGCCTCCTTGCCCACCCTGACGTTATCTCCAATCAAAATGAGTTTCGTAAGTTAAGCAAAGAGCGCTCTGAACTTGAGGAAATTGTTGACGTTTATAAAGATTTCAAAAAAATTGAACTCGATACAAAAAATACGGAAGAGCTTTATCAAGAAGCTTCTGGTGAAAT
>JAZKEW010000009.1:4859-9743 GCA_040386785.1 Bdellovibrionota bacterium
GAGTTGCAAGATTTAAAATTAAGCCAAGAAGAACTTGAAAAAAAACTTTCTATTCTTTTGCTTCCTAAAGATCCTAATGACAACAAAAACATCTTTCTTGAAATTCGTGCTGGTGCCGGTGGGGACGAGGCAAGTCTTTTTGCAGGACAACTTTTTAGAGCCTACTGCCGATACGCGGAGCGTCGGAAATGGAAGGTTGAAATTATGTCGCTCAATGAGAATGAACTTGGTGGCACCAAAGAAGTCATTGCGCTTATTGAAGGCGAAAATGTTTATAGTACGTTAAAGTACGAAAGTGGTGTACACAGGGTTCAAAGAGTGCCTCAAACAGAGGCCCAAGGCCGCGTACATACTTCTACAATTACTGTAGCAGTTTTGCCTGAAGCAGAAGACGTTGACGTATCCATTAACGAGTCGGACCTCCGCATTGACACCTATCGCGCTGGTGGTGCTGGTGGGCAGCACGTCAACAGAACAGACTCCGCCGTGCGAATTACCCACATTCCTTCTGGAATTGTTGTAGCTTGCCAAGATGAACGCTCGCAAATAAAAAATCGAGCAAAGGGCATGAAAATATTAAAGGCCAAACTCTTAGAAGCTGCTGAAATTGAAAAGGAAAAAGCTTTTTCAGACGAACGAAAATTGCAGGTTGGACGCGGCGATAGAAGTGAGCGTATTCGCACTTACAATTTCCCTCAATCGCGTATTACCGACCACCGCATTAACCACACATTGCATTCTATCGACGCTTTTATGGAAGGGGATGTTCAAAATATGCTTGATGCCCTTCGAACCTATTACCAAACACAAGGCTTAAAACTGCAAGCGCAAGGCTCATAAATATGCAGCCACCGCAAGCGCATGAAGACAAAAAATGGACCACAGGCGAAGTCCTCACGTGGACCATAAATCGCTTTAAGCAAGCGGATATTGAGACTCCTCTTCTCGACGCTCAGCTTTTAATGTGCAAAGTTTTAAACACAACAAAAATTAAACTCTATACTAATTATGAACAGCCTCTTACACTTGCAGAGCGCACTTCTTTGCGTGAATTTGTAAAACGTCGTTTAAGCGGCGAGCCTGTTGCTTATATTTTGAAAGAAAAATATTGGTATAATTTAAAATTTTTTGTTGATAACAGAGTTTTAATTCCTAGACCAGAAACCGAGTGTTTGTTAGATTTTGTGCTAGAAACACACAAATTTTACTTTGAAAAACAAAATGAAGTTGATAAAAAATTATTAATTTATGATTTTTGCACCGGTTCAGGCTGCCTTGCTATTGCTTTAGCAAAGTCATTTCCTGCTGCAACAATTATTGCTGTCGATATTTCACAAGATGCTCTTGTGGTTGCACAAGAAAATGCATCCGTAAATAATGTCACAAATATTGAATGGCTGAATTTAGATTTAACAAAGCCGCAAAGCTATCCTTTTTTAAAAGAAAAATATGGGCTTGCAAATATTGTTGTGGCAAACCCGCCCTATGTGAGCGAAGAAGAGTGGAAAAATATAGATATTTCCGTTAAAAATTACGAGCCTAAAATTGCGCTAACAGCAGATGAAAATGGTTTATTTATTGGCAAAACTATTGTTCAGAATACAAATTCATTGCTAAACCATGAACGCAGCATTTTTGCTATGGAAATGGCGGCACAGCAACCACAAAAGCTCATTCATGAGCCCCTTAAAAATTATTTGTTCAATAGCAGTGTTCAAGAAAAATGTGTGAATAAATGGTTTTCTTTGTGCGATTTAGACCAAAAAAATAGATTTTTATGTGCCATAAACTTTAAGCAATAAAACAATGAATACCAAATATATATTCATAGACTCTCATAATATATTGTCTTGAAACCCACCAAATGCAATGTTAGTCTTCCCTTGGTTTTTTCTTAGAAGCCTATAACCAATAAATTTTCAGCTTTTTACTTGGAATGAATGCTAATTTCCAAGCCGTAGGGATATAAGTATGACTCAAGCAGCAACAGGTACACCACCTCCGCTACAATTTTCACCTCACCGCAGCAAGCCACGACGTTTAAATGCAAGCGTGGTCGCAGATACTTTTCTGACATCTCCACAGTCAACTTCAAAGCAAGACAGAGTGATTGTGCTTATCAACAAATTCAACCCGGGATGGAATTTAAGTGACCAAGAATTACAGGGATTTATTCAAGAGTTTAAAGAATTGAAACCAGGAGAGTCAAGCCTTTCTCGAAGTCAGTACTGTGTTCTCGTGGGTTGTTTTATTCAGGCATATGGCGTTGAACCTGGCCGATTTTATCAAAATACTTTTCAAGAATTTGCAATAAAATATGGTTTTAAAATTAATTCAAATACAGAAATCAACACACAAAACAGTTATGTTCAAGAAATAGTCTCTGGAACAGAGATTATTACTAGCTACGGCAGCAAGGAGAAATATAATCCTGCATACATTCGAGAGCAATGTTTTGGTGTAAATTCAACAAAAATTGAACGTATTCTACAAAAGCTTTTTAATGAATCGCAGCTTACGCAAATAAATCTGGATATTTTTAACTTTCTTGCTCAAATTCTCATCCGGCAATTAAGAGAATTGACTCATTTTCCACCTGGAAAAATTTTTGAGGACGAACAAATTGAGCTTCTTATTAAAGCCCACAACGAGTTTTACAAAATTTATAAAACAGAATCGCCTCTGAAAGAGGTTTTGATTAAAGTGGTACAACTTGAAAATAGCCACTCTGCTACTCCAGGACGCCGTATCCACGAAGCTCTTGTCCAACATTTTGTAGACGGAAAACTAACTCCTGAATTAGAAAAAGAAATAGCCCAGAAAATTCTGGTCTACATCAATAGCCATAAATCCCAAAAAATCCAATTGCCCATTACGAACATGCTTCTTACGCGTAAATCTGTCGCTAGCGATAGTTCCACTAGCCTTGCATGCATGTTAACAACCCGAAAACTTATGGAACCATTGGCAAAAAAAACAATTCAGATTTTACAACAACAGAAACCTCCTGCCACAAAGGGAGAGTTGGAAAAATTGTGGATAAATATGACTGGACTGAAGTGGGAAAAGAAAATTAACTCTTGAGGAGCCTATTTGGTGTTGTAAACGAGGTTAGATGATGTTTTTCATTTCACCAAATTATCATCGGTTTGATTTATGGCCAATGTCCGCACTATTCGCATGGTTGCTCTCATAGCTTGCGTCCACTCATCTTCACTTACATCCGCACCTTGTGCTATTAAATAGTCAACAATATCAGTATACCCAAATATTTTAGCGCAGTATAAAGGAGTATTTCCATCGTCAGATTTGATATTTACATCCACAGAAAATTTAGTTGTCAGCAATCGAACAACAGTAATGTTACCCATTCCAACAGCTTCCATTAGAAGCGTGTTTCCATATATGTCTTTTGCATTGACATTTAAATGAGTACCACCTTCTTCTATGATGCAGCTGATAAGATCAAGGTACCCTTTTCTCAAAGCTATATGTAGTGGTGTCAACTTTTCTTTATCATCTTCTGCATTGATATCTGCTTTGCATTCTCTTATAAGATATCTTGCAACCTCAAGGTGATTCATTCCTACAGCGAGGTGTAACGGTGTAAATCCATCTTTATTTCTCGCGTTTATATTATTTATTTGACTTTCTTCTTGCCAGATGCGGGTAATAGTATCAAGATCCCCTGTGCGTGCAGCCAGGTGCAAATTGGAATCTTTCTGTTTTGCAGCTGCGAGTACATCCTCTGAGCAGTTCATGCAAGCCAACGCAAAATCGCTTGCGTCATATTGAATCTCAACATTGAGATCCGAAGTTGCACCTGCACTTCGTAAATCAGATAAGATTTCTCCGTTGTTTACCAAAGATTTTAAAAACAACGCCTCACTGAAAGCAGTTTTCGCTTGCAAATTTTTTGTATGAACGTCGGCCCCTGCAAGAAGAAGGGCTTTTACAAGCTTTGGGCGATTCTTCCAGACAGCGAAAATTAGAGGAGTATTTCCATCTTCATTCGAAGCATTCACATCAGCACCAGCATTAATAAGAGCTTCTGCAAGGTCGTCCATTTTATTGCTCACAGCAATAATCAAAGGAGTATTTCCATCTTCATCCGGAGCATTCACACCAGCACCAGCATTAATAAGAACTTTTACAACTTCTAACTTTGAAAAAAGAACAGCGCAATACAAAAGAGTCATACCTGTTTCATCTTTTATATTGGGATCTCCACCATCAAAAATGAAATTATTTAAATCCGTTATATAGCTTTCAGTATCCATGTATTTTATATCAAATAAAGTTTTATTTATCGAAGGCTTGGACTGAGCCTCTACTTGTCGAATAGTGTCATGCAGTGTGTCTGTGTTTGCTCTAGAATTAGACGGTTTAGCTTGTTCTTGTTGTGTTCGTGGAGCATTGGATTGGGGTAGCGGTGCGCTAGATTCAACAGAGCCTCCAAATAACCCTGTCTGTGCGGAATCGAGAGAGATATAATATGCATACATTGTATCTAACATTTCTGATGTTTTTGAAGGATTTCCTTGACGAAGAACATCTATCTCTTTTTGGTTAAAACCTAGATCGGAATCTCTTTTAACTGAAAATTGTTGTGGATTCAGCGCCATTTTGCTCTGTATTATTTCTAGAAGTCTGATTTTCTCTTTTTCGATGTCTGTATTCCATAATCTTCTTTTAAGATCAGTTATTCTTTTGGAAAGGGCTTGTTCTGGACTGTATTCAATAGAACTTTTACTTGAGTCTGATGACGAGGCTGAAGGATGTCTAGTTGTTGTTGTGTGTTGGGGGGTAGCGGCTTTCATAGGCTCTCCCAGGGCTGATTCAAGTTTGATAAACCCCGAGACTTTCTAACTGTTGATAAATTTC
>JAZKEW010000010.1:0-5951 GCA_040386785.1 Bdellovibrionota bacterium
CCTCTGATGTGATAAACACACGAAATTTTATTTTAGGTTTGTCTGATGAAATTTTGGAGCACCCTCTTATTTCTGATGACATGTTTTATTCCATTCAAAACATGCAAAGTTGTTTGAGTGATGCACTTTCTTCCATTGAAAATAAGCTTCCTCTTATTTCTACAGTTAAAGTAACAAAAAAGACAAACGTGCTTTCATTTCTATATGAAAATTTTGAATCATTTGAAAAAGAAGTGGATTTAATTGCGAGAAATAATATTGAAAATTTATTTGATATCAAAGCAGGAATGAATCTTGAGGTAGCGGCATGAGTGTCACTTTAAAAACCAATGGCAAAGTATTTTCTGGTTTCCTCACAGCTGAAATTGATCGCAGTTTAAAAGCAGTGAGTGGGCATTTTGCAATGAATTATACCGACAAATGGAGTGGACAAAATGCAGCATGGCAATTGCGTGCTGGTGATGAGTGTGTTTTGGAGCTTGATGGTGAAACGGTCATCACGGGCATTATTGACACCGTTGAGGCTGACCTTGCAGGTGATTCTCGGCATTTGAGTGTGACAGGACGGGACAGAACAGGCAATTTAGTTGACTCAGGAACGCTTCTCTCTCAAAAAACATTTAAAGGTGTCTCTTTGAGAAGTATGGCGGAAAAGCTTGCCATGCCATTCGGCGTATCTGTTTCGTCAAACAGTGAGGCAGCAAATAAGTCTATTGAAATTATAACATGTCAATACAATGAAAGCATTTGGGAGATGATAAATCGCCTTGCCCAATACCAAGGCGTGCTCGCGTATCCTGATGCGCAGGGCGGAATTATTTTTTCTGACGTTTCAAATATAGTCTGTGAAACGCTAGATGAAAGAAAAAATATTCTTGAAATCAATACGCGCACAGACGCAAGTGAAAAATTTCAAAAATACATCGTTGTTTCACATTCTGGCGCGTCGGATAGAAAAATTTCCACGGTGCGCGCAGAGGCTCTTGATAACTCTGTGAGTTCTCCAAGGTGCAAAATAGTTATTATCTCTAAAAATACCGACAAAAATGGCGCACAAGCACGGGCAAATTGGGAAATGGCATTGCACACAGCAAAATCATTTCACGCAAACGTGACACTTGCGGGCTGGAAAAATTCAAGTGGAAAAATTTGGCAAATCAATACGCTGGTTTATTTGATTGCAAAAAGTATTGGGATTGAAGGAAATTTTTTAATTGAATCGACAAAATTTCTACTTGAACCAGAGCGAGGGATGATCACTCAACTCACCCTTGTGCTTCCTGATGCGTACAAACCACAGCCAGGTCGCAACTCAGAGCAAAATAGTGACGAGGGAATTTATGATTGAAGTTGTTAAAAATATTGTAGCTCCTTTGGCACGTCGTGTGAGTTTAATGGTTTCACGTTGCACGTTGAATTTGATCAATGATTCAACACCAACTCAAACTGCGCAAGTTGAATTTTACGAGCAAGAAGTTCATGATAATGCGGAGGTTTGGCAGCAATTTGGTTTTACCTCAGTGCCTCCAAAAGGCAGTGAAGGTATAGCTTTATTCCTTGGTGGAGAAAGGCAATGTCCTTTGATTATCGCCACAGAAAATAAAGAAAATCGAGTTAAAAAATTAAAAGAGGGTGAAGTTTCAATTTATTCTGCTTGCGGTGATTCATTCTCCTTTAAAAATAAAAATAATTTGGAATTAAAGACAAAGAACTTAAATATAAAAATAAGCACCATGACAATTCAAAACGATTCTTGCGAACTCATTGATATTTTATCAACGCTTTGCGATCTCCTTTCCAAAGATAAAACAAACACTCTGCTTGGGCCACAACCGCTTTTAAGTGCTTCTCAATATGCAATTTTAAAACAAAAATTGAATTCATTTAAATCAACCGAGTTGAAAGAAGGAGAAAAATAAAAAATGGCGCTTAATGCAAATCTTTTAGGAAAAAATTTATTTGAGGTGTTGACCAAAACTGATCCCTCGAAAACGGAAGAAATTTGCATCAATATGGCAAAAATTATCATTGAACATATTCAACAAAATGGTGAAATCAATGTGGCTGTTCAAACAAGTTCAGGAAGTGGTACAGGCACGGGGAAAATGTCATGAGCGATTTATTATTCGATTTTTTTGCAGAAAATATGGAGCTCGATCTTGTTGTGAAAAATTCAGAAATTCAAGTAGACGAGAGCCTAAAATCTGCTGTTCTTGTTTCTTTATTCACAGACGTGCGTTGCGAAAAAACAGAATTGCCAAGCAGTGAAATTTCACAAAGGGGGTATTTTGGAGACGGTATTTTTGGTGAGAAAACAGGTAGCAAACTTTGGCTTTTAGAGCGTGCAAAATACACAAATGACGTTCTCATAAAAGCAAAAGAATACGCACAAAATGCACTGAATTGGCTTGTCACCGATGGTCTCGCCAAAGAGGTGAGTGTGCAAACGTATTTCAATGAAAAGAAAAAAATGATTTTAAATGTCACACTTTTTAAAAATAATGATGCAGTCGAATCGATCACAATCAATAATTTATGGAGTTCTGTTTAATTTATGGGCTACAATAGACCAAAACTCTCCGAGCTTGCCACACAAATTGAAAACGACATCTACACCCGTTTTGGTGGAACGTCACGCCCTGTGCGGTTTTCTGTGAATAAAATTTTGTCTCGTGTTTTAGCGGGTAGCATTCATCTTGTTTACGGGTATATCGACTTTTGCATGAAGCAAATTATTGTGGACTCTGCCAGTTCAGAATATTTAGAACGTTGGGCGTTAGTTTGGGGATTGAAAAAAAAATTGCCAAATAAGTCTGAAGGAGTTGCTGAGTTTAGAGGAAATGACGATTCTAAAATTCGTGCTTTTACACAAATTCAAACAAGCGACAATTTTATTTTTCAAACATTGTTTGATGCTGAAATAAAAGATGGATTTGCGCAAATCAAAATTCAAGCCTTAATTCCTTGTTTAAAAGGTAACATGAAAGGAGGTGTGAGTTTAAATTTAGTTAGCCCTATTTCTGGAGTACAATCTGTTTGCGTGCTGGATAAAAATGGCACATTTAATGGTGCAGACAAAGAGTCAGATAATTCTTTAAGAGACAGAGTTCTCGATAGAATTCGCAATGCTCCCTGTGCAGGAAATAAAAAAGATTACGAAACGTGGTGCCTGCAAGTGTCTGGAGTTACGCGAGCTTGGTGTTACCCGCAGTATCAAACTGAGGGCAACGTAGGACTAAGTTTTGTGCGAGATAATGATGACACTATTATTCCAAATGAAGCGCAGCTTCAAGAAGTTTTTCAAACAATTTCAAACGTGATGCCGTGCACAGCGATTTTAAAAGTATTTGCACCCACAGCGAACAAAGTTGATTTTAAAATAAAATCAAATGATGTTTCTTCTGAATTTCAAAAACAAGTGTCTGACCAATTGAAATTTTTGTTTTTTAACATCGCAAATCCAAATAGCATTATTTATATTTCGGACATTTTAGAATCTCTTGCCTCTATTAAAACAATTTCCAGAATTTTATTGGTATCACCAACTCAAGACATCATTCTTGATGATAAATCGGTTGGCATTGTTGGTAATGTCGTACTGGAGAGATTTTAAAATGTCAAAAATAAATATTCTTGAATTGATTCCACAAGGAAAATTATGGCGTGGAAGAAATATTTTAACACTTTTTAAAGCTTTAGAAGATGGAATTAAAAGAGCTCATGACGAAGCAAACAAGCTTTTAGTAGAGTGTATTCCAAGTACTTCAAATGCACTTTTAAAAGACTGGATGCGCATATGTGATGTCAAAACAAAGGAGGGAATGCTCAGCACACTGCGCGCAGTAGGGGGGAATACAGATTCGTTTTTTGAATTGGTTGCGAGGGAATTTGATAAAGATTGTCAAATTATAAGAAACAATCCACAAGCTCAATTTATGGCAGGAATAGCTTGTTCTGGCATGGGCTTAGGAGCTCAGTCCATTCCTAAATTTTGTGTGGTTTTTCAGTTTTCTGTGGAGGAAGCAATTGCAGAAGCAGAAATTTTATTAAATAAATTAAAACCAGCCCATGTGAAATTTATTTATATTTACAAGAATTTGAAAATGAAGCCTTTTATCGCAGGACGGTCTTGCGCTGGAGATTCATTGAACTTTTATGAGGATTTATAAGGAGTTTATTTATGCATGAAATTACGGGTTCAACAGCGGTAAATAATCACTTTGTTGATGGATCGTCCACACAAAGCGGCACGGTTGTGTCTGCTGATTGGCTCAACACTGTTCAAGATGAAATTTGTAATTTGATTACATCTGTCGGAATTCCTTTGAATGCAAAAGATAATGATGACAGAAAGCAGCTTATTGCAGCTATGACAAAACTCATTGCAAATTCTGTGACAAATTTTGTTACTCAAGCTGAGTTTGTTGCTTTAATTTCAAGGGTCGCATGGTGCGAAGAACAAATTAAAATAATTATAGGAAAGGTTGAAAAACTATGATGGCACCAACAATCGTCGATTTAAGACACAGAGCATGGAGTTTAGCAAATAAATCTATTGATGCGCTCAATAGTTTAAATGAGGTTATTTTTGAAAGTTCTCCCAACAAGCCTGCGAAAATAGAAAATAAGCCTGAAGATTTAAGCAATATTAGTTTGCAATATATTCAGGACGGAATTGATATTTTCAATCGCCAACTTTCTGAAATAAATCAAAAGAAGGACTATTTGGTTTCAATTCAAAATAAAAATAAAGAGTGTCTGGACGCTTTAACGCAAATTATGGAGTAATAAAAAATGGACCTGAACGAATTAGAAAAACAAATCGTTATTTTAGAAGCGGATCAAACTCTTAATTTAACGTTGACTGTTCTAGCTGGTATTCCTTATTTAAAGCAAGATTTGTCTTATGTTAAATCGCAACTTGATAAATTGGGGTAGAAAATGAGTGAACTTTATAATAAACTAAAATACAATGTGGACAAAGTAAATTCCTTATATAAAAATGGAATCACTTTTCATAATAATAAAACTTGGGTTGCGCCGCTTGATGGTTCAATTTCTATTGAAGGACTTGGAAAAAGTTTGCAAGCAAAAGATTACACACTTGGACACGTCGGGTATGCCGTATTTCGTTCTTCTGTTATGTCATCAGGAATAACAGCAATAGATAATTTGTGTGGGACATATGGCACAAAATACGCCGTTATTGGAACAGGAAAAGAAAATGTTAAGAAATTTTCTGCTTATGAAATTGGTGTGGGTGATAATGCTATTTTTAATAATAAAACTTACAGCTGGCAAAGAGCAGATAGCAACAGCTTAAATGTAACACCTGGCCCTGATGAATACGGGCATTATGCCCATTTTGTTGGTCAGGTTTTTCATGTAGAGGGCAAAGATCAAACAAATCCTTCTTTTATGGGAGATTGTGACCTCACAATTACCGACAGTCAAGTTACATGGGATTATTCCCAACCTATTGCCACAAAAATCACAACTTATACTTACAACATATCAAAAATTTATCGTCAACCGAGTCAAGCGACGGGAAAAATAATACCGCCGTACTTAAAAATAAAATATTCGGAGGATGTTTTGAGTATTTTTAGTGACAACTATTCCTAAAATATTTTTGTCTATTCTCCTTTTTTATTTCGCTAGCTTTCTCCTAAAAATAAGCTGAAGTCGTTTGCAAAATCGTTTTAGCCCAGATAGAATGCGAGACTAGAAAAATAATCTTTGGAGAACTCTCATGGCGAAAGCAAAAAGCAAGTCTACCCCTACTGTTTCTACGTCTGCTTTAATGACCGAAGTTTCAGTGAAATTTCAAGATATTCCCAAAAAAGTGACAAAAGAAGTTTTACAATATTTTTTAAATTCAATTGAAGAACACGTTGTTGCTGGCGCAAAAGTTAGAATTGATAAGCTTGGAATTTTACACATGACGGATA
>JAZKEW010000011.1:0-9291 GCA_040386785.1 Bdellovibrionota bacterium
TGCCATGTGTGAAAAGAGGAAAAAAACCGACTCCACCTGCCACGGGAAACAGACAAGCCAGTTCTGCAAAACAAAATGCAACAAAAAGAATAGCGATTCCACCAATGATCCAGGATACAATTGCCGCAGGTCCTGCCATTTGCGCAGCATATAAAGAACCAAACAACCAACCAGAACCTATAATTGCGCTCACTGAAGCGAATAAAATACCAGTGGGGCCTATTTCTCTTTTTAGTGTCATACGTTTTTTTATTACTATGCTTGACGCGAATGAGTTGCTGCGCCAAGCACATTAAATCCTTGTACGTTGTTACCTGCTAGCAGAAGCGCCCGTCACAGGTTTTTTCTGGTTTTGTTTTTCTGTCACCACAGTTTCTGCAGGGCTTCCACTCGGTGGTAGAGCCTTGACTTGAGACGATAGTTCTTCTTCTTTTACATTGGAAGAAGTTTTTGATAAATTTGCTTTTGTACGAAGTGCAAGTTCAATTTTTGCCATAGTTGCTGGGTGTTCACGCAAGTAGTCTTTTGCATTTTCGCGTCCTTGGCCTAGACGTTCGTTGCCGTAGGTATACCAGGTACCACTTTTTTGTACAATGTCCATTTCAGGAGTTGACGCTAAATCAAGAATTTCGCCTTCTTTACTCACACCAATACCAAACATAATATCAAATTCAGCTTCTCTGAAAGGGGCCGCAAGTTTGTTTTTCACAACTTTTGCCTTCGTTCTATTACCTACAACGGCATCGCCAACTTTAATAGCAGCAGATTTGCGTACTTCAATACGTTGAGAAGCATAAAATTTAAGCGCTTGCCCACCGGTTGTTGTTTCTGGATTACCAAACACAATACCAATTTTCATACGCACTTGGTTGATAAACACAACGCAGCAGTTTGTTTTTGAAATACTTCCTGTTAATTTACGCAAAGCTTGGCTCATAAGGCGTGCTTGCAAGCCCATATGGCTGTCGCCCATTTCACCTTCAATTTCAGCTTTTGGTGTTAGAGCTGCAACAGAGTCCACTACAATAATGTCAACAGCTCCACTGCGAACAAGCATGTCAACAATTTCGAGAGCCTGTTCCCCGTTGTCTGGTTGAGAAACCAAGAGATCATTTGTATTGACACCAATTTTACGTGCATAATTCACGTCAAGCGCGTGCTCTGCATCAATAAATGCTGCAATGCCTCCACGTTTTTGGCATTCAGCTATGGCATGAAGAGTAAGTGTGGTTTTACCGCTAGACTCAGAACCATAAATTTCAACAACACGACCCTTTGGTAAGCCTCCAATACCAAGCGCAATGTCAAGTCCTAAAGAGCCAGTGGGAATTGTTTGAACTTCATGTTGAACTTTCATATCGTCAGACAAGCGCATGATTGTGCCCTTGCCAAATTGCTTTTCAACACTTTGAAAAAGTGTCTCAAGGGCTTTGAATTTGCCTGCATTGTTTGTATTTTCTGGATTTGACATAGGGGACTCCTGTAAAAGTAGTGGTACAAAATATTGCACAAGAACCTGTAAAACAAATAAACAACTCGTGCAATGCAACGAGTGTTAGCACACTCGCAAAATAGAACTACCATACATTTGTACTGTACACAAATTTTCATCGCTTTGTTTTGTTTTTGTTCAAATGTGAGGGTAAACTACAGAGAAGAAGCTTTCCAAGATCAGTTGATCCTAAATTAAGGAAGTAAATATGCCCTCCGACCTTGCCCGTACTGTTGCTGTTTTATTTGGTGGCCGTTCCAGTGAACACGAAATTTCTCTGCGCTCCGCTGTATTTATTTTGAAAAACATTCCCGAAAAATATCGAATTATTCCAGTTGGAATTGCAAGGGACAGCTCGTTTCATAGCCTCAGTGGTACTTTTTCTAGGGATGATTTTCAAAATATCACCACACAAAATTTATCTGAAATTATTGCAGGGCTTGTGCCTAAGCAATTTAATGATAGAAATAATTTACCGAGCATATTTCTTCCCGCAAGACTTGAAACTCTTTCTTCAAATTGTGTGCAGAATAATTTTTTTAGGGTTTTAAATTGTGAAGCATCTTGTGTGTTCCCTGTTTTGCATGGCCCCAATGGAGAAGACGGCCGTTTTCAAGGATTGTTTGAGCTTGCTGAAATAGCTTATGTAGGTTGTGACATGCGCTCTACCGTTGTAGGTATTGATAAAGACATACAAAAAAGGTTGGCTCTTCAAGCAGGAATTTCTGTCGCTAAATACGAAGTTGTAGAACTCGAAGAGCTGCAAGAAAATGAAGATGCCGTTGTTAAACGTATTGAGTCTTCACTAGGCTACCCGTGTTTTGTTAAACCAAATTCCATGGGCTCTGCCGTGGGAACAAACAAAGTAAAAAATCAAACTGATTTAAAAAAAGCCCTAAAAGAAGCCACAGCTTTTGACACGAAAGCCCTTGTAGAAGAACTTCTTGTTGGTACAGAGGTAGAATGTGCATTTTTAGGAACTCCAACCCACCCTCGCATAACTTGTGCTGGCGAAATTGCTCCAAAAGAATTTTACTCTTATGAAGAAAAATACGCTGATAATTCGGAAGCATCGCAATACATTCCTGCAAGACTTTCGGACGAAAGAATGCAGGAACTTAAAAAGCTTGCCATTCAGGTGGCAAAAACTATGGGTATTGTTGGTTTTTCTCGTATTGATTTTTGGAATATTCCGCAAGAAGAGAAATTTATTTTTAACGAGTACAATACGATTCCTGGCCTCACTTCAATTAGTATGTTTCCTAAACTTTGGGAGCATGAAGGCGTAAATGGAGAAATCTGGATAGCAGAACTAGTGGACGCTGCCTATCAAAGGAAATTAATACTAGACAGAGTTCAATTTGGAATTAAGGCTGAAATTTAATTATCCCCTATTGAAATTATCATCAAAATACGTTAGCAAGGGTCGTGATCTCGCGTGCTCCAGTAGTTGAGCACAACCTACAACATTTTTTCATGGAAATTTTTATTATGTCTGAAAAGAACGAAAAGAACTTATCTCGTACCAGAAATATTGGTATTTCTGCTCACATTGACTCTGGAAAAACAACTCTTTCTGAGCGTATCCTATTTTATACTGGCCGTATTCATAAAATTGAAGAAGTTAAAGGTAAATCTGGCGTTGGCGCAACCATGGATAGCATGGATCTCGAGCGTGAAAAAGGCATTACCATTCAATCTGCGGCAACATTCTGCCAATGGAAAGACCTCTGGATCAACCTTATCGACACCCCTGGACACGTGGACTTTACTGTAGAAGTTGAACGCTCTCTTCGCGTTCTCGACGGCGCAATCCTTGTGCTTTGTTCTGTTGCTGGTGTGCAATCACAGTCCATCACCGTTGACCGCCAAATGCGTCGCTACCGCGTACCACGCGTTGCTTTTGTTAACAAAATGGACCGTGCTGGTGCAAATCCATACCGAGTTTGCCAACAACTACGTGAAAAACTCAACCATAATGCTTGGATGGCGCAAATGCCTATTGGCGCAGAAGATCGCTTCCAAGGTGTTGTTGACCTCCTTACCATGAAGGCTTTTTACTTTGATGGTGCCCATGGCGAAAAAATTCGTGAAGAAGAAATTCCAGCAGACATGCTTGAAGAAGCAAAATCACGCAGGAGCGATTTAATTGGAGCTCTTGCAGACTTTGACGATGTTCTCGCAGAAAAATACCTAGCGGACGAGTACGTGAATGCTGACGAAGCAGCAAAAGCTATGCGCAAAGCGGTTATTAGTCTGAAATTCACACCTGTTTTTGTTGGATCTGCATTTAAAAATAAAGGCGTTCAGCTTTTACTTGACGCTGTAGCTGCGTACCTACCTTCGCCAAACGAAGTAGAAAATGAAGCTCTTGATCAAAGCAAAAATGAAGAAAAAGTTGTTCTTAAATCCGACGCTAAGTTGCCTCTCGTTATGCTTGCATTCAAGCTTGATGAAACTCGTTATGGTCAGCTTACCTTTATGCGTATTTATCAAGGTACGGTTAAAAAAGGTGAAATGGTCGTAAATATGTCCACAGAAAAGCGCTTAAAAATACCAAGAATTGTGCGCTTGCATGCGGATGAAATGGAAGATATTGAAGAAGCTTCTTGTGGAGATATTGTGGCTCTTTTTGGTGTTGATTGTGCTTCTGGTGATACCTTTACCGATGGCACAGTACCTTATACAATGGCCTCCATGTATGTTGCAAATCCTGTTATTTCTCTTGCAGTTGCCCCTAAAGATAAGACGGCTCAAACAAACTTTTCTAAGGCACTCAATAAGTTTACAAAAGAAGACCCCACATTTCGCGTGAGCCGCGATGAAGAATCAGGCGAAACTATTATTGCAGGGATGGGTGAACTTCACCTTGAAATTTATGTTGAACGCATGAAACGTGAATTTGCTTGCGAAACTATCGTTGGTAAACCACAAGTTAACTTCCGTGAAACTCTTACTCAACGTGCTGAAATTAACTACACGCATAAAAAACAATCTGGTGGTGCAGGACAATTTGCACGAATTATTGGCTTTATGGAACCTCTCGCTGACGCTGGCGATAAAATTTATGAATTTGCTGACGAAACTGTTGGTGGCTCTATTCCAAGACAATTCATTCCTGCTTGCGAAAAAGGTTTTGTTGAGCAATTAAAAACAGGACTTCTTATTGGCGCACAAGTAGTTGGCACTAAAATCGTCGTTAACGATGGTTTACACCACCCTGTTGACTCCAATGAAATGGCGTTTAAAACTTGTGCTATGACTGGCTTTCGTGAGTCTTATGCCGCAGGTAAACCGGTTATTCTAGAACCAATTATGAAGGTTGGTATTGAAGGACCAGAAGAATTCCAAGGCACCATGATGGGGCTTATTAACCAACGTCGCGGTGTTATCATGGGCACGCAAGGCAACGGTGGTTATTGCCAAATTGAAGCAGAAGTTCCTCTAACAGAAATGTTTGGTTTTTCTACAGATTTGCGTTCTGGGACACAAGGTAAGGGCGAGTTTTCCATGGAATTTGCAAGATACGCAGCTGTGCCTCGTAATGTGCAAGAAGATATGGTTGCAAAATACAAGGCGAAACGCGCGGCTGAGAACAAGTAACAGTTAGCAGCGCAGAAGCTGCTATTACTTAACTACGCTAAAAACAGTTCCAGCTGGAATTTTGCATTCCTTATCTTCATTTACCGTCAGCTTTTCAGTTGCAACGTGATACGTCGCTTTAAAAGAGGCTTTCCTCGTATAAGCATCAATACCAGTTGCAATTTCTTCTCCAGCAGAATTTTCTTGAGAAAATGTCATATTGTAAGGGTTAGCGCAAGTCCCTGGATATAGAGCACTTTCAACAAAATAGAGTGATCCATCTTGTTGTTTAAAGCGCAAAGTCATCCCGTTCGCAGCTTTAAAATTTTGCTTAAAATCCGGAACTGGATCCCTTGGAGTATCTTCCTTGTTCTCTTTATAAAAAGTGCTGAGAGTTTGTTTTAAATTTACGCTGTACAGTGCCACGGAAGATTGTGCAGAGTCATAGCTTAAGGTGATAACTGATGGAATATGTGGATAGAAGCATTTTAAGTGGCTTGAATCCGTCGACTCGCAAGGCAGGTCGCTATAGTTGCATTCAGGGTCACTACATGTGTTAGTTCTATAAGAAACAGTGTGGTCAAAACCGGACACTGAACTTCCTTTAACTACTTTTAAGCGCCCGTCAGAAGAGTTGCGCCAAGAGCCGACAAGTACACTTTCAGCGCTCGTTATTGCAGGTGTGTCGTTGCGAGAAGCATAGCTTGTATTGTAACTAGCGCCAGCAACACCAAGAATTATGGATGTTAAAGCAAAAATTTTAAATTGGGTCATTTTACGAATACTCCTATGACGTTAATCCGAACGGGCATGCTACCATTAAAAGCTTAGATTAGCAATAGATAACCTAAAATGTATTCTTTTATCACATTTTTAACTTTTCATATTTACAAATTGTAGTGGTATTTTTAATTCCGACTGTTTTGACTTTACAAGAGCAATAACCTCTTGCAAGTCATCTATTTTCTTTCCCGACACTCGAATTTGTTTATCCTGAATTTGTGTATCTACCTTTAGTCTAGCATCTTTAATAAGTTTATTTATTTTCTTGGCCACGTCGCTTTCTAGGCCTTGCTTTACTTTCACCACTTGTCGCATCATCATGCCGCCAATGGGTTCAATTTTACTCACATCTAATGCTCCTAAATCAATCCCTCTTTTCAAAAATTTTGAACTTAAAATATCGTTCATAGACACAACATGACTTTCACTATCAGCCTCTAATTTTACTTCAACCTTGACTTTATCAAGAATAAGTGAAAATTTTTTTCCCTTAAAGTCATACCTTGAATCAAGTTCTTTTTGAGCTTGATTCACTGCATTGTCCACTTCTTGAACGCTCACTTCAGAAATTAAATCAAAACTAGGCATAAAAACACTCCTTTACGAATCAAAATAATGAATTTACAAATTAAAATAATGAAACAACTGCAATTGTTTTATCATCGCTTTTATTTTCTACATCTGTACCAAATACCCCCTCAAAAATCACAGAGACGTCAAGTATTTTTTGGCAAATTTGCTCCGCAGAATCCCCATTTTTAATTGTAGCAGCAACAGTTGATTGCAAGAATTCAACCCCCATAAACTCTCCTTGAGGAGAACAGGACTCCGTAATTCCGTCGGTAAAAAGCACAATATGTTGAATATCAGCAGTTGCAGGAACTGCATGTAAAGCATAAGTGCTATTTTCTACAACACCTAAAATAATATCTGGCTCACTACTCTGAGAAACAAAAAGCTCCCCTCGCCTATCATATAAAATTGGATTTTCATGTCCAGCATTGCTCCATGTTATATAGCGATTTCCTAAATCAATTTGGAGACATATAGCGCTAATAAACATATTTTCTGCATCAATTTTGCATAAAAAATTGTTCAATTCAAAAAGGATTTCTTTTGGACTATAGGAATATTGGCATAAAAGTCGAAATTGTCCCAATACTAGTAACGAAAAGAAAGCCGCAGTGAGATCTTTTCCAGTGGAGTCACCAACAAAAATATAAATATAGGGATCTTTAACAACCACATCGTATAAGTCGCCGCTCAAAGTGCGTGCTGCCACAAACCGTGCTGCAATGGAAATAGAATTATAAAAGGGATCTTGTAGTGATTGAAAATAAAATTCAGGAATCATTTTCTTTTGTAATTGAGCCGCTAATTCAAGTTCTGTTTTTGAACGCTCTAAGTCTCGTTCTTTTAACATGAGAGATTGAATATTAATTCGCATGTATTCAAGACTCTTTACTAGTTGATCAATTTCCAAAATACGGTTGGAACTAGGCACCACAAAGGTATTATTGAATTTATTTTGAATTAGATCGCTTGCTTGATGAGATATTTCTGAAATAGTATCTGTAATAAAAGCTATTTTTTTTATCAAAAATCGCCTTGTACCATATAAAACTATTTTTATAAATAAAAATATAGATAAAATATAAATAATTGTAAAAATAAAAATCCATTTTAAATCATACTCTAATATAAAGATAACTTCACCTTTAACAAGAGAAATTTTTTTATAAATGCTGCCTTCGTAATAAAACCAATCAAAAAATTTGTGTGTTTTAGTTTGATTATACACAGAATCAAGTTTTGAAATTATTTTTGTATTAGTAATTTGGGTTTTTGAATTTTCGATACCATAATACCAATTTGAGTCGTGTGCCCCTTCATAAGGCTTGCTCACATAATAAATGTGAAATTCATTTTTATGAAGATCAAGTTGACGAAGAGAATTTAAGTCATGTTCAAAAACATGCATGGGAATGTCAAAAACTCCAACGGCATAGACTTCTTTTTGTTTGAGAATAGGAAAAGTATAGGTCATGGAATTATCTTGATTTCCACCCCAGCTCACTTGTGGGGAAAAGATGAGTTCTTTTTTTTCTTTCAATATTGTTGTAAACCAGGGACGAAGATAATATTTTGTTTGATGTTCTTGATAAATATCATCCATGGTCGCAATTTTTAGTTGCCCTTGTCCGTTTTCAAAAATATATTCGCCATAATTTATAATTTTTGGATTCCAAAAATACCCGACCCCATAAAAATACTGCGATGTATTATAAATAACGCTAAAAATTCTTTGGAAAGATTTTTTATTTGTAGAGTTAATGCTATTTTCTTGGAGAGAAAATTGTACTTCTTTTGCAGAAAAATTAATTTGTTGTTCTATAGAGTTCGACAAATTTTTCATGCTACTAATTACGTCTTCAACAGGAGCAAGCGTATTATTTAAATAAATACGATACCCTCGCACCCACAACAACACACTTATTGCAATGATAATGAGATAAATAAATTTTGACAATTTTGAATAAATATTATTAACGAGTAGTGTGTGTTTCATAAAAATTGTACTTTAAAGCAGCGCGTTCTTGTGTTCTTATTGTAAGAATATTCAATTTTTTTGGAAATTTGTTGAATAAGGTTGAGCCCGAGCCCACCAGGTTGTTCCAAGGATGGGTTTAAATTTTTTTCTTGCCCACGAAGTAAAATTTGTGCAAAATTTAAGTCATCAACACCAATTTCTTCGTACTCTATTTCAAATTCTTTTAAATGTAGTTTTATTCTAATATCAACACAATTATGGCTTAAGTCTAAATGTGAAAAAGAATTTGTAATGAATTCTTCTAAAATAAATTCAATTTTAAATAAAACTTCATCATTGAGACTAGGTAGATTTGACAATAACCCTTTCACCTCGAATAAAACATTTTCAAGCTTATATTGAAGAATATTAGGATAGAATTTCTCAATGCTTTGCATTTTTATTTAATCAATAAAAGGCATTAATTTTGCAAACCCTGACAAATAAATAAGCTGTTTTACCATACTCCCCTCCTTAGCTTTGATATAAATATTTTTTTTATCGCTCCTGACTAATTTAGCAAGCATAATGAAACTGCGCAGCCCCACGCTACTAATATACTCCAAATTTTGTACATTGAGTGTCACATCAAGGCCTTTTGTGTAATGGGTTTTAACCGAGCTATCAAATTTTCCGTAACTTTCTTGATCAAGCTTACCATAAACAATGAATTCTTGATGTAATTCAGTCTTGTTGTACGACAGTTCCATATGTTTTCCTTTTGTAATGTTACCTTAAACAAGCATACATTTTTTGTAATATTTCTTTATCGGCTAAGATTTTGCCAAAAATTACAGTGATAATTTCTGGTATCTCCTTGGCCAATTTGTACAAATCTTTTTGA
>JAZKEW010000011.1:9301-10928 GCA_040386785.1 Bdellovibrionota bacterium
AAAAATTTCTGTATCAATGTCTTCTTCGCTTCCAATCTTTTTGAGAAAATTCAATAGTCGTTACAGTATCAAAAATTGCCTCGCAAGAAGACGAACATGGTTTGTCCACAATGGCCTCAAAATTAATGACGTCCCCTGAAAAAATGAGCTGCAAGGAACTTAACCAACCCCCTGTAGATTTGATATAGTTGTCAACGTATCCCTGAAAGATTAGTTTAATATTGCCTGTGCTTTCCCCCTGAGTAGCAAGTCTTTGCTCTGGCTCGTAGTGGCAAAGTTTCGACACTTTTGCCAACGAAAGAAGATTTTGCTCAGAAAGCCCCTGCCCCATAAAACTGTGTGATAAAAATTGTGTACGTTCCTGAAAAGCCTTGGCAAGTATATCTTGCAGAGCTGTTAATTGAATGCTTGGCCAGTGCACGCCTAATGTGTTTAAAATAGAAACAGTGCGCTCATTTTGTAAAATAAATTGTGTTGAAGGGCCGTTAGATTCATGCAACCAACCTACATGCAGCATAAATTGTTCAATATAACTCTGATAAGTGGCTAAATTTAAATTTTGAATTAAGTGATCAACAAATTGATCTATTTTTAAAGGAGTTAAATTTAAAGAAGAATCTTGTCCTAAAATATCAAGTAAATTTGTTTTATGAGGATGAAAAACATGATGTGTTTTATTTTCTAAATTCTTCTGGCAAAAAAGTTTTACAATAGCAAGTGCTGATATGTCCACAGGAGATATTTCCATTATGGCAACTTCATTGGCAACAACTCCTAAATTTAACATGCTTTTTATTCTAGTAAAAAAACCATTGTCTTCAATATTTTCCTGATTGCGCCCATTGAATGAAATTGCAGACAAATTACCCACTCTATAAATACTTGTTGTGACTCCCTGCGAGCGATAATTTACTGTAGCAAGCTCGCCTTCATACTTTGTTTGAACATAAATATTACTGCGTTCTTGATACTCACTTCCATTGTCTTCTTCGTTGCAAATATAAACATTTTTATTTGGAATAAAGCCGTCCTGCAAAACAGAATAAGTTGAAATATAATGAAAGTCTTTGCCACAAGTATTTTTACAAAATTCAAGCAGGTGAATTGTTGATTGAACATTAGCGCTATAAAATTCATCTCTATGGCCATAGTGTTTTACGAGAGCAGCAGAGTGGATTATACTATCCGTTGTTTGTTGGAGCTGTTTGTAAGTTTTTTCAGCCAGTGATAAATTTGTTTTTTCAATATCAGCATTATAAACACTCAATCGTTTTTGATAGAGTTGAAGATCGATATCAAAGTAAAATTTAAATTTTTCACTCAGCCGCTTGAGCGCTTCCTGTGCAGTAGCAGCTCTAATCAATGCCACCACATGATAGTTGGTTGTCATGAGCAATTGGTATAAAATATTACAACCCAAATATCCTGTTGCTCCTGTGAGTAAAACTTGCTTAATAGGTTTTATTTCAGGATTAAATATAAATTTATTATCGCTCAATATATTATCACATATTGAAGTTTTTTCTGTTTTTGATGATTTAATATATTCAAGTTTTTTAAGCAAATTATTTTTTGAAACAACAATATTTTTTGCTAAATTTTCAGGTGTTTTATATTGAAAAACATT
>JAZKEW010000012.1:0-830 GCA_040386785.1 Bdellovibrionota bacterium
CCACCACTGGAGCATAGCCCAAAGAAGAAGAAATAGCCCAAACCACACCACCAACTGCACGAATAGCAAGTTTAACAAGCAGTGCTTCATTCAACCCTCTTTTGCATAAAGGGTTGCCCACATTGCCAGGCTTATCTGCATTGGCAATATGTGCATCCGCTACATCCTTTATTTTCCTTGCACTTTTGCAATTGCAACGTAAGCGTTTTGAGTTTGGAAAGTGTTATTTAAGTCCGTGTTAGGCCTCAAATACTTTTTTTTACACCCTTTCTTTCATGCCTGCAAACACATAGAGTAGGTTTTGTAATGGTTTTTTATTTTTAATTCGTGCTTCATTTTTTTAGCAAGAGGCTTTGAGTTATCTTTGTCGTGAACTTTTGCTTCTTCCAGAGTTTCTACTTGAATACGTTGAATATGTTCCCGATTTTCTATTCGAATTCGAAAATCGACTAGAGCCTATGTGATGGTTTGGATAACGACTGACTTTCATATCTTTTAAAAGAAAAATAATAGCACTTATCAATAAAAACTCAGTTGCTAAAAGAAAATAAAAACTCGGACTTTTAGAAAATAAAATTTCTCTTATTCTATCAAAATTTAACATAAATTATTTTTGTCCTGATTTTTCTTTTACACGTTGAATATGAGCATTTATTTTATCAATATTTTCTTGGTCATTATTTTTCTTCGCTAGTTCAAGAACTTCATATAAATTTTTGATTGACATTTCGTATTTTTCTGTTTTAAAATAAGCATCTATTAAACAATAATATGCGTAATCTCTTATTTTTTTATAACTTATAAGCTCAGTCTGATTTTTTAAGTAATTT
>JAZKEW010000012.1:840-12639 GCA_040386785.1 Bdellovibrionota bacterium
TATATTTGTCTATAGCTTCTTGCGCAAATGGAATTAAATTTTTATAATCATCTAAATTATAGTATAATTTACTTTGAAATAATAAATATTGCTCATAATTAAAACTATCGTCTGATTTTATTATCAGTTTAAACTGATTAATATATTCTTGAGCCTCAGTATACTTTTTATTATACATCAATGAAGTTATTAAATCTATATATACGGCTGGATTATCGCTACTTAATACGATGGCGTGCTTTAAATCTATCATAGATTTATCTTCTTGATTTATTTGACTATATTCTATTGCTCTATTTACGTAGGCGATATAATTATTTGGCTCTAATTCGATAGCTTTAGTGTAATTTTCAATAGCCTTATCTGCTTTTTCTAGTTGAGAATAAGCTCTACCTCTTTCTCCAAAGCAATAAGTGCAGAAAGAATTAAGCTCAATAGATTTATCTAAATTTATTAATGCTTTTCCTGGCTCTCGTTTTTCATTATATGTTCTACCAATATTATAATAAACTTTGAATTTGTTTTTATTATCCAACATCGGCAGCGCTTTATTAAATAAAACTAAAGCCGCCTCATAGTTTCCTGAATCTGTTTCAGCAGCTCCTTGATTTAATAATACAGCGCCCTCATAGACATTTTTTGTATCTGCATGTGGTGAAACATCTTTCAAAAGAAAAGCTAAAGTTCCTAATAAAGATATCGCAGCAAACCAAAGTAGAAAACGTTTCATCTTTTCTGACGAAAATATTTTATTGACTTTAGGGGAGTTTAACATAGAATATCCTTGCTTTGAACGTTCATTAATATCAGTGCCATGATTTTAATAACACAAATTTAAGGGTGTAAAAATGGAGCTTCCTTTTCAAGAAGTTTATACTGCGCATAAGGACGATACCATAGAATCTGTATCCTATAAAGTTTACGGAGATAAACAATTTTGGCCTTATATTTGGAAATATAATGTCGACATGTACCAACGTGGAAGAGCGAAAATACTTATGCTAACTCCGCGAATTATTTTTGATGGAATGGAAATACTCATTCCTGTATTGGCACATATAACAAAATCAACTCCATCACAAGAAATCAACGCGCATGGATATTTTGACAGCATCAACAAAAATTTACCCTCTTTAAAATCATTTGATGAATCTATGCCACATAAAGACACAATAACAAAAAAAATGACCGTTGCATCTGATTCAATCGGCTTAAAATTAGATGAACAACTAGCCAAGGGAGCGTCTAAAATTGCATCTCCCGCAATCACCATAGATCTTGGCGGCATAGAACACGAATCACCACCCATTTCAGTTGACGGCTACACCGTAAAAGCAAAATACAAATTCAATCGTGGCTCAATCACATTACAAAATACCGCTTTATTAAGTATAAATGGGACCATTAATCCTAAAGATAAAAAATTCACCTCCGAAGCAAAAGTTGACTGCGAAAAAGCATTTGGAAAAATGCTTTCTGAAATTAAACTTTCTTCTGATGCTGGTTTTACAACTGGAGAAATGAAAATAGCGGGATTTAAAGTATCCACAAGTAAGGAAAAACCTCTCGACATTGGCCTTCCAGGTGTTTCAAAAGAAATTAAAGTGAGTGGATTTGGAGGCAGTGAATTTACTTGTAAAGTAAAATTAAACGCTGCAAATCCTCTCATTACACCATTTCTTACTTCAATTACGTACAAAGGAAGCGCAACAATTAATTCTGAAACAGGGGAATTGGATTTACTTGGCAACAACTCTAAATACAAAGTTTCGTTAGAAGATACAGGCCTAGAATTAGAATTTACTGTTTCAAAATCAAAAAGACCGGAACTTGAAGAAATTAGTCCCGTAAAAAACTATAAAAAAGTGGCACTTGTCGACAAAAATTTATTTGCAGGTCGAGGAGAAGTTCTTATCACTGCTATGTCAAAGCTTGGAAGTTCAAACAATTCAGAAGCAGGAATTCCTTTAGAAGATTTGCATGAAGTCCTTAGAAAAGACGCTACGATAAACCTTCATATTTTGAAAGACTCCATGAAAAGCAATGTGCCAGGAACGCTGCCATTTACGACATTTTTAGTTCTTTCTCAGGCTTTTAAGACGCAAACGACCTACACGCACTCGTTTAATGATTGGCATATGAGAACCGCAGTTGCTATCGCAATTGCAGCCCCTGTCTTAATTATTGTAGCATTAGCCACTGGTGGACTTGCACTTCCTGCCGAATTTACAGCTATCGCAGCAGGCATAGCGGTGTTATAGCGCTTTCCCAGTTTTAAAATCATAACCTTGAGAACTTGCCTGGCCTCCAACTAAATTTCTAATCATCAATGTGGAGTAATTCACGTGTACTGTTTCAACTAAAACTCCACCGGTTGCCCCTGAGCCAGACGTATGAACACTGCGGATATGAGCGTCTCCAAACGTTAAAACTGCCTTTATATTTAAAGACGAAGCCTTGTCTGCAACGCTTGACACAAGCCCTCCTAATGAAGAACCACTATCTTCAGACGCGGATTCAGTCACATAAATACGCACTTCTTTTGTTTTTCGAATTGCTGCATGATGCAATATTTCGTTACTATTGCCATCAAAAGCTTTGGTAAAAACAAGTTCATGAGTTCTTGCATGAGAAACAGTGGTTTCAGTTGCTTTCTTTTTAACGCTTTTTGATATTCCGTATTCCATTGAATAAATTGGAATTAAATCAGACAAATTTGGCAGATTTAATGAAAGTTTTTTACCCACATCATGATGGTGAGAATAAGCATCTCCAATTTCAACAAAAAATGACATATTCTATCTCCTATTTAATTTACAAATTTTTACGAATGCGCAGAGACATGAGTGAAGGCATATTTCGTACTGTACTCTTTATCATTATGAACGGGAATAACAGTTAAATCCATTGCTTTATACCCAATTGTAATCACTTCTTTAAAGTGACCACTCACACCATCTAATTCGTGATGCACACTTAAAACCTGAATAGTTTTTAGCTCGTATTTTATAAACAAAAGAGATTCATTTTCAGAGGTGGTTCTGTAAATTTCAATTGAACAATTGCCATCTTTTGCAGACGGCACAGACTGAGCGATATGCGGCGATAAATAGTCAAAATCCCGCACAATAGTTAAACTATGCATGACTGTTGAGTTTGAATAATTACGTTGCGTATAATGTCTTGGTTGATTTGAAATTTGATATTGTAGAGAATTAAAAGGGATTTTTTGTTGCATTTTTTTATCTTCCTCAGACGCTTCTGAGTCAAATTTTAAATGCCTTTGGATACCGTTCAGCTCAAGATAACATTGATATTCTCTTCCATCAAACATACTTTACCTCCAATGAACTTAGCATTTAGAACTATGGTGATTAACAGAAAATGTAAGCAAATGCTAGGCATTTTATTACGTTTATGTAGCAGTATAGTTATGGTTTCTTAGATGCATTTTGAGTTTTTTATTGCAAAGATTTGCCTATTTAGACTGAAATATATCGAGTATATCCAAACTTAAACAAAGGAGAATCTATGACCGCAGCAAAAAAACAACGTACACCTATTTTAACTGTATCAACTGCGAGTTTAATGAACGAAGTCGCTACTAAATTCAAGATATTCCAAAAAAAATAACTCGTGAAGTGTTAAATTCATTTTTAAGCTCAATTGAAGAACATGTTACTGCTGGAAAAAAAGTGAGAATTGACAGGCTTGGCGTGCTTTCAGTTCGAGATACCGCTGCACGCAAAGGGCGTAATCCTAAAACTGGTGAAGAAATTTTAATTCCTGCCAAGAAAAAAATCTTTTTCAGAGGAGCGAAGGCATTGAAGGAAAGACTCGGCGTAAAAACGAAAAAAGCTGCACCGACTAAGCCTGTTGCAGCAAATAAGAAATAACTCTGGCTCTTTTAAAATGGTAGGGAAATTTAAGACACTGTCGAAATTTTTTTAACCACCAGATCCACCACCACCGTGATCGCCAGTGTTGCTAGTGGAATATGTTCCCTGACTAGTTCCCCAATAGTCCCACCAAGGAGATGACGACTCACTACGTCTGCTTGCTTCTGCTTCGTATTTTCGTTCTTCCTCGCGTAATTCTTGAATGGTTTTTCCTTTCTCGTATTTGAACTCACGAGCATCAGGGGTCATGTTTTCAAGCAAAAGATTAAAAGCTTTTTCTTTTGAATCACAGCCGTCATTTCTGCGCTTTAAAAGAAGATGAATAGGAGTCTCCCCAATATTATTTTTGGCACTCATTGCTTCTGGTGTCATATATTCAGTGAGTATTTGAACATATTTCGCAAGTTCATAAAGCTCTTCTTTTTGATTGAGCAAAAGAAGATGAAGAATTGTGTTTCCTTCACTATTTTGAGAATTTACAGCTTTAGGGAATAGAAGATTCATAAGCTCCAGCAAAAACTCTAAGTATTGTTCTACATTTTTGTCCATTGCTAATAAGTGAAGAAGTGTATTTTGTCTTTCATCTACGCGACAAAACAAACCAGGAGCTTCGGTACAAAGCTTCTCAACAGCAGGCCTAAATATTTGCCCTCTGGGATCTTTGATATCAGGTGCAGTCATTAAAGTAAGAAGCAATTGCAGCCCATCCCCAGCATCTTCAATAGCCTGAGCCGGTAAATTTTTAAATAGCAAAAGAATGATATTATCTCTGCGCTGCATGTAATTGCTTCGTTCAAATTGACGTTGAATAGCGTTGTAGATAGTTCCATTGCCTTCAAATACATCAGAAAATTCTTTGCTATATGTAGCAAAAACGTTTAACAAATAATTAACAAGCGCGTAATCACCAGACTGAACTGCTTTTAAAAATGACTTTTTGAATTCATCTGGAGAACATTTGGCTTCTGATGCGACAAAATAACTTTCCTCTGACTCGGCTTGTAAGTACATGCTGTCCATCATACGTGACGTTCTTGAAGGCCTGAGGCCTCTTCTTAGTTGATTAATGACAGTTGGTTTAAAACTACACAGCTTCATCATGTCTTTATCGCTACAAATGATAGGAGAGGTTGAATCAGTTAGTTTTTTCTGAACTTCTGAGAGCGCCCATATTTTGTCTTGTTTCGTTTTCACTAATGGATGAAATAACGGGTGAAAGCAACACGATTGCTCATCTTGCTCTCCCTCGAGCATGCGTAGCTGAGCGTCTACCATTTCCTTTTGGCTGTACCTTGGCCTAGAGATTACCGGTATTGCAACCGCTGTAGGAATTCGTGAATTCATAAATTAATCCTTTCATTTTGTTAAAAACAGAAACGGATTTAGATTTTCAATTAATTCGATTCACTACAAAGGGTAGTGAAAAAGATCTGAAAAAACTTAACCTCCGTAGAGTTTTAGTTTCAAAGCGATCAGACAAGAAATATTGGGCAATCCGTCGAAAGTCAATTTTTTTGGGAAAAAAAGTCAAAAAAAGAACTCGAAGATACAAGTTTAAGTCAAAAAAAACGCCCAAATTTATTTGGAGATATTCAAAAACTTGTATTAATTTTTTTGTTTTACTCCGTAAATCTTTTTATAGATACCTTATTTAAATAAAATATTCACACCCAATAAAAGTTTTAAAAAACTAATTTAAAATAAATTAAAAATTGAACACCAATTTAAAAAGAAGGGTCAACATGAATTTGGCTCTTCTTTTTAAAAAACTTCACTATGAATTTGAGCTTATTTTAGTTTTAATGTATACGATGTAAGTTCATTAAAAAAACATACAAACGTCGCAAGGAGTTTATGTTGTTAAGTGAGAACAAGATAAATTTACAGCCACTTTTGATAGACAAATAGTTTTCAGTTATTGTATTTTTTCCTCTCCTATCTGAGGAAGGTACTTGGTTACTTTGCTATACACACTGATGTGAGGTAGAAAATGCATGTACTGCACAATAATTTTTCATTCCCATCCGTGTTTGGATCAAAAGATCATGCCATTGATCAAAGTTTATCTTCAATAAATTCAAATAAAATTAAGCAAAATTCCTATTTCATATGCAAAGACCCGAATACCGAAGTAGCTCCAACATCAACAGAAGGGTCAAATCTTCTTGATAACAAAACTCTAAACGAATTATTTGACTCTTTTTCAGAGTTTAAAAAGGCTTCTAATCCTCTTACAACAAAACAAAACAAAGCAAGATTTGTTCGTGCTCTTGCAAAAATTGAAAAAATCTCTGTTGCTAAAAATAATTTTAGTGAAATAGTCTTTTATATTGAAAAATTTTCAAAAGAATACAGCAAGAAATTAGACGATGATGATAAATCGGTTCTAATTGAATACATTAAAATTAAACTGGACAAGCAAAATATTTTCAATATTACTTTTGAAAATAGGCATCGAATAGAGCGAAAAGACAAGTTTAAAGATTTTTTGAATAGTAAACTAAAAGATTCAACTGGTGCGGTATTGCAGGGTGTTTTTCAATTATTTTTTGATTTTGATATCACTCCGCCGGAATATATTTTCCAGTTTTTTGACTGTTTTTTTAAAGAGGGACCACAAGGTCCGGTTTTTCTCAACTTTTTGCTTGAAAATATTTTTGATGAAAAAAAAGTTTTTCTCATTTTCAAATTGATGCGAGCCATTCAGGCAGCAGCTAAAAAAGAAATGAACTTGGAGCTTTATGAAAGCTCTTTTGTAGGATCTTTTCTAAAAAAAATTGAATCAGAAATTATTTTTCGATTTTATGAAGAGCCTGAAAAAGGGGAAGAGCCTTCAGCTTTAAAGTTGAAGGATAGGCCCTTAGAAAGCCTTGCTGACGAGGGAATAACAAGAATTAAAGCTATTTTTCAGAAAATAGAAAGTTCCTCTGTAGATAGCAGGCAACTTACTTCTGGTCTGAAAGGTAGCACGAAAAATTTATGGTATAACTTTTTCACCGATACAAGCACTGCCACAGCTCTTGCTACGCAAAATGCTCCAGGCATTTCCGAGGGTTCTTTCGCTGATAATGGAACTCAAGACGCTATTTTAATGAGTTCATTTTTTTATGCAGCATACGCTTACGGAAAATGGAGGAATGAATTAGGAAGAGCTCCAACAAGAGAATCAGCATTTGCACTCGAAATTGAAAATAAATTGCTCAATCAAATTCTGTTAAAAATTCAAGAAAACCCCGACAAAAAACAATTTTCTGCTGAAAGTGTTCAAGTTTTAAAATCCACCTTAAAACAAAGTGGAGGTATGGTCGAAAAATTAAAAGCAGGACCTCTTTTAGATTCAAAGAAAAAGACATCCACAACGAATTCTCAAAAAGATTTGTTTTTGCCAGAAGCGACAACAGAGTTGCGGCTGAAAAGTTTTTTAAAGCTCGTCAGGAAAAAAGAAATTTCTGAAGATGACCTTCAAGCGTGTTTGCAGTTATTAAAAAATGAATTTATTCGATTTCATGGCGGCGATGAAAGAAGTAAAAATAAGGCTCTAAAACATTATCTAATTACCTTAAACACTTTAGTGTTTAAATACGATAAATTTCATGGAACTTTTTATTCCCATCTGATGACAAAAGCTAAAACACAAAAAGAATTTGAACTCATTAAAGGTTTGTGGCCTATGCCGACAGAGGATTGTAAATGCCTCGCTCCAAATTCGAAAGAGGTTTCAAAAGAAGGCCCTCATCATCACATCAACGATTTAATCATCTACTCAAAAGCTACATACGACGGCTTAGATGGTGTTGAAAATTATTTCAAAAGAGTCATTCAAGAGGACAGCGTAAAATGGCTAGACAGAGTTGATGCAGAACTTGCTTTTCACAACTTACGGCTTGTCATTACAAAAAATCAAAACTTAACCTTGGAAATGAAGAAGAATTTATTGAGTCGTCTTAATTACTACCTCGAGCTTGGTGAATCAGGCCCTTTTGCTAAACTCTGTGTTAAAAGAAAAAATATTCACCGAGAAGTCCTTTTAAACTTTGTAGCGAGTCAAGGTTTTGCTGCGAAAAGACATGCACAAACCATTCAAAGCGTGTTCCACACAGCAAAGAATTTGGGTTCGATGGCTGCTCATGTGGGTATTGGAGCTTTTGGCTGGATGTGGGCTGCTTGCTTGGTGCCAGTTATGGACTTTTCCGCTATGGGTAATACAAGAACGCTAAAAAATCTGAAAAAGAGTTTGCAAAAAGAATTGGCTTGGATTGATTACAAAATAAATAATCCAACTGAAGCAGAGGCTGACGTTAAAAGTGAGTCTTTTGAACAAATACAAAAATTAATTAGTTGCGTTTACGACGATAAAATAACGCCTTTATCGTTGAACGACATTAGGAATTCTCTGGGCATTTTGAAAGAGAAAAAAATTCTGACCGCTATTTTGGAAGATCATCATTGCAAAGATAACCCTCTTATTTGGACAATCATGGACAAATTAAGCAAAACAGAGCGTGATCAATTTTTGAAGAGTTATTACTATGATGAAGAGAAGATCCAAAAAGACATAAAAAAAGTTTTTGAGAAAAAAGTAGAAACCAAATTATCTGGTACAGAGACTGATTCTTATTATGCGCAAGTGTCCCCACGAAACAAATTTTTAGCTTACATGTCCTCGCAATTGAATACAATTAACGATGTCGCTGACAACGCTCTTTTCGTGAGTTTTCGAGTCAAAGCCTATTTATTATCATTAAAGGATAGTTTGGGTGAAGATTCTGATGAATATAAATTGTGTCAAATAGAATTTAAAAAGTTTATTCGTTCGAGCAAGGAAGTCTCTTCTCCTATGCGCGTTATCCGCAAGAGGCCAGCTCTAAGCGCATTGTGGCGAAAAATGCTCCACCGTGCCATTGCCGCTGGTTCTTGGGGCCTTGTCAGCAATGCTTTCACAGCTTCGGTGGGTGTTTTAGGGGGAGCCACGCTACTTGGCGCCAAGGCGGCATTTTTATTTTCTAACCCAGCCGGTTGGGCAATTTTAGGTGTCGCTGGTTTAATTCTTTTAGGCGCCTGTGGTGCTCGTTTGTTTGGTTACTCTGTTAGTGATATCTGGGGATACACTAGAAATACCAAACACAACCGATTTATGGAAAAAATGCTCGAAGATGATTTAAAAGACACGATAGAAACAGACGAAAAAAATCTTTGTAAGCAAAAAGGTCAAGAAGCTGTTATTAACCGTGCTACTGAATTCATTAATGATGCAAGTGTAGCTCCAGAAGAAAGAGAAAAAAGATTATTTTTTCTCTTCAATGAAATTGAGCTCACAATTTTTAACAGAGAATCCTGTCTTGCGCGTTTGCGAGACATGCTTGCTATCGCTGATCAAATTTCTGATGCATCTCAAAAGGCCTCTATTTTATGTTATCTGCTCAAAAAAGTGGAAGCAGCAGAAGGAGCTTTTCGATTTTTACAACAAGCAAAATCAATTCGAGAATTAAAAGATTTGTCGAAAAGTTTCCTTGGAGGAGCTGCAGCTTCGCTTGGGTCCATTGCTTCAATTATTCTCAACAGCGTCTCATTTGGTACCTTGGGTTATCTTGCAAAAGAATTTATTATCGCAGGTGGTTGCGTTGTGATGGCTACTGTTGGTGATGGAATTTCCACTTATTTCAACTCAGGGCGTTTTGACAAAGGGGGCAAAGGCGATAAAGATCTTCTGAAAACATACGACTTTTATGAGGCTACTGGGCTGATCCAAACCGCATTAGCGCAGTGCTTGCGCGTTAATGCTGAGAAAATAAAAGAAGCGCGTGCCGCTGCTAAAAAGTTTAAACAGCAGCAAGAAGCGTTGCACACAGACGAAATGTTGGAAGACAACATGGTAACGACAGCAGAACAAGATTTGTGGTTAAAAATAGATGTGTTTTGCAAGAAGAGAAAAGATTTAATGGGCAAGGTTCGTTACTTGGATGAAAAAGAAGAAGAAAGTAGGCGTCGTAGTCAAGTTGTTCCAGAACGTAAATATTTTGGCAATTCTTCTAATTTTTATTCTCAAAGATTTGATGATCTAAGCGCTCAACTCCTCCCGTAGTCAACAAAATAATTTGTAGGAGATTGCTATGAGCCATGCAGAAGCGATTGTACACAAAGTAAGCTACGGCGAAAATTTAGATAGTATTTTGCTCTCAACTTACAACATTTATTCCGAATCACATTTGCATGGCTTGCGTAGTTATGTCGCTAATTTAAACTTTTCACACTCAAACTGCAGAGTTTCTGAAGACGGAAAAAATATTTTTTATCAACCAGAATGCCACGATTTTTTACTTCTACCGACTGAGGTTGAGCTTAATTCTAAAAGTTTTTACTCAGAAGATATGCTACGGGCATCTGAATTCGGAAAGTATGGCCATTATAGAGGTGTTATTAAAACATATATTGAGCCACAAAAACGCATATTAATTCAAAATTTTCAGAAAGATATTTGTCCTGTGGCAGCAATGTCATATTTTGAAATGATGGATGGAATGTGCGCAACTCTCGCAAGCAAAAAAGAGCATAAATGGAGTGAATATTTTCAAAACTATGCCTCCGAAGTGAGCCAAGAAACAGTTAAAAGCTTTGCAGAAAGAGGATCTGGAATTTATTCAGAAATTAAAAAACTAGACGCTCTCGCAATCAGCTACGGCGCTACCAGAGAAATGCGCGAGAGACAAACGTTAAAATCACAAATAAAAGAAACTCAATCTAAAATTCAAAAAGAATTTTCTAAAACATTGAAATCTTATATTGAAAAAAATTCACATAAAACACACACGAAGGCTGTTTTTAATACGAGAAAATTATTAAATGCTGCGGATAGAAATAATGGAAAGCCAAGGCCTATTATATTAAAAAGTGATATTGATAGATATTTAAAATACATGAAATATGGAAAATATTTTGGTGATGGGCTCACTTTGTATGCGTATGTTGATGCTCAATTGGATGCTCTTAAAGCTAAGAAAGAAGGGGGTAATTGGCAGAAAGAATTGTTTATCAAAGATTCTGGCGTGTTGGGGATGATAGTAGGTGCGAACATAGCGCTTGCCTTTCTTCCACTTGATTGGCCAATCTTATTGATTGCTAGTGTTAGCGCAGGGATTGCTTATACCGGAGATAAAGTTCTTGAAGGCATATCTGAAAGGGCTTATGAAAAATGGTTGGAATAACTTATTTTTTTATGGTGTCAAGTGGGTGTGTTTTATTATTCATAGGAACATTGGGACCATTAATATTAAAATTATTTGTCAATAATGAAATTGAAAAAAGATATAAATGTAAATTAAATCTTGAAGTAGAAAACCGTAAATTTATACCATTGTATTCATATTTTAAATTTGTCTACCCGGCTTCAACTATTGCATTAGCTTATCTCCTTAACTCAAAAAAAAGAATTAGCACGCACCCTGGTTTACGAGCAATTAATTACAATTTTAAAACTGCACCAAAAAAAGAAATTATTATTTGCGTTTCATTTTATCTGCTTATTTTTTTTTCTATAGTCTGTTCTGTGGTATTTGTTATTTTTACGGAAATATTTGATATAAAGCCATTTTAAAATTTATGTTCTTGTAAGGGTCAGATTTGGTGTCGATGTTCACCACGTGCGAGGAGCAATTCACATTGGTTTGAGCTGTCACAATGCGATTGTGTTTCCTGTCCAAAATAGCTAACGCTATGCCAATAGTGTCTTCCTGAAATTGAGCATAGTGCTGATTCAATATCTCCACAGTTTCACTTTTGTACTTCATTTTTCACCCACTGTAAAAATAAAAGACAGAGAATGGTATCATACATTGAACTTTAGTTAATCATATGTAAATTTATAATGCAATCTCCATGTGTAGCAAAAGTAAATTTATTTTAA
>JAZKEW010000013.1:0-13594 GCA_040386785.1 Bdellovibrionota bacterium
CTATTCTTTATTTTTAAATTGAGAAATTGTGGTTTAGGCAGCAGGAGGAAACGTGGCCACGAAGTACACCGGCCCGCAAAAAGCGGCCATTTTGCTCCTCGCCTTCGGCGAAGAAATTTCTGCGGAAATTTTTAAGCACATGACCGAGTTTGAAATCAAACGCGTGGGCAGCGCCATGAGTCGACTAGGACGCGTAGATAGCGATGCCATGGACATCGTCATGCAAGAATTTTACGTTATTTTACAGTCCAATAAAAAATATTTTTTAGGGAGCAATGATTACACAAGAAAACTCATTCAATCCGCCTTTCGAAACGATCAAGCTAATTCTTTAATTGATGAACTTTCTCTACAATCAAACGCAACTCTTGAATCATTAGAGCTTATTGATCCTAAAACTCTTGCAAATTTTTTGCGAAATGAACACCCACAAACCATAGCACTTATTCTTGCGCACTTGGAACCAAAAAACTTTGGAGAAACTCTCAAAAATTTACCTGAAAGCATGCACACGGAACTGATTTTACGAGTTGCGGCTCTTGAAAGTGTTTCGCCAGAAATTATTGATGAAATAGATGATGTTCTACGCAATGAAATTCAAAAACTTGGTAACGTCACAAGCTCCAAAGTGGGTGGTGTTGACCCAATTGTGGAAATGCTCAACCTTATGGATAAAGCAACAGAAGAAAATATTCTTGATAGACTTGAAGAACGTGATCCTGATTTGGCTGAAAATATTCGGAAACTTATGTTTGTGTTTGATGACCTTGTTAAAATTGATGACAGAGGAATTCAAACTGTTCTTCGTGAAGTGAAACCAGAACAACTTAAACTTGCTCTCAAAACAGCTTCAGAAAATGTCAAAGAACTTATTTTCAGAAACATGTCCGTAAAAGCAGCGGAGAATTTAAAAGACGAAATGTCCGTTATGGGACCCGCAAAAATTTCGGAAGTGGAAGCCGCTCAGTTCGCTATTGTACAAGTTGCACGTAGGTTGAGCGAAGAAGGAAAAATTATGATTGCTGCAAGTGGTGAAAACATGCTTGTTTAATAAGGAAATAATGTGGGAATTTTAAAAGGCAAGTTGATTAAAAAAGAAGATGAAAAAGCGCTAAAAATTCTTGATATACAAGCATTTCCTTGGCTCAATTTTAAAGAAAAAGATATTGTTTTTCCAGATAATCCAAGACGTAATGTTATTTTAACAAAATACCACGATCCAAAAGAAATGCGAGAAAAAATAACGGATGCCACTCAATTTTCTCAGTTGTTAGAAAAAAAAACAACACCACTTTATCCAGTTGACCTTACCGCAGATTATGAACGGGGAGTGAAAGAACTCATTAAACGAAAACGTAGGCGACTCATGGGCGAAGAAGAGGCTATGGCTCTCGAACTTGCTGAAATTGATGCCAGTCACCAAATTCAGTTTAAAGCAAAACCTGCACCGAGGTTTGACACTCGTACAACACAGCAAAGGGGTTCTGTTGAGACGGAAAAAAAAGTAGAGCCTGCTCCATTAGAAAAACAGGAAGAAAATAGCAAAGAAATAAAAGAAGAAGTGATAGATAAAATTATAGAAAAAGTAACAGAAAAAGTTATGGAGAAAACTCAGTTTATAAATGAACAGCCCCGTGTTATGTCTGAAGAAGCAATTATAAAATTGGATGACGAAGAACCTATTGTTGAGCCACAAGTTGATGTTGTCGAAATTCAAAAACAAGCTTTTGAAAAAGGCTATTTAGAAGGCTTTCAAAGTGGCGAAGAACGAGGCATGAAAGCTCAAGAATCTAAGTATGAGTCTGTTTTTCACAACATAGCGACTGTCATTGAACAAATAGAAAAACTAAAAGATTCTTTGTATGAAGAAAGCAAAGATGTCTTTATTGAAATTATAAAACTTTGTAGTGAAAAGATTTTGAGAGAACAAATTAAATTTTCAGATAAATCCCTTTTTGCGTTATTTGATGAAGTGACGAAATCACTTTCAGAAAAAGCGACAATGAAAGTTGAGTTGAATGCTCAAGATCTTATTCGCCTGAAAAGCCACATTGAACAACTTGGTATGCAAAATAGGGTGGTATTAAAAGAAGATGCAAATAAACAAAGTGGAGATTTTAATATTGAAAGTGACAAAGGAATTTCCATTGCTGGTCTTCAAAAAACGGTTGAAAATTTAGTAGAAAAATTAAAACAAGAACTGTTTTCAGATGACGAACACATGAAGGTGGGTTAAATGTTTTCTCAGCGAATTTTAAATAATATTAAAGAGCAACGGGGATTGAATTTTCAACACCCTTTGTACGAACAATTAGGACGCGTGGTGCAGGTTATTGGAACTGTAATTGAAGTCACTCTTCATGATATCCCTCTAGGTTCCTTTGTGAGAATTTTTAATAAAGAAAAGAGCTATTCCATTGAGGGTGAGGTGGTTGGTTTTAAAAAAGACAGAGCTTTGGTCATTCCATTTCAGAGTCCAGTTGGTGTGTGTGCAGAATCTTTTGTGCAATGCATAGAACGAGAACAAAAAATACAGGTTGGGAATTTTTTAATTGGAAAAGTAATTGATGCTTATGGAAGACTTCTTGATGGCACAGAATTAAAAATCGATGCAAAAGAATCTATCTCTTGGCCTATTATGAGGCATCCCATTAACCCAATGACACGGAAACGAATTCATGCTCCCTTTGATGTTGGGGTGAAAAGCATTAATGCCCTTTTAGCGTTAGGAGAAGGGCAGCGAGTTGGAATTATGTCCGGTTCTGGCGTTGGAAAAAGCGTACTAATGGGTATGATTTCCCGTTATTCGGAATCGGACGTCAACGTCATTGCTCTTATAGGGGAGCGGGGGCGTGAGGTGCGTGAATTTTTAGAAGAAAATTTAGGCGAAGCTGGTTTGAAAAAAAGTGTGGTTGTGGTGTCTACGGGCGATCAATCACCATTGTGCCGCGTGCGTGCAGCCCAAGTGGGAACTGCTATTGCGGAATATTTTCGAGAGCAAGGGAAAAGGGTTTTGCTGTTGATGGATTCCCTTTCTCGGGTTGCCATGGCGCAAAGAGAAATTGGTCTGTCCGTTGGTGAACCCCCCACAACAAAAGGATATACACCTTCGGTTTTTTCCTTGTTGCCAAAGCTTTTAGAGCGGGCTGGGAACAGCGATTCAAAAGGCTCTCTCACAGGAATTTATACCGTCCTTGTGGAAGGGGACGATTTTAACGACCCCGTCTGCGATAGCGCACGGAGTATTTTAGATGGCCATATTCATTTATCCCGTTTTCTTGCGCAAAGAAATCATTTTCCAGCCATCGACGTTCTTGCCAGTACAAGCCGTGTGATGATGGATATCTCCTCTAAAAAACAACTCAAAGCGGCAAGCATGCTTCGTGATTTGCTTGCAGAGTATAAAAAGAATGAAGATATTATTGCCATTGGGTCTTACGCGTCAGGTATGAATTTAAAATTAGATAGGGCTATTTCTCTTATGCCAAGAATTGAATCTTTTTTAAAACAGGACAGACTTGAACAGAGTTCTTTTGAGGAGTCTTTACAAGAACTCTATAAATTGGTCGGTGAGGAAGCATGACTTTTCGTTTTTCGTTGCAAAAAATTCTTGAATTGCGAAAAACAGAGGCTATGGATGCTCAAAAACAAGTGAATGAGACTCAAAGTTCAATTTTTAAATTAAAAGAATTGCTTGAACGAGAAAAAAATCTTTATTTTTCAGATAGAGATGGGTTAAACATTGTTGTACAAAAATTTGAAGCGACAGAAATTAAAATTTACGAAAAATCATTGGCTATACGCCAATCTAAAATGATGGATTTGCTAAAAAGCATTCGAGATGTGCAAAATGAACTTAAAATTCAGGAGCGCAATTTGATGCAAGCGAAACTGAATCAAAGAGTGATTGAAAAACTATCAGCCCTAAGAGAAAAAGAATATGAAGCGGAACAAACTCGTAACGAACAATATTTGCTTGATGAAATGGCTGCGTTGAGTTTTATCAAAAGCCGTCTTGAGGATGAAAGTAATGAATAAAGTCATTCTGCTATTTTTATTTCTGACTGTTGGCAGAGCTGCTTTTGGTGAGCCTCTTCCGGCTATTCCCAAAGGAGATTTGAAAACTTCCGATGCGTTGAGAATTCGTCAAGATTTAGAACTGATTAAAAAAGATGTTGAACAAAAAATAGTGCGGTTAGAAGAAGCTAAAAGTGCCTACGATAAATCGCGAGCCGATGTGGAAGCCGAACTCAAAAAAATTGACGAAGAAAAAAGACTCCTTGACGAAACTCTTCAAAAGGAGAAAAAGATAAAGGACGATCGAGTACAAGCCACCGTCGATTTTGTTGCCAAAATGGATCCAAAGAAGACCGCTCCTATTTTGGAAAGTATGGACAGGGATTTAGTTCTCGCGCTCATAACAAAGTTGCCACCTCGGCAAGTGACAAAAATTCTAGAAGTGATGACGCCAACAAAAGCGACACAGTTTTTAGAGTACTACACTCGTATTCGTTCTGGTCGTGAATTTGAAATGTTAAAAGACCTTGGTCTCTGTTCTAGTAGTAAGGAAAATGATGCAGCCATTAACTCTAAATAATAATTTACCCTCCGTTTTTTTTGTCACCTGTGCCAGTGGGTTTGAACAAGCCCTTTGTGAAGAACTCAATGAAATATATTGCTCTTACAACATACAAGCTGAGGTGGAATTGGGTTCCGCTGGTTGTTACGTTACAGGTTCCTTTGATTGTTGTATTCTTGCAAATTTAATTTCTTTTTGTGCTAGCCGAGTTCTTTATGTTGGACTTGAATGCGAAGTGGAAAACGAGCAAGAGCTTTATGATGCCGTTTGTACGCTTGACTGGCCATCTTTGTTTGACGTGAATAAAACTTTTTTAGTGAAGTCCAATGTGTCGCAATCTTTTTTGCAAAACTCCATGTATTTATCTTTGAAAGTAAAAGATGCCCTGTGCGATACTTTTACTCAAAAAATACAAAGTCGACCCAATGTTGATATTAAAAATGCAGAAGTGAAAGTTTATGTGCGACTTGTGCGTAATAGGCTTAGCGTTTCTTTAGACACCAGCGGTGATCCTTTATTTATGCGAGGCTACAAAAAAAATTCATTAGAAGCACCCTTAAAAGAAACCTTGGCAGCGTCGCTTCTTCGAATTTCAGGGTGGAATAAACTCACAAACAGTATTCTACAATCGGCAGATCCTGTATTTTTTGAAAGGGTTGTAAGACAACCTGAAGAAGAAAATGCGGAACAAAAAAGAAGAATTCCTAAAGAAGTTTTGCTCTCTCCATTTTTACTCGATCAATTTTGTGGCTCTGGCACAATAGTTATTGAAGCCGCTCTCGCTGCAATTCAATTTAATCCAAATTGCCTGCGCCCTCATTTTTCTTATATGAATTTATTTCCCACTGAACAAGAAAATATTGTCAAGAAATATGAAATTTTAAAAGCACAAGTCCTTGCGAATAAAAGATGTGAATACCGTGAAAGAGGCCATGAAAGCCTACGCAAAACAAAATGGCATTGAGTATGATGCTCAGGATGGTTTTTTCCCCTTGCGAGGTTCCGATATTAGCAAAACAGCGGTGAATGTTGCTCATGAAAATGCAAAAAATGCGGGAGTTGAAGAACTTGTCTCTATTTTTTGCGGTGACGTTGCGGAATCAAAACCCCATGCGTCCTGTGGTCTTATTCTTATCAATCCTCCTTACGGAGAACGCATTGGTGCAAACCCACAATTGTATAAATCTGTTGGCGATGGTTGGAAAAAAAATTTTCCAAAATGGACAGCTTGGCTATTGAGTTCAAATGAATCCCTTACAAAATCGGTAGGACTGCGCTCCACACGAAAATTTTCCGTGTATAATGGAAACTTAGAGTGCCGATTTTTGCAATATGTCATGTATTAAAAGGGAACGTTGTGGACAATCAATATAAAGAAGTCCGTATCATGTATGCGGGATCAAGAAGATATATTCATCAGTTGAGGCAAGATTTTTTAAAATTCGGTGCTCCCTTGCGCGGAGAAGATGAACTAGCCCCATTCACAATTCATGCAAGTTTATTCAAAAGACTTGCTCCTTCACTTCACTCTTTTCCATCAATAACAATTCATCTCTATCAAGATGTGTATGAACTCGCAAAAGAACTCTCAATTTTTGATGCAGATCTTATTATTTTAGATGAAAGAAATGACACAGCAGAATACGATCCAATGACACAAGCTGTGGGTTTCTACGACGATCAAGACTCAGAATTTGACCCGCTAAAAGTACTTCATTCCACCCCACAGTTCGTAGAAAATAAAGATGGTGAGGAATTACTTTTTGAGAATTTAAAGTCGGCTATTGAAAAATTCACGCCGCGGGAATTTAATTATACCATGCGTCGAGTTATTGTTGTTGTATCAAAAGAAGATAAAAAAAATGACAGAGAATTTACACTAGGATTGGCTCAGGTGCGCACTATTGTTGTAGACCCACCAAGTTCTGTTGATTTATTTTTGCATGCAGTGCAATCACTTTTAAAGTATTATAATAATCACAAAAAAACCAGTTTGTGTTTTTCCGGTGGTGGTCTTGAAGGTTATTTGTATTCTATTGGTGTTGCTTATGCACTCGATCAATGTTTTGGTTTTGGAAAAAGCTGCTCTGACTTTGATATTTTTTGTGGAGTCTCTTCAGGCGCTATTATTTCAAGCTGTATTGCTGCAAACATACCAAGGGATAGGCTTATCAAACAATTACACCACCAGGATGATAAATTAGAAAATTTTAATTTAGGAATTATTTTCGATCTCGCAACAAAAGAAATTGCGAGAAAGGGGTTTAGTTTATTAAAAGCCTTTTCGACAAAAGATTTGGGCGAAGCAATTACCCGTTTTCAAAACTCAGTTCCAGTCGGATTTTTTCGCGGTGAGAAATTAAAAAATTTTGTAGACCGACAAATGGAAACTATGGGCGTGGAAAATAATATTTCAGCCCTAAAAAAAGAACTCTATATTGGAGCAACCGATCAAGACACTGGCGAGTATGTTATTCTTGGTGAAGAACCTTGGAAAAATGTAAAAATTAGCCAAGCTGTGCGCGCCAGTGCTGCATTGCCTCCTTTTTATTTGCCAGAAAAAATAAATGGCCATTGGTTTAGCGATGGGCAAATTGCTGGTGGCTCTGGCTTTAACCACGCAATACACAAAGGTGCTGGGCTTGTGGTGAATGTCGATCCAATGGTTGCATATACGTCGAATATGCCAGGTGCAATTATGAAGCGAGGTGGCTATTTTACGCTTTTACAATCGGCAAAAGGGCTTGTGCAAAGTCGTGCCGCTTCCATGCTAAAGCATTCTATGGACAAACACCCTGATGTTGATTTTATTAATTTTCAGCCTACCGATGAAGTCATGGAAGCCATGGCAGGTAATCCAATGAAATATCGTATACGCACAGAGCTTGTTGATTTAGGTTATAAGTCAACCGTGTCGCAAATTTTAGCTTCTTACGACGCCATGGCTCATAAGTTTGCAAAGCACGGCTTTGCTTTGAAGTCGAGAGCAGAAATTTTGGAGTTGTAATATGGAGTGTCATCAAGACGAAACTGTCAGCATTTTTTGCACTGGGTAAATTAAACACTTAACCAATTGTAAAAACTGTCCGATGCTAATCATTAAGAATACATTTTTTTTGAGTAGATGGACAAATTATATGCAGATTAAAAAAACTGATGACAAACCACCATTGAATTCATTTCCAATAAACCCTCATGGATCTTCGTCCGTGCCGCCAATTCAGGGGTCCCATGATTCATCAAGAAAAAAAATAATTTTGTATGGTCTGGGGGCTGGGATCCTTGGAGCAATTGTTGCTGGAGGTTTGCTCTGGCGTTCTGGTTTTCATCTTAATTTAAAAGTCTCTGAAAAACCAACTTATCCAATTGAGGCAAACAAAGCGGTTCCTATTGCGGAAAATCCTGTTGTTCGTGAACAGCTACGCGAGAAACCACGTGAAGAAATACTGCCAACTCCTCCGCAAATACCTCCGCAAATTTCTCCTCATGTTGAAGAGCGGCATGCTGTCGTTGAGCAAGTGCCAGTTGTAGAAGAAAATTTTCCACAAGAAGAACAAGAACCTCGAGTTGTACAAAGTGTGAAAACAAACACTCCTCTTCGGGAATTGTATTATGATGAAACCCCTGCTGTTTATCAGTACAGTGCCATGGACTCCGGCCCTATTATTTTAGTTCCGGCAGGGGCTAAAATTGAAATATCTCGAGACATTCGTTTTAAGAATAAATACTTGCGTGGAATTGCGAGTCAATCCGGTGAATTTCGCATTACAAACCCTCCTCCTGGCTCTATTTATTGGCGTATAAAGGGAGAAAACGAAATTCACAGAATTACAGTTGAGAGCCCACAATCGACAAATATCACGACAGATATTCCAAATAAATTAAATTTAGACGGGTCGTTTTCGTGGAAGGCCAATGAGAATGCGAGCTTTTATAAGATTGAAATTTCAAATGATGCAAGTTTTTCGACAGTTGTAAAAACATTTAGCACCAAAGAGAATAGTATGGGTGCGGCACTTATTGGTGCAGGGATGTGGTTTGTGCGTGTTTCTGCACTGAATTTAAGTAGTGGTACGTTTGATTATTCTCAAGTTCTTCCTTTGACTATTTCCAATCCCTAATTTTTGGCATAGAATTGTGGCTCCTGATTATAGGAATGCTACAAGGATGGAATTTGTTTTATGCCAGAAGTTATTCGCCCTTATATTATTACAGGTCATGATACACGACGTCATTTTAGTAAATATGCTTCTCAAACAGAAGAAAATTTACAATTATTTGCCGATGCCTTTACGGGCACCAAAAATATTAATGATGCCAAAAAGACTGCATATGATGAAGTTAAAATCTTTATTGATGTTGCAAATAACCAACAATTAAAAAACCTGCACAATCTTTTATCTCTTCTCAGTGTGGCGTCGAGAGATAAATATAAAGCTAACCCTGAAGCACAAAAATTTTTAAATGAAAAAAAATTAGAAACATTTGTGAAAAAAAACTTCGGAGAAGATAACAGTAAAAATTTCGCTGCATATTTACTTGTTCTTTGCTGCCATAAAAATGAATCTGATTTTATAAAAACAGATACTCGTCGGGTTGGTCAGTTAAAGAATGTTATAAAAAATAAACTATCAATCACACGTTCAATGCGTATAAGGTGGGGTTTTTGTTCACCTTCACCGGACAAATTCTTATTAGAAGAGAAAAATTTGCTTGAAAATTCCTTTGCCAAAGTTTTTTTAGAAGAAAAAGGGGCTGCAGATCCTCTTATTTGTGAGTGTTGTTTTACAGCAAAAAATCAGTTTCAGTTTGCAGCTAATTTAAACATAATGCCAAAAGAAGAGACAAATGGCGCATCAGAAGTGAATAAAGCTGTTAGGGAGGCAAAAATAAATGAAGTCACTATTGGTGATTTACATGGCAATACGCTTCGACTTATTCACCATTTACTTGACTTTAATATTATGGGAGGTCTTTTACCAGGTGATTATGAGAAATTGAAAGAAATTATCAATAACGCATCTGGGATAAAAGGAAAATTAAGTGAAGAAAATTATAAAATATTTGTAGACATTATAAACAAAATGGAATTGAAAAAAGATGCTCCATTTTTGCGTTTACTTGGGGATATGTTTGCAGATAGAATGTCAAATGACAGGTTAACAGCAGCGGTATTGGATAAAATGGCGAGTAGTAAGATGAATTATGAAATTATTTATTCAAATCATGATGCTGAATTGCTGCAAAAAATATGCTGGAGTGATCAAAGATATTCTGACACTTTAGTTGCAAGTGATCGTATGTCTGTAGTGCATTTATCACAATTTTTATATGATATGAGTTTATCTCGGGAAGAGAAACAGAAGAGAATAAATGAATTTAAAAATTTGATTAACAGAGCTTATATTCCAAAACTAAAGTTATTTTCCTATTCAGAAAAGAAGAAGACATTTTATTGCCACGGTTTGGTAAATAAAGAGCGTTATGAATCTGCTAAAGCTGGGCTCTTTAAAAAATACCCTGTATCTTCTTCTGGAAGTAGAAGTTTTGCTCAAGAAATTGAATTAATCAATGAAAAGTTTCAAGAATATTTGAAAGATCCTAATAGACCAGTTGATGAATGGATTGTCTCTACAGACCTAGGTGAAGTGGGTGATAAGAAAAAGATTGAAATTGTATGTCCTCAGTGGCTAACCGATGTTATTTGGGCAAGAAAGGTCTCAAAGAATGAGAAAGGCAAGAAAATTCCTCTTGCACCTCCCCACCCTGATGTGCAGTGTGTCGTACACGGCCACACAGATGCTCTTGAAACAGAAGAATATAGAAAATGGTATTCCTCATACGACAGCGAATTTGGAAAATACTGTGTTGTGGACAAAGGCCATGTGCCTGTCGAATTAGGATTTTCAGAAGTTGGTTTCAGTTTGTGGCCTGAAGACTAAGATTTACTAAAAAGTGGTACCAAAAAGTAGGAGGTTTTACTAAAAAGTGGTACCATAAAGTAGGAGATTAGGTTCCTTGCCCTACTTGTTGCGTGAAAAAAATATGGATTTTTACAGAAAAAATATAGAAGAATTAGAAAATTGGAAAGTATCTCAAGTTCGTAAGCCCCTTATTCTGAAGGGAGCTAGGCAAGTCGGTAAAACCTGGCTTTTAAAGGAATTTGGTCGCCGTTCTTTTGGGAGGGTACACTACTGCAATTTTGAAGAGCAATCTTCACTTAAAAAAATATTCGCCCACGATCTCAACCCCAACCAAATTTTGGACGATTTAAGCCTTATTTTGCGTACGGGCATTGACGAAAAACACGACCTTCTTATTTTTGATGAAATACAAGCTTGTCCACGAGCTCTGACAAGTTTAAAATATTTTTATGAAAATAAAAGACAATTAGCAGTTTGTGCAGCCGGCTCTCTACTTGGCGTGTACTTAAATGAGCAAGAAAGTTTTCCTGTGGGTTGTGTCGATTATCTCGACATCTACCCCATGTCATTTTTAGAATTTTTATTTGCGTATGAACCCTATCTGGGTGAGCAGTTTAAAAAACTTGTTTCTCCATGCCACATCACTCCTCTCGCTCATGAACAATATTGGAACTTATTTAAAGAATACCTTATTGTAGGGGGGCTTCCAGAAGTTGTTAAAACTTATGTCAATTATAAAAATAAAGATGCCTTCACTGCTTACGGTGCTGTTCGCTCCATACAAAAAAAATTAGTTCAAAGTTACATTGCTGACATTGCAAAGCATTCAGGGAAATTAAACGCCCTGCACATTGAACAAGTATGGCAATCATCGGTCAATCAACTTTCCAAAGCACAAGAAAATGTACAAAAATTTTTATTCAAAAATGTGCTTGCAGGGCATACAGGCTTTCGAGAACTATCTGGTCCTATCCATTGGCTCAAAAAAGCAGGACTTGTTTTAGAAAGCCTTATTGCCGATTGCGCTCAGATACCACCTAATGCTTTTACAAAGGAAAATCGTTTTAAATTATACCATTTTGATACAGGATTATTAGGATGTATGGCTCAAATTCCACCAGAATCAATTGTAGAATTTGATTTTGGAACCTACAAAGGATTTTTTGTAGAAAATTTTGTTGCTCAAGAACTGGTGTGTGCTGGTCGCGGCCCTCTTATTTCTTGGAATGAAGGATCTGCGGAAATTGAATTTTTACTTACACATAAAAATAACATTATTCCTGTAGAGGTTAAATCGGGAAGGTCACGACAAGGGAAAAGCCTTAAAATTTATTCTCAAAAATACAAGCCTCGTGTGCAAATAATACTCTCGGGACAGTTAGAAAAAAGTACGGAATCTCAATTTTATTGCCCTTTGTATTTGGCAGGGAGCTTGTGTAGTATGCCGTTCCACGAGTTAAATTTCATTTAAAAAGGATATTTATGAATTCCACTGTTCCCTCAAAAAACAATATAAAATTCTTATCCGGATTCTTATATTTGCTTCTCGGCCTTGTGTTGTGCGATCAAGTTACAAAGTATTTAGCACAAAAAATGTTTCTTGTGAGCTCTTCTGCCTTTCAAATTCACGACTTTATTGCAAGTTCAAAGCCTATTTTCCACGTAGGAAGTGATAGCGGGCTTAATTTTTCATTAACTTACGTTCGTAATAAAGGAGCAGCATGGGGCCTTTTAGGCAATTTACCAGAAAGTATTCGTCCCTATTTTTTTTATGTTGCCACTGCCGTTGCTATGATTTTTATTTTGTATGTTTTTTTTAAAACAGCGAAAAAAAATTTTCTTACAGGACTCGGCCTGACGCTTATTTTTTCTGGTGCTGTGGGAAATTATATTGATAGAGTATGGCTGCATTATGTTATTGACTGGATTCACGTGCAGTGGAAAATATTTTCTTGGCAGTACGATTTTCCGGTGTTTAATATTGCAGATTCCTGTGTTACAGGCGGAGTTCTTATTTTAATTATGGAAACATTTTTTGCGTCCAAAAATTCAGACAAGCTCCCTGGCTAAGCTATTATAAATTCTCCAAGCTTTTTCTAGCATTTTTTCTGAAAAATTTGTGTCTTGTTGAATTTTATCTGCTATGGCCTGCGCAATAATAACTTCTTTTTCAATGCTTTGGCAGCTTAATAAAATATCACAGCCCGCATTTAAAGCGTCAATACTAGCCTGTTTTAAATAAAAATCGTCTTGTTCAGTGGTGCCATTCTGCGGGGAGCCTGTAGTATTGATATCTTCCGTTATACTCACCTCTTGTTTTTTGTTCACATTATAGTGCAAGGCTATGGCATTCATGCGTAAGTCATCGCTTAAAATAAGTCCGGTAAAACCAAGTTGATGGCGCAATTGTGTGGTTAAAATTTCATAACTCAATGTGGCAGGATTTTGCGCATCGACTTGCGGTACAAGAACGTGTGCTGCCATAATAAATGGAATTTTTTCGTCAATGAGTCTTTGAAAGGGCAACCACTCTCTGTTTTTTAGTTGGTTTAGGCTGACATCACTCACACTAAATTCCTTGTGGGAATCGGTTAGCGTATTGCCGTGGCCTGGAAAATGCTTAGCGCAGCTAAGCATTTTTTCCTGCGCTAAAGTGTGGTGTACAAGACTTGCAAACTCACTGACTGTTTGTGCATCAGTTCCAAAGCATCTATCACCCATAACCGTGTTTTTGGGTTCTGTGAGGATATCTGCTACGGGAGCAAGCAAACAATTTAATCCAATTTGTTTTGCATAGTGACATTGAGTTTGGATTTGTTTTTTAAGACCATCTTTGTCTTGAGTTTGCGCAAATTCTAGGGCGCTTTTTCCGCGAATGTTATTAACGGGCAAGCGAGACACTCTGCCGCCTTCTTCGTCTATGCTCAACACCAATGGTTTAAAGAGAGTGCGAATTTGTGAAACTAAATTTTTTGCCTGTTCAAGGGAAGAAAAATTGCGTTTAAAAAAAATAAGACCAGAGGGTTTTATTTGTTCTAAAAGGTGAATTTCTTTTGCACTCAAAGTGTCGCTAGCAAGGGAGGGCCATAAA
>JAZKEW010000013.1:13604-14123 GCA_040386785.1 Bdellovibrionota bacterium
GGGGAAGGTTTAAAAAATAGTCGCGAAAAATTTTATTGTTCATGTTTTTTTATTCCAATTTATGGTTTCTAAAAAATGAAAAAGCTTGTATTTTTAAGAATTTTTAACATTCTTTGATGCATAATAGTTCATACTCCAGAAATGGCAGCCATTTTCGGAGTGTGATCTACTTTTTTGAAATATGCAAGTTTTTCAATGAGTTGTTCGGAGTCAATCCAGTCGCTATGCTTGCTACGTTGCTTTTGATAAGTTTAGTGAAGGCTGTTTTAGGAAAAAAAAGCCCAGGGGCCTTCTTGCGAATGTACGGCCACAACAAAGTTGAGCGTGATAATTTGGTTTCTATGACACAAGGATTAAAATGAAAATTGCACACGATCAAAATTACAAAAATCTATTTAAAGAAATAAAAGCAAAAATTAAATCTGCGCGTATTAGAGCAGCATTGGCAATAAATACGGAGTTGATCCAACTTTATTGGAATATTGGCAAAAGAATTTCAGAACGACAACAACAAGCTCA
>JAZKEW010000014.1:0-2867 GCA_040386785.1 Bdellovibrionota bacterium
TGGATGACTCAAAAGCAAGTACAAAATCAAATGCTAAATTGGACAATTTTTCTGATTATATTTCTCACATATGCACTTTGCGTAGTGATATTTGGAAAGACAAGAAAATAAATCTTAATTGCAGTAAACTAGTTGAAGAGGAATTAATTGGCTTAGGAGTTGGCTCTGACGTGTGTGATCTTGGTGTCGAATGAATAAAATTGAATTAATTCAGTTGAATTTTATTATGAGAATTAAAAAGAAAATAAATAGAGGAAAAACTAATGAAATTTATTAAATATTTAACTACTATAATTGCTATTTTGTTATTTGTATCATGCTCAACAACTAAAAATTCAGACATTGTTAAAAATTTTAAATACACTCTTGCTGAAGATGAAGGGTATTTTGGAGGATACAAGCTTATATTGTATTATGCAGATTCTCCTCCTTCAAATATTAGTATTCCATTTTCTTTGATCACGCTGAATTTAGACTGTCATGGGCATTATGAAGTTACCTACGCTGAAATTTCACCATATCACTCTATCCTTCAAAGCATAAAAAAAACAAAATGGGAAAAAATTAATAAAGACAATCTTTTGCTACCTGTTCTGGATAAATTTTGTACCGCATATAATAAAGAAATTGCTATTTCTGATAAATTCAGCGAAGAGAAAGCTCAACGCATTTTATTTGGAAATCATATCATGAATTCATCTTCTTATGAAAAAGAGATGTTTAATGGAGAAGACAAAAAAATTATATTATGGAGCGCTCAATTAAAGTCAAATAATATTTTATCTAATAATAGTTTAGTTATTACACCACAAAGTGACTACGAATATATCGAGGATGATAAAGAGAAGGCAATCGCGCTTTTTTCTGTAGTATTGGATAAAAAAAATAAATTTAATTTAGATGAAAAATCAAAAAGGATTTTAAAAGATCTCGACAAAACTGAAAATCCCACCCTCCCTCAATCGCTTCTCCTTGGAACATTCTTCACTAAAAAAGGCAACACCTGGTACTTGAGTAATAATAAGCTTGTTACTCTCAACGGTAAAAAGCTAAGTTTTGACTCTAATGCTTCAAAGATTGAATCTGTCCAAATTGGAAAAGAGCAACATGCTTTTTTATTGCATTCGATACCAGAAAAACTATACCGTGAAGATTTGATATTCTTTAATTTGGATAAAAACAAGTTTAATTTATTATTAAATTACAAAAAATTTTCATTTACAGATAATTTAAATTCTTGCTATTTTGACAATATGTCTAACTCAAATAATTTAGAAGAAAATGATGATGATCGAACATACATTGACAATGATGGAGATGGCGACAGCAATCAGGGCATGAGTTTAGTAAGATCAACCATCAAATTTATTCCTAATGATAAAAATTTTTATCATTTAAAAATTATAACCACAGAAAAGACACGAAAATCTTGTCAAATGCAATTTGAAAAAACTATTTCAGAACATGATTTTGAGTATATTTCTGGAAAATACGTTGAAATAAATGCTCCGCAGAGCAAAATTTGAAGGAACTGAGACCACTTATTCGGAAATTCCGAATAAGTGCCTCTGATAGCAAAAACTACAACACGAATTTTTATAACCTCGATGCTGTTATCTCGGTGGGCTATCGCGTAAACTCTGTCAGAGCTACAAAGTTTCGCTAATGGGCTACCAAGGTCTTAAAAGAGTTGTCAATCAAAGGCTTTGTACTGGACAAAAAACGTTTAGCAAAACTGAGTAAAAACCCTCTCGATTTATCGCTACGGTATGCACACGTCTTTTGAGAGTATACGCCTACGGCCCCGAGGCCTTCCGCACATATGCAAAATTGAACTAAGTCTAGCTAAGTTCAATTTACCATATGTGCATTTGTTGACCAAAAAAAATGTGTGCATACCGTAGCAATTTATTGAGGGGAGGACGTCACAAAATGGTTCTTATTTAGACATGCAGCGGTTCCCGCTTAACTTTCAGTTATCCGGAAATTCCGGATAACTGCCACCAATAGAAAATTCGCAATCCCACTAGGAAACCACCATGACTTATTCCATCATCATTTATTGTCGCTCAGGATTCGAAAATGAAGCTGCATCCGAAATTATAGACAGAGCAAAAAGTTTTCAAATTGAAGGCTATGCAAAAGCAAAATTAAATTCAGCTTATATTTTATTCTACACACACAATCCGCAAAATATATTGGATTTATGGAAACACCTAAACATTCATAATTTAATTTTTGCACGACAAGTTTTACTCTGTTTTGACTCTTTAAATAACCTGCCAGAGGGAAATAGAATTGAACCTATTATTGCAAGCTGTGAAAAAATAAATGCATTAATTGACAAAGATAAAGTTCAAGTTCTGGATAAACTTTTTGTTGAAGTTCCTGATACCAACGAACACAAAGAACTTCTCACTTTTTGTAAAAAATTCAGCACACCACTCCAAATTCAATTGGAAAAAAAGGGCGTTTTAAAAAGAATTTGCCCAAACCCAGAATACAATTTGCATATTTTATTTTTAGAGAGCAAAACATGTTATCTTGCCATAAGTGACATAAAAAAATGTTCTCCTCATTTTATGGGCATTCCTCGTCTAAAATTTCCCAAAGAAGCTCCAAGTCGATCGGCTTTAAAATTAGAAGAAGCATTTCTGTTTTTTTTAAGTGAGACACAACAAAAAATGCTCCTTAAAAATGGAATGCAAGCAGTGGATTTAGGAGCCAGCCCTGGTGGTTGGACCTATCAATTTATGGCTCGCAATATGCTTGTCACATCGGTTGATAACGCAAATATGGCTCAAAATTTACTCGACTCAGGGCTTGTCACCCACGTGAAAGCAGATGGATTTAAATACATACCACCC
>JAZKEW010000014.1:2877-10743 GCA_040386785.1 Bdellovibrionota bacterium
AAAGCCTTCTCGAATTACGAAGCTTATTTTACACTGGGCGCAGTTTAGATACGCTCAAAATTTTATTTTTAATTTGAAATTACCTATGAAAAAAAGAATTGAAGAAATTACTCAATGCCTAAATTTATTAAGACAAGAACTTGATAATGAAGAAGGACATTATTTGCTAGAATGCAAGCAATTATATCACGATAGAGAAGAAGTTACCGTGTTTCTTAAAATGAATTAAATTTTAAAACTTTATTCCACTTACAAAACATTGACGAGATTGCTTCTGTGTGAAATAAATAAATGAGTCTATAAAGAAAGGGCCCAACATGAATTTACCTATTATTAAACCATTCCACTCCAAATACGATTCTAATTTATCTCTCACAACGAATTATGGCGCAGATCTCGCCGTTATTTTTATTGATGAGAGCGATTTAGACAATAAAAAAATTATTTCCCCCACGCTAAAAGCACTCGATGACACCTTTGGAGGGACATTAAGCGCCCTTATATCCATGGGTGACTTCGAAGGAAAATGGCTACAAACCTCAGTCACTTTAGCCGCGCAACAAAACAATGCAAAGCGAGTTTTGCTTGTTGGAAGCGGCAAAAAATGTGACTTTGCCCCTGCTCGCGCAAGACAACTTGGTATTAAAGCAGCAGAAATGAGTTTGGCGCTAAAAGCTCAAAATGTAGTTTTAGCATGCAATTCCAAGCTTATTGGCGGCGCAGAACAACTTGCACAAACTCGCATAGGTTTCAGCATGGGGCTTTACAAATATCCAAACTCAAATATGAGTCAAGAAGATAAAGTAAAATGCGAAACTCCAATAAATGCAACTTTTATTCATGCCGCAAGCGCAAATAGTGAACAAAATAAAAAAGCAGAAATATTAAATAACTCCATGAATATTTGCAGACTTTTGCAAGATGGACCACCTAATATTGTCACTCCAAAATATGTGGCTGAAAATATTTTAGAAGAAGCCAAAAAATGCGGTCTTAATGTGCAAGTATTTGGCGCACAAAAGCTTCGTGAAATGGGTTTTGGTGCCATGATGGCTGTTGCTGGTGGCAGTGCTCAGGAAGCGCAGCTGGTTGTGGTTGAATACAAACCAGAAAAATTCACAAAAACTCTTGCCTTTGTGGGCAAAGGTTTGACCATGGACACAGGTGGTTACTCCATTAAAACACCTTCCACCAATCAAGAAGGCATGAAATACGACATGTCTGGAGCGGCTGTTTCTCTCTCTTCTATTCTTGCCATTGCAAAATTAAAACTTCCTATTCACGTTTATGCGGTGGGCGCACTTTGTGAAAATATGATTGACGCGCATTCCTATCGAGTTGGTGATATTCTAACTTCTTATTCTGGAAAAACAATTGAAATTATTGATACCGATGCCGAAGGGCGCATTGTATTAAGCGATGCTCTTCACTATGCGGCAAAAGACTTAAAGGCCGATTATATTGTTGAATATTCCACCTTAACAGGAGCCATGATCATTGCTCTTGGCCATGTTGCAGCAGGGGTTTTTGCCTTTAATTCTACCCTTGAAAAAGCTGTTTTAAAAGCATCAGAAACAACTGGAGAAAGGACACATTCCCTTCCAGTATGGGAAGAAGTTGCAGATGAAATGAAAGGAACTATCTCTGATTTAGTCAATATTGGTTCAACTCGTAGAGCTGCTGGAAGCATGGCTGCTGCTGCATTTTTAAAAGAATTTGTAAATGATGTTCCATTTGCGCATATTGATATTGCTGGTGTGGCAGACAACAATAAATCTATTGGCTACACACAAAAAGGTGGATCAGGATACGGAATTCAATTATCTGTGGAAATTGCGCAAGAATTAGCGAGCACCTAATTTATTTGCAGATGTTGTAGCTTCTGCAGATAAATTAACCGAGGCTGCAGAGTTGTTGGTTTGAGTTTGTTTTGCTGTAGCGTTAACTTGCTGAGTCGATTTATAAAGAGTGTATAATTCGGGTTGAAGTGTTGGACTCGGCACACCATCAGGTCTTGGATTAGCAATGACATCCGTCCATGCCGCGTAAAGTGTCGTCAATAATTTTTCAACAACTTCCAAATCTTCAATTCTGTTGTGTAAGTTTGCCTCTATCAGTTTATCCATCATAAACATATAGAGCGCCTCTAAGTCACGAGCAAGCTGGCCGCCAACTTCATGATCAAGCGTGTTAATCAGTTCCGAAACAATAGCCAGCGCCTTGCTAATGTTTTTTCCTTTTTCCGCTATTTTCTTTTCTTGAATTTTGCCCTTGGCTATTCGAATAAATTTAATACAGCCTTCATAAAGCATAAGAAGAATTTTATCTGGTTTCGCAGTCGTCACGCTGGTTTGTTGGTAAACTTTAAATGCTTTATTGCTCATAAACCCCTTACCTATCCACTATGAAAAGATTTATCCGCCTTGACCTCCACCACCCATACGTTGTAGTGCCTGGCCCTGCGAATTTAAATTACTCAAAAGTTGTTCCACAGCGGTAAAGCGTTTGCGAATACTTTCAGCTCGTTGGGCTGCATATCTTTCCTTGTTGACGATATCTTTATCAAAGCCATCCAGGACTCGTTTGTATTCCCTATCTTTGGAAGGAATCACACCACTTTGCATGCTTTGTAAACTTCGCACCGAATCAGACATTCGAACACCAACGCCAGACGATTTATCCGACTGAATAAACAACTTCGAAACTCCAACATAATCTTCGGCAAGACATTGTTTCAGTTTAGCTTCGTCAAATTTTAGGCTGCCATTTTTCGGGTCGGTAGAAATTCCCACGTCAGCTAATGTTTGAAATTTACTACCAGAAACAGAAAATTGAATTGCAGATTGTAAAGATCGCCTTAAAGTTCTCAGACTATTATCTTTGGATAAAGGGCCAGCTTTGTTCGTTTCTGGGTCAAATTTAAATTGTTTATCTACAAATTCATTGACTTTATTATAAGATTCAACGAATTTTTGCACGCTTTCTAGGGTCTTATCAACATCGTAATCCACTTTTACCACAACTTTTGTACCAGGTGCCGCTTTTTTTACGTTTAAAACCATGCCAGGAATCAGCTCTGTTACCTTGTTCGTATCGTTGTAAACAGGAACGTCTTCAAAAAGCATCTGCATATTTTGCCCTTTTACCTGCTCCTTAAATTCCATATAGGTTGTATCTGGGTCAATGTATACGCTCGCTTCTTTTCCTGATTTTTCTGAAATGACAAGCAATCTAAAATTTTCTTCGTTAGAATCTTCTAAATTTTCTTTTGTATTGATAGCAATTGCTTTGGCACCAGCATTTGCAGAGTTAATTTGTGAAACCACGTCACTCAGAGTTGCGTGATCGGGATCGATATCCACGTCAAAACTACGACCGTCATCGAGTTCAATGGTGATATATCCAAAACCAACAGGGGTTTTGTCTTTATCTGGAAAGCTTTGAGTGAGCAGTTTGTGGGTTTTTGCTACTTGTTTGACTTCGACTTCGTAGGAGCCAATGGGTGCTGTATTGTCGACACTTCCATCAATAATTTCCGGTTGAGTGGATTCCAGTTTCAATTTGTAAAAATCGGCACGAGTTCGCATGCCATTAAGAGTCGTGCCGAGAGTGCCCACAAGTCCTTTTAGTTCGGTAAAAACTTTTTTTTCATCGGCAATTGTTTTTTTATGCTCTTCTATTAATTTTATAGGTTGACGCTCCAGTTCAACCAATTGATCTACCATTTTGGGATCAATGCCTGAACCTGTATTGACGCGAATACCGGGCATAAATTACTTAACCTTTCGAATTATGAGAGACGTTGATATTATTTCATAAAAAAAGAAAACTTTAGAGGATTAATTTACCCTGTTGACAAGATTGATAGCACAATCATTTTTTTTAAGTTAAATTGCCTTTTGATGAAATGAAAAGGACGAAGTATGGCCCACAAAGAAGAAAATCGAGCACTGCCCATAGGTGTGAGTGATTTTAAAGAAATACGCGAATACAATTATTGCTATGTGGACAAAACAAAACTTATTAGTGAATTTTTAAAAAGTGGTTCAAAGGTGAGTTTATTTACTCGTCCTAGGCGTTTTGGAAAAACACTCAATATGTCTATGTTAAAAAATTTTTTAGATTGCAACTCTCCAAGTTCAAAATCTTTATTTTCAGGATTAAAAATAGAGAGTGAAGACAATGGAAAATACTTGGAACACATGAATAAATATCCCGTATTTTTTATTACGTTAAAAAGCTTAGAATTTTTAAATTACGAAGATTTTACAGCTGCATTAAATCAAAGGTTGGCAGTGGAATTTGAAAAATTTAAATATCTACTTGATTCTGAGCACATTTCAGAAGATCAAAAAGCTCGATTTAAAAGAATTAAATCAGAACAAGCCACCCGTGTTGATTTAATAAGTTCTTTGCAATTTATATGCCATATTCTCTTCGCTCACCACAAAGTTAAGCCTATTCTCCTTATTGACGAATATGATGCCCCCATACATTCCGCCTTTCAAACAGGCCAATACGAAGAATGTATTCAATTTATGAGAGCACTTTTTTCCAATGCTTTGAAAGACAATGACAGCTTACAAAAAGCAGCTTTGACAGGAATTTTGCGAGTCGCCAAAGAGTCTATTTTTTCAGATCTCAACCATATTGAAATTTTAACTGTCGTTTCCCCAAATTACGCTAATTTTTTTGGTTTAACGGAAGATGAACTTAAAAAATTAATTGTCGAGTATCATTTAGAACAAGATTTCACTCAAGTTAAGTACTGGTATAACGGGTATCAATTTGGATCACATTCTTCTATTTATAACCCGTGGTCAATACTCAGTTGGCTGAAGAATTCCGAACATGAATTTAAGTCATATTGGTTAAATACTTCTTCTAATGAATTGGTACGATCTTTGTTTTTTAAACATAAAGAAACTTTTCAAGAAGATATTTTTAAAATTTTATCCGGCGAAAATATAACAATTTGTTTGAGTGAAGATTTACATTTTCCATCTTTACAAACAAATTGTTCTAGTGAAGATTATTTAACTCTTTTATTGCATTCGGGTTACTTAACAGTCAAAAATAAGGAATTTAAACAAAGCAAGTTTTGGTACACGTTAGGTATACCAAATGAAGAAATAAAAATTATTTTTTCTAATATGATGGAACTTTTAGTTAAACAGGTTGCACCAAATTTAAATAGAAATATTTCTCAAGAAATTTTTAGTGCTCTTGAAAAGAACGACACACAATTGTTTGAAAAATATTTTAGCGACGTTGTACAACAAGTTATGAGTTATCATGATTTTGCAAAACAACCTGAAAATGCTTTTCACTGTTTTACGGCCGGCTTTTTGAGTTGGCTTTCACATGACTACGAGGTGCGTTCAAACCGAGAAACTGGTGAGGGTAGGGCAGATATTCTATTAATTCCACGAAATAACGTCATGCCTGGGTATATTATTGAATTAAAAATATATAAACCGCTTAAAAAAGTTAAAATTCCGCCGCAGGCCGCGATAACTAAAAATTTAAATTTAGCTTTAAAACAAATTGAAGAAAAAAATTATATTGCGGAATTTAATGCGCGAAAAATAAAAAAAGTCACGAAAATTGCTATGGTTTTTTACGGGAAAAAAGTTTGGATGAAGTGGACTTAATTTTTCTTGAATTTGGAACAAAGATGTAGGTTTTAATAGGAATTTTAAATCTTGATCAAAAAATGATGCTTTCTATTATTTTTCTTGAAAAAGGGTGTGTATTATTGTAGGTGTTGGGATGTTGTTGAACATTCATATGAAAGGGTAGGAAATGCAACTATCGCCAACCTTAAGTCCCAAGTCCCAAGTCTCAGGGAGGAATTTATCTTCCTCTAATTCAAGCAAAGACTCGTTTGTAGATGTAAACATAAAACGCCCTACCGACGACGCCTCCCCCCTCGGCTTCGTTGCTTGTCCTTCTCCAACAAAAGAAACTCAGAGCTCACATTTTAGTGCAGTTTCTGAAAATGAATTTAAAACTTGTTTAGACGCAATAAAACAGCTTTTACAGATGGACGATCAAGAATTAAACGACGTTATAACTAGCCAGTTAAAACAGTCAGAAAGACTCTCTTCAGCATCCCTTGAAGAAAAACTAGCCCTATTTGCGAACCCTGAAAATCATACTAAATGCTTTTTGTTTTCTTCAAGGACAATGAAAACTGAAGATTGGCTCAAACTATACAAGATCTATCGTATTCTTGGAGGAAGTGTTAATGTCCTAGGCCGAAATGTAGGACTTGAGAGTGATAGGATGACTCCTTTACACTTCGCAATTGAGCTGAAAAACCTTGCAGTTGCTCAACAGCTTATTGAAGATGGAGCTGACGTCGATGCAAAAGATGCATGGGGACAAACACCATTATACTGCGCGGCTACAACAAGAACACACAATTTTGACACAATGTGCAAAGCTGTTAACCTCCTTTTGCAAGCCGGAGCTCGTGTTGCCATAACTGATACTGGGGAGAAAACTGCAAAAGGACAGGTAATAAGTCACGCCATTCAACATTCTGTTAATGATGGGCGTATTCAGTTTTTCATAGATATCGGTTTAACATGTACAGAAGAAGATATGGAGATATTATCAGACTATCCTGCTTATCTTGAGAAAGAAGCAAATGAACAAAGAATGTGGGAGGAGGGACGAAGGGAACGAATGGAACTAAGGGAACGAATGGAACTAAGGGAACGAATGGAACGAATGGGAACGAATGATGCGTTTTGAATTTGCGGCACCCGAAAACTTAATAGAGCCATGAGACCACGCAAGGTATACCGAACGAAAAAGCCTCAATAAAACATTTTATACATCAGTTCATTCGTCAACGTATGCTTTTCTTGCTGCTCTATGGAAGCCAATACTTCCCCATGGTGCAGCGCAAGAATCCTATTCCCATAATGTTCCGCTATATTCAAATTGTGCGTTGTCAACAAACACGTAATACCATTTCGAGTTATCATATCCTTTGTCAACTGCATATTTAATTCCGCCGTTTTAGGATCAAGAGCGCTAGTATGTTCATCTAGTAACAACAGCAAAGGTGGATTTAAAATTGTTAAAGCCAGTGCTAAAGTTTGTTTTTCACCACCAGAAAATTCGTTTACAACTTGGTCTAATTTTAATGAAAATTTAGGATTAAATTGCTGCAAATAATCTTTCAAAAACTCACGTTCTTTTTTATGACTCGGAACTTTTTTTGAATTCGCAAGCAAATAATTTTCATACAATGTTAACGATGTAAATAAAGAATCATGGCAATCTTGTGTTAAAATTTTTACTTTTTGCGAATATTGTTTTTTAGAATACTCATAAATATCTTTTCCATCCAATAATATTTTTCCAGAACTAGCTTTTATTCTCTTGTCAATAAGCTTCAACAGAGTGCTTTTTCCAGAACCATTACTCCCTAAAATAATGACAAAATCTCCAGCAAAAATTTCATACTCCATTTTGCTTAAAATAGGTTTTTCTATAGACGGCACTTGAAACGACGCATTGAGTATTTTCAGTAAAGATTCTTTCATGTGGATGCACCAATATTTTTATTTGAGGTTGCCGCACGTAAGAAAAAAATTAACGTAACACCCAAAACCATTTTTAAATAAATAGGATTCATATTAAACCTTAACAAAAGATTCACCCCAGCAAAATAAATACAAACACCAATAATGCAAGCAATAAATTCGCCCATAGTGCGCGTGTAAGTTGATTTCGTTATGAACTTTAAAAATTGCTGTCCTAACAGAATTGCACAAATTCCCGTTAAAGTAACACCTAAACCCATGCCAATATCTGCATAACCAAAAATTTGAGCGGTCATAACACCTG
>JAZKEW010000015.1:0-1839 GCA_040386785.1 Bdellovibrionota bacterium
TTTGCATGAGAAACAATGACAGGCTTCGTTGCTATTTCAAGTGCTTCTAATGAGGAACGAACGCCGGCATGGGCAAGGTCTATGGCTATGGAAAGTTCTTCCATTCGTCTAATAACTTGTTTGCCAAAAGCACTTATACCAACATTACTTTCTTCAAAACATCCATCTCCAATACGGTTACGAGAATTGTAAGTTAATTGCATAACCCGCAGCCCACACTTTTGGAAAATATTTAAAAAATCAATTTTATCTTCTATAGGTTCTGCCCCTTGAAAATGAATGACAATGGATATTTTCTTTTCGAGTTTTGCTTGTCGTATATCAGAAACTGTTCTTGCAATGCATATAGGGTATTGAGAAGTTCTTTCTAACTCAAGCCATTTTCCAACAGACAGCATGGTCTGCCGGAAACCTTCAAGAGCTCCTACCGTGGCAAGAGCTACGTCTATCTCTCCTTCCAATAATCCTGGCAAGTGCTTGGAAAGTACTCTAGGCTCTAGCATGGGAGCTGCGGCATCTAAAAAGATAGGTGAATTTTTAAGGTTATGTTCTTTCATAGTTCCTCCTGCAGGTGACCTATTAATATGTACTAGTTGGGACATGATCTGACAATTGATATTTCAGTTGGGACTTATTTTCAATATCGGAGTAATAAAAATGATTTAGTTTTCATTTGCGTTACGACTCCTCCTTGGTCTGGAGCAGTTGAAATTTTTATATTGATAAATGTGCTTGGGTGTCAACACAAATACTATTACTCTAGAAGATCTACTCAGTGAACTGGTAAAAATTGAAAAAAATTATAATTCAAATCTCTTGTAAAGATATGCAAGATCCTCCGTTGTTTTTATATGGTAAACCCCTTTTAACGAGTTATTTTTTTCTAAATGAGAAAGAACTATCGGACGTACAAGTTTATTAAAGTTCCATACAATAGGAATTAATTTACGAATGATTTTAATTTCAGGACAATTTTCTGGTAATTCTGGCCGTGATTTAAAGAGGTATTTGTAGTTCCTAAGAATTAATCTCTTAAAACATAAAGATCTGGACATATCCAAAAATATTATAGTGGTAGCACTATCCAATACAGCTTTAGAAACTCCCTCAATTATCCAGAAATCTTTCTTTACAAGTCTTGATATTAGTTGATTGCGTTCATCTAAAGGAGTAACTTGCCAACCATGTTGCCATACAATCGAGTCTAAACTATAAAAAGGAGTTTTTAGTCTAGCACTTATTAGTTTTGCTAATGTTGTTTTACCTGAACCAGCATTTCCTGTGATAAATATTCGATTTGTATTTCTTGCATTCATTAAATATTTATATCCACAGCGGGATATTCCTCGACATATTCTTCATTGAGGTAGCCATAATAGGGTGCCTCGCCCGCCCAACGGGAAAAACGGCGGTTTGGAAAATACTACCATCATGGTAGTATTAACATACAAAACCACAAGATAAACCTCCGTTTTTCTTGTGGTTCTGAAACCAAGCTTTTTGAAGCTTTAAAGTCATGAGAAAACTCTTCAAGAAATTCAAAGCAAGTTTGGTCATGCTATTTGTGTTTTCTTGTAGTATTTTAAAACCTATTTTTTTTCAAGAAAGATCTATTGAAGCGGAATTTCGAATCAAGGAAGCGTTGAGTCTCCACGCTCGAGTGGCCTTCTCTCAAAAAGGTGTTGGGGAGGTGAGAATTTTCTTTGAAAATGATAAAGATTTAGAGTTCATTCTTGAGAGAATAGAGGACTTGAAAGTTAAGCACACCAACAAACTCTTATAGAAGCCTTAGACAGTACAAACAGTTTTATCAACAATATCCGGTATTCATGCAAATTG
>JAZKEW010000016.1:0-3498 GCA_040386785.1 Bdellovibrionota bacterium
TTGATAGAAAAATCGAAAGATAATTTTACTTGTCATTTTATAATATAAATTAGATTGCATTTTAATATCGTAGATTTTTTTATAAGGTGTTTTTGTATGTAGGAAAAATAATTAAAGTGATCCCTTTTGACGGATTTGTTCTTGATATTTTAAGCAATAGCAATAACACAGCCTGGAGAAAATATTTTACAAAATTAAATCTACAGCGGGGTATTCCTCAAGGTATTCTTCATCAAGACAGCCATAATAAGTTACAGTTCGTTTCACAAAATTAACCTCATAACGAATGACGCCAGCCCTCCAAGATGATTCCAAAAATTCCAGAAACGTACTTTTGCCTTCTTGATCAATGCGAATAGCGCGGATAAGAGCATTGCGGTTAAACAATGGGATATCAGCAATGTCATTTATTAAAGGTTTTCCTTGTGTGACTATTGGACCATCATTGGTTAAATAAATACTCTGGCATGAAGGCAAAAACCAAATGTTGCTCGTCACTCCTGCTCTACGAAGGGATTCTGCAAGATAAGGAAATCCTCCTATTTCTGGTCGGACTTTCATTGCATTTTGTTGGGCTAGAATTAAGTTTTCAATTGCTTTGCTCATTTTTTTCCTCCTTCACTTAGCTTAGAAATCCAATTTTCTTTTTTTATCTGAAAAGCTACGGATTTTTCAAGTTCATCTCGTGCACGTATTCCAGAAAAATCTGGAATTTGCGATGCGCCTATTTTAGCCATAGCTTTTTGTGACCGATAGTTCTCTTTGCCAACAACAAAGTAAACATCTTCAACAAAACGAAAAGCATAATCAAGCATTAATTGCTTCAATTCTTTATTGTAATTTTTTCCCCAATAGGCGCGAGTTAAGAACGTGTACCCCATTTCAACAGAAGATTTTTTTGAGTTGAAATATCGAGAACAACCAATAACACGTTGAGTTTTAATATCTATAACAGCAAAAGCTCCATTGGATTCCATTCCAGAACGAAAATAAACTTGAAATCTTTCTCGTGTATAACGCTCTCGATCTGGATGCTGTTCCCAGATAAGTGGATCTGAGGCGGCTAAATACAGGTCTTCAAAATCAGCCTCCTCCAGTGGGCGAAGCGTAATTTGAACACCTGTCAGTGTGGGCTGCCAAATAGACTCACCCAAAGTTTTATTTGTTTGATTATTATTCATTTCTTAAACTCCATTTTAAGGATAGCCATAAAGTTCCCCTAAAACTAGGTTAACTCGAGGCCATGGTGGTGTTGCAAACACTTAGAGGGAAATTTTAAAACAAATATTTAACATTGGGAACAGAGCGTAGCTTAGAAAATTTTCATCCTTCATGTTAAAATATCGTCAAAGTTGAGCCAATTCGCCAAGTATGGTTTAAATGGCTAGTCTTCGCCATTTAGTTTTTTAAGGAGTAGATATGCCAAAGCTTTATGAATACCTAGGAATTATCATTTTTTTTTATTCGAATGAGCATGAACCAATTCATGTACATGGACGTTATGGTGAATTTGAAAGCAAAATTGAAATAGTACTTAAAAACGGTATCGTCGAATGCCTTAAACTTCAGAATGTTACCGGTAAAAAACCACTCCCAGCAGTTCAATCAAAAGAATTTAAAAAACTTGCAACTAAATTGGCAGATGAAATTGTGCAAAGCTGGGTTAATTATTTTGTTTATCATAAAAAAATTGTGACTAAAAAGATCGCTGGAAAATTATGAAAAAACAAGTACAAGAAATAAAAATAATAACCGTAAAATATCTTGAAAGATACAAACTTCACATAGTGTATTCTGATGGGAAAGGACAAGATGTCGATTTTGAACCATTTCTTCGACACTCTCAACATTCAGAGATACAGAAATATTTGAATCTAAAAAAATTTAAGAACTTTACTCTGAGCGACGGCGAGTTGATGTGGGGAGATTTTGATTTAGTTTTTCCAATAATAGATCTTTACAAAAACAAAATTAATTAAAAATGGAAATAAAACTAATGAATCACCAAACAATAATTTTCATAAATCCCCTGAATATATAACCTACTTTTGAGCTACAATTGTGACAAACATGCCTCGTGTATCAGGTGAAATTTTAAAATCAGAAAATCCTGCTTGAGCAAACTGACTTTGTGTCCGCTTTACACTACGTCTATATTGAAAACTAGCTCCAACAATATCAACAAAAATTAACTTTTGCATAAGCAGATCTTCTGAATTTATTCGATCCAGAAGAAATCTAAAATTGCTCGTTCGCGTTGGGCGTAACCCGCCTCTCCGCACATATTCAATGGAGAGTAAGAAAACAAAATGGTCGGGGATGCAGGATTCAAAATCGACTGATTTATTCACTTCCCACAATGGGAAGTTGTTTATAAATAGAGATAATAAGTATCATAACGAATTACACGCAAAAATGACAAATACGGGTTAAAGTTGGTGGTGGGATAGCTCAAATGCTGGAGTTTTCATGAGTATTTTTAGATTCAAGAAAATCACTTCTTTGGGTTTCTTTTGTTTTAGCAAGATTCAATTTGACGCATTTTTTGGGGGTGGTTGACTTTTGTTTATTTTTAAGTTAAAAAATAAAGTATAGCTTTATATTTTATGCTATAAAATAAACGAGATCATAAATTGGTTTATAATTATGGTTAAAAATAAAGTATGACTATAGAAATAAAGACAAAAATAAACCGGCTATTGAGTAATTTGCCAGAGGGAGCATTGGCCACAACCCCTTGGCTTGAAAAGCAGGGAATCTCACCACAACTTGTGTCTCATTATGAAAAATCTGGCTGGCTTGAAGCCATAGGCTACGGTGCCTATGCGAGAAATAAAAAAACTCTCACTTGGCAAGGTGGCGTCTACGCCATGCAATCTCAATTAAATATGAAAGTGCATGTGGGAGCAAAAACCGCCTTGGAACTCAAACGGCTTTTGCATTTCGTCCCACAAACGTCTAGCCCCTCTTCATATCTCTATTTGTTTTCAAATAAAGAGTTGCCAGCATGGTTTTTAAAATACCCTTGGGGAATAAAAATTTTCTGCAAGCCAACACACCTCTTTAAAAGCAATAATGAACTTGGCATGACAGCCTACGAAGTTTCCGCCTTTAGCCTTAAGATTTCAGCGCCTGAAAGAGCAATAATGGAACTCCTTTACTTTGTTCCAAGCAAACAAGGGTTAGAAGAGGCTTTTCTTATTTTAGAGGGTCTTGCAACATTACGTCCAAAAATTATTCAACAACTTTTAGAAACCTGCCAGTCGGTTAAAGTGAAACGTTTATTCTGCGCTCTTTCTAAACAAGCAGGCCACAACTGGTTTAAAGATCTCAATTTAACTCAGGTGAATTTTGGCAAAGGGAAACGCATGATTGGAAATGGCGGAGATTTTGATTCTGAATTTTTAATTACTATTCCTAAAAAACAAGGAAGCTTAAATGATCGTAAGCGTTCTGAGTTTGCGTTAGAGCATTGAAAAAAAATGTTTTAACTTTCCT
>JAZKEW010000017.1:0-16439 GCA_040386785.1 Bdellovibrionota bacterium
TGGCATGACCAAAGAAGAGATCATGAACAACCTTGGCACCATCGCAAACTCTGGTACTAAAAAATTTCTTGAAAAACTCTCTGAGCAAGATAAAAAAGATGCAAACCTAATTGGACAATTTGGAGTGGGCTTCTACTCTGCATTCATGGTTGCAGAAAAAATTGTTGTTGATAGCCGCCCCGCAAGCGGAACTCAAGCCTACAAATGGATTTCCTCTGGAGATGGATCCTACTCCATTGAAGAAAGTGACAAAGAAACCCGTGGGACCCGCATTGAACTCCACCTTAAAGCCGATGAAAAAGAATACGCTGAAGCCTACCGTATTCGTTCCATTGTAAAAAAATACAGCGACTACGTTACATACCCAATATTTCTGCTAGAAAATGAAGACAACGAAGTCAAAGAAAATCGACTCAATAAGTCAACACCTGTGTGGGCACGCAACAAGCGCGAAAATAAACCAGAAGATTATCAAGAACTGTATAAACAACTCTCCATGGACTGGCGTGAGCCTTTGTTATGGGAACATGTTAGCATGGAAGGTTTAGTGCCATTTAATGCGGTTGTTTTTGTGCCATCAGAAGCACCTTTTGACCTCTATACTCGTGATACCCATGGACTGCATTTGTATGTTAAAAGAGTTTCCATTACTGAAAAATGCAAAGAACTTTTGCCAGAATATTTGCGCTTTGTAGCGGGTGTGGTTGAAACTGACGAACTTCCTTTGAATGTGTCTCGTGAAATATTGCAACACAACAACAAGTTGCCACAAATTAAAAAACAAGTTGTAAAAAAAGTGCTTGGCGCACTGCAAAATTTAGCACAAAATGAACAAGAAAAATATTTAAATTTTTATAAGATATTTGGTTCTGTGCTAAAAGAAGGCTTTCATTTTGACCAAGAACAACATGAAGCTCTTAGCGATCTCGTTCGTTTTAAATCGAGCAAAACAGGTAAAGATGGCTACGTTTCTTTTAAAGAATATATTGAGCGTAAAGCAGAAGCACAAAGAGAAATTTATTATCTAACAGGCCCAAGCTACGAAGCGGTTGAACGCAGCCCTCACCTTGAAGAACTCACTTCGCGTGGAATTGAAGTTTTATTACTGGTTGACCCCATTGATGAATGGTTTTTAATGAGTTATCCAAAACACGGAGAATATCAACTTAAGTCTATTAATAAAGGTGACCTTGACTTAAAAGGCGTAGGCAAAGAACCTGAAGTAAGCGAAAATAAAGAAGAAGAGGCAAAACCCGAAGAGTTGGTTGGCCTACTCGACTTATTCCGTACTCAATTGAGTGAAGAAATTAAGGAAGTGAAAATTTCAAAGCGCCTGCGTGAAAGTGCTTGTTGCTTAGTTTCTGATGAAAACGGTATGTCTGCACACATGGAAAGAATTATGAAAGCATCTGGGCAAGCTATGCCTACTGCTAAACGAATTTTAGAAGTAAACCCATCGCATCCACTTATAAAAAGCTTGGCTCTTCAACAAAGCAAGGGAACTGACACAACCCTTCTCAATGATTGGATTGAAGTTCTTTATGACACAGCACTACTTGCCGAAGGAAATCAGGTGAAAAATCCTGGAGTTTTTGCTAAGAAATTAACAAAAATTATGGAACTTGCTTCTAAAAACTAACCGAACCTGTGAGTGTCGTCAGTGGCTCACACTGGCGACAATTTTCTTCCTACCAAGGCTTTCTCTCAATCGTCCATACTAAATTATAGCTATTTTTATAAAAATAATATGTGGAATTTACTATGGAAATTTTTGACTTAGATCCTAAATCAATGTTCGACTCAACTCCCAGAAAAAAGAAAAAATATATCTTACTTTTGTATTCTATGAGCCAAGAACATGAAGAAAGAATACGAATGCTGGAAAAGGCAGTTCAAAAAACACTCAAAAACTTTATTTTAGTTCGTCTAGACGATCCTGATGAGGGCCTAAAAGCAATTATTGTTAAAAATATTGAAATTATAATTATAGATTCTTCCTTATTTAACAACGACTCTATATCTATAGAATATGCAATTGAATGCAAAAAAAGAAAAAAATGCCCCATACTTTTTATTGCCTCTGAACCACAAAAATTAATTAGTGAATATAGAGACAAGCTCTTTATGTATGAAGAGTTTGATAGTTATTTTAATACTCCAATTGATTTTACAGAATTCACAAAAAAACTGCTGCAAGTGAGCACCTCAAAAGGACGCGCTGCGAAACGATTTTCACTCAATATTCCTATTAGCATGTACCGCCTGAACAACGATAAAAAATATTCTGTTACCTTATCTGATATCAGCCTTGTTGGATTTGGTGTGTCGCACCGTTATGAGGATATTTTTTCTCGCGGTGAACAAGTGCAAATTAAAGTTCCATTGGCTCAGTTTAAAATTTTTCATGCGCAGTACGGTGAGTTTTTGCCTCTCTCTGGAAAATTAAGGCGTATTTCAATTAGTGGCGATCATCTGGGATTTTCAATTGAATTTATAACGCCATTGCAAGTAGAAGTCCTCTGTCAAATTTTGAGTATTATGAATTATAAGGCGAAGTTAACTAAATTTGGAGAAAAAACAGCCGAAGACTCTGCTGCAAAGAAGATTTTATTATCGGATATGATGTAATGACACCACATTACGAGCTGGCTTTCAGCATATTCTCTGGTTTAAGCATTTCTTCTAATTTTTCTCGGCTCAGAAAATTGTATTTTAGCACCAAATTAAACACGCTCTCCCCTGTTTCCAAAGCTTCTTTCGCAATCAGAGTTGAATTCTCGTATCCAATAACAGGGTTCAGTGCCGTAACCAAGCCAATGCTGTGCTCCACAGCTCTTCTACAAGCAGCTCTGTTTGCAACAATATCTTTCACACATAATTTTGATAAAGTTTTCATAGCACGAGTTAGCATAATTGTACTTTGAAATAAGTTAAAAGCCATAACAGGCTCAAAAGCGTTGAGCTGCAATTGCCCCCCTTCGGAAGCCATTGTAATGGTGAGATCATTACCAATCACCTGATAAGCCACTTGATTAACAACTTCAGGAATCACGGGATTCACCTTACCAGGCATAATACTTGACCCTGGCTGCATGGCAGGAAGGGTGATATCACCAAAACCACACCGAGGACCGCTAGAAAGAAGGCGAAGGTCGTTGCATATTTTACTCAATTTAACAGCCAGTCTTTTTATGATTCCCGAGAAAAGAACAAAAGCCCCCGTGTCTGATGTTGCTTCAATTAAATTTGGAGAGGCAACAACGTCAAGTCCAGTGATGTTACGCAAATTTTCAATGGCAAGTTTTGCATATTTTGGATGAGAATTAAGCCCAGTACCAATGGCCGTACCTCCAAGGCTTAATTCTAAAAATAATTTAGAACCTTCACGAATTCTTTGAATATCCTCTGCTAAAGTAACAGAAAATGCTTCGAATTCTTGTCCAAGAGTCATAGGAACTGCATCTTGTAATTGCGTTCTCCCCATTTTAATAACGTCAGAGAATTCATCTGCTTTTCTATGAAAGGCTTCACACAGTTCCGCAAGTGCATCAATTAAATTTGGTGTCGATTGCAATGTTGCAAGCCTAAGAGCGGTTGGATAAGCGTCATTGGTAGACTGCCCAAGGTTCACATGATTATTTGGATGAATATACTCGTACTCCCCTTTCTTTTTTCCAAAAAGTTCGAGGGCCCTATTTGCAATGACTTCGTTGGCATTCATATTTGTAGAAGTTCCTGCTCCACCTTGAATCATGTCCACCAAAAATTGATCATGCCAGTGCCCCGCAATAATTTCGTCACATGCAGTGCAAATGTATTTTGAGATTTCTGGATCTAAAATTCCAACTTCCGCATTAGCCTGTGCAGCCGCTTTTTTTACCTGTGCAAGTGATTTAATAAATACAGGAAAATTTTTAAGCGTGACGTCCGTTATTCTAAAATTTTCAAGTGCACGAAGAGTTTGTACGCCGTAATAAGCATCGTTTGGCACTTCTCGCTCTCCAAGTAAGTCATGCTCCAATCTTTTTTTTCCTGAACTGTAACCAGCATACTGCGTACCCAAATGGCTTGCCCCTTGAGAAAGTCGTTCAAAACTAAAGGAGGCAATATTCATTTGAATTCTGCAAGAAAGCTCTTGATGCTCTTTCATTAATTTTAAAAAACTCTCTCTAGTCAATATGAGCACAGAAGCCTCAGCTAAAGCAATTGCCATTGTTTTATGCAAAGTACCTTCTTGCAACAAGGACGTTTCACCGAGAAACTGACCTTTTCCATAGATAGTGGAAGGCTCATCAAAGTTGTTTGCATCAGAAGTAATGATTTCAATTTGTCCTTCTAAAATAAGACGAAGTCTGTCACGAATTTTTCCAGGAGAAAAAACTTCTTCCCCTTTTGAAATGTTTTGTTGGATTAAATATTTTGCTAGAATTGATATTTCTTGACTGGTCAAGTTGGCAAATAGGGGAAAAGTTGAGATTGTGGACGAATCCATAATAATAGTGCACTCCTATGTTATTTATTGCTCTGCGTTGTGTAAACCGAACGTGGAATGCTACAATAAAACCGTAGTATTTTAAAGTTCTTTTTGGTTAGGAGTGTTCTTTGCAAACACGCGAAAGCGAAATCCACTTTTATCGCTGGATTTTTGATAGAAAGGAAAATAATTGGTTAAACGTTGCTCTTTTTTCTCTTGCATTGCACATTCTATTTTTCTTCTTATTGACTCAATTAAAACCTAAAGAAGAAGTTATTGCAGATCAAAGTTCATCCTCTATAAAAATAAATTTTTCTACACCACAAATAAATCAAAAATTAGCCTCGAAAAAAAACAAGAAATTCACAAAAAAAAGAGAAATTCTAACCTCTCCAAATTCACAAAGCGAAGCGTATACGACTCCACAATTGCATCCAGAAAAACAGGATTTAAATTCATTTTTACCAAAAAATAACAGCAATTATTTGAGTAATTTGCGTCGTCAGAATCAAATACAAAAAAACAATATTCAAGGTGATGATGGCGATCTTCCTATTGATGGACCTTCTCTTGCACCAACAAATGGGCCACGAATTATAAGCAGATATGCAGAAAAAGATATGAGTCTTTTCCAATTTACACAAGAATTTAGAGAACGTTTTGGCGCTATTTGGAATTCTGAAGATCGCGTTGTGCCACCCACTTCACCCTTGCGACCTGGTGACATTGTCTATTATAAAATTTATATTAATACCAATGGTTCTATGGAAAAGTTTGAAAATTTATCGCGAAAAGATCACCCTAAAAAAGACTACACTGATATTGATAAATTATTTACACAAGTGATTACAAGAGTCCTTCCTATGTCTGTGCCACCAAAATTTGCACATAAAAACATAACGCTGAGTGAAGTTATTGCTATTCAAGTTGTTGACAGAAATATGCCAGTTAAATTTTCTTTTTAATTTTTAGGCAATTTATGCATCAAAATTTTTATTTCTTTTATTTTATTCTGGCATTCTGTTGCTGTTTTTTTAAATGAAGTAGAAATTTGTTCTTTTTTCAAAACTTCACTCCAAAACTCAAGCGCCATTTTGTACGCTAAAGGCCAAATTTTTCCATCTTCAGGTTTTGGCAGTGGAGGAGTGAATTTGGTTTGTATTATTTGGTTATTTCGCGGCATAAAAAGCATAGGAAGCATATCATAAACAGGAGCTAGTTGAGTTACCTGCAAACTCTGCATAAAAAAAGATAAATTATATAAATGCATATCATTGTTGGCAATCAGTTCACCAAACAATGCAAGCAAGCGAATTTTTTCTAGGCAGCTTTGTGGGATAATTTTATTCTTCTCCAACGCTACAGATGTTTGACTCCATGTTCCTAGTACGCCTGTAAATTCTGCATCTAAAGAAGCAAGGGAAATAAGGCTACGTCTACCAAACTGTTGCGTTCTATCGAATCGCTTGACTTCTAAAAATATTCTACTGTCATGACTTATTATTTCAGATTCTGCAGAATTGATTGAGTTTTTTTTGAGTACTTGCAAAGCAATGTGCTCACACATGAATAAATCGGCAACACGTTGGCCAATTTCAGTGTCTATTTTTGGTGAGAATTTCACAATGACAGACTCACACTTTGGCATTAGTGTTGTCGTAAACTTAGGCTGCTCACCACCAGCGGAAGAACCAGCAATGCCAATGGAAAGAATATTGTTTGCAAATTGTGAATATTGTCGTTTTCGTTGTTTTATTTCCACTGCGTTTTTTATTTGTTGACAATTCTCAAGATATAATTGAAAAGCCTTCTCTCCCACAATAAAGTTTCCTGTATTGTCCCACCCTCGCAAGCATAAATACTTTAAGCAATGATTTGCATTCCACAGGAGAATATCTTTTGGAAGTTGCAAGTCTTCATTCAGTTGCGGAATTAACCTACCAAGAAATCCTGTCGGACGGATATCGTTTAAAAAATAAGGGAGATCGGGAAAAAGCGCGGACTTTATTTCAGGTATTTGGCTTTCAAAATAAAAGCCTTGCGGCTCCACTGCGCACAAAATTCCCATGCGTCGACAGCTTCCATTTTCTTGTATTTCAAAAATAGGGATAACTTGTGGCAAGTCGTCTATTTTGCGAACGGCCGCATAAGTTGTTTCCCGAGCTTTCCCCATAACAACAATTTGATCTTTTATTGAACTCAAAATTCTCGATAAAGACGCTTGGCTTAATTCCAATATTTGGCATAATGTTTTCGTTGTTGTTTGGCCATTTTTTCGTAAGTAAGCGAGAAGTTCTTGTTTTGCGTTTTCGACTGCCATACAAAACCTCGTTTGAATAGATACATGAATAGATTCTAGGATAGATATGGATATGAGTCAATAACTGATAATAGTGAACATTTTTGAGTTTTTAACTGTCAAAATAGTGAATTTTTGCATAGATACTTGAGGAGATAAAAAATGAAACAAGAAAAATCGAAAGAAATTATGGTTCGCAGCGCTCAGTGCTTTCCTGGCGGAGTGAATTCACCTGTGCGTTCCTTCCGTTCTGTGGGTGGCACACCCGTCGTTTTTTCCCACGGCAAGGGAAAACATGTGTTTGATGTTGACGGCAATTGTTACGTCGACTTCTGTTCTTCCTGGGGACCGCTTATTTTAGGTTACTCACATCCAAGTATTGTAAGCGCCATTCAAGAACAAGCACAAAAAGCCATTACCTTTGGCGCACCTTGTGAACTTGAAGTCAAATTGGCAGAAAAAATAAAACAATTTGTCCCGCAAATTGAACTCTTGCGCTTTGTCAGCAGCGGCACTGAAGCCACCATGAGCGCTGTGCGCGCCGCAAGAAGCGCTACAGGGAAAAATAAATTTGTGAAATTCGAAGGCTGCTACCACGGCCACGCCGATCACTTTTTAGTCAAAGCAGGCAGCGGCCTTGCCACTCTGGGCAACCCAAGTTCCGCTGGAATTCCCCAAGGCACAACCCAAGACACCCTCACAGCCATCTATAATAGTGAAGAGAGTATTCTAGAAATATTTTCCCAATATGGAAATGATATTGCCGCCGTTATTATTGAACCTGTCGCAGCAAACATGGGCTTAATTTTACCTCAACCTAATTTCTTAAAATTTTTACGTAAGGTCACAAAAGAACACGGCAGTGTCCTTATTTTTGATGAAGTTATGACTGGCTTTAGGCTTGCCAAAGGTGGTTGTGCAGAACTATTTGGCGTAGAGCCTGATTTATGGACATTTGGAAAAATAATTGGAGGCGGGCTTCCCGCTGCTGCTTATGGCGGTAAAAAAGAAATTATGTCACACATTGCTCCACTTGGACCAGTCTATCAGGCAGGGACTTTATCAGGAAATCCGCTTGCCATGAGCGCTGGACTTGCCATGCTCACTGAAATTGAAAAAATAAATGCATTTGAAATTTTGGAAGAAAAAGGAAAAATATTGGACAAAATTGTGGTGCAGGAACTTAGTTCATTTATAGAAGAAAATAAATTGTGTTACGTTAGATTAGGCTCATTTTTTAGTTTCTTTTTTGGCACCAATAAAGCTCCACAAAATTTTGATGACGTTGCAAAAACAAATATGGAATTATTTAATAAAGTTTACCATGAGTGGCTTGAAAACGGAATTTATTTGGGGCCAAGCGGGTATGAGGTTGGGTTTTTAAGCACGTGTATTGAAGAAGAGGATATCATGAAGCTTGTTCGTATTGTAAAACATTCTATTCATACAAGTACCCAAACACCTCCTTGCTCCTCTTCTCAATATAATTCAAAATAAAATCTTCTTCTAAACTCTCGTCATTCTGCGCAGAAAATGCTGGAACCTTTTCAAAATGAACTTCTATTTGACAAAAAGGCACCGGCACTAAAAATTTATCCCACGAATTCACACGAAATGGCTTTAAAAATGGAAAAAACCGGCCGTGACAAGCACTTCCATGAATTAAATAGATTGAGCCATTTGTCGCTCGCGCACAACCAATGAGACCCCTTTTAGGAACGAGGGGAGGCCCTTTAGGGCCGTCGAAAGCAAGTCCCAAGCTTTTGCCTTCTTTGCCAGCCCGAGTGAGCTCCAACAGAGCTTTTTTTCCGCCTCGATTAGAAGATCCACGAATCATATCAAAACGAAATTTTTTCAATAATTTTGAAATCAATTCACCATCACTGCTTAAACTTGCCACAAGAGTAACGCGAGGTCTTTTTAATTCTGCAATTTCTGCGCCTGCAAAAAGGCAAAGCAAAAAATTATGCGGACAGCAAAACACCATACGGTGCCCCTGTGCAAAATCATCTTCTAAAACTTCTCTGCCAACTAATTTTGCTCGACAGGTTTTTAAAATAATTTTAAAATAAAAATAACCAACAATAAAAATTAATTTTCTCATCATAAATATGATTTCAGCCCCAGGGCATTTCTTGCTCTCGCTGTGACTTTATTTGCATAAGAAATAGCACGAGTATAACCATCTTGAAGTAGATTTTTTATTTCATTAGGAGATGACAAGTAGTGATCAAAAAGTTCTTTTTTTGCCCCAAACACTTTTTCATGTTCTCCTAGGAAATCTTTTTTTGCATGCCCATAGCCATAGCCAACTCCTTTTTCTAGCCTTTCTTTCATGTAGGCAATGGCTTCTTGTGATGCAAAAGACTTAAATAACTCATAAACAAGGCATTCATCTGGATTTTTTGGATCATCGAGCCCTTTAGAGTCCGTTTTAATTTCTCTCACAGCTTTTTCTAATTCTTTTTTTGTTGAAAAAAGCGGCACGGCGTTATTGTAGCTTTTACTCATTTTGCGGCCGTCTGTGCCTAAAAGTGTCGGCGTATTTTGAATAATTGGTTTTGGCTCTAAATAAACAGGTTTTTTTACTGCATTATTAAATAACTTTGCCATATCAGACGCATATTCTAAATGTTGTAATTGATCTTTTCCAACAGGAACGGTTTGTGCATCAAAAGTCATGATGTCAGAGGCCATCAGCACAGGATAAAATAAAAGCCCTGAGGTGGCTTCTTTTCCTGAAGCCAGAGCATCTTTGTAAGCGTGAGAACGCTCAAGAAGGCCTGCAGAGCAAGCACAAGCAAGGTACCAAGCATTTTCTTGAATTTGTGGAAAATCACTTTGTAAAATGATGGCATTATTTTTTAAATTAAACCCAAGCGCCAAATAAACTGCTATAATGGAGTTTGTCAGCGAGCCTGGCAGCAACATGTCCATTTTATTGGTAAGACCATGCCAGTCTGGACAAAGCAAAATGACTTCATTATTTTCGTTGTGAGACATTTCTACTGCTGGGCGAATAGCGCCAAGGTAGTTGCCCAAATGAACTTGACCAGTTGGTTTCATTCCAGTGAGAATACGGTTACGGTTGTTCATGTCAAAATTCCCCTCATTGTTTCGGAGTTTAATATAATGAAATAATACAGCGAGCGCTATTCTGCATACACACTCTCTCGTTCAAGCCCGTTCCCCTGAAGACTATTTGAGGTTTACCATGACGCTAACAAAAGATCGAATTATCGAGATTATGAAAAACAAATCACAAATTTCAAGCCAAGATGCAAAACAGCTGGTTGAAACCGTGATTGAATCAATTAAAAACAAGCTAGAAGAAGGCGAAGAAGTTAAAATTTCTGGTTTTGGAAAATGGATTGTTCGAGAGAAAAAAAGTCGGCCGGGGCGCAACCCACATACTGGGCAAAAAATTGAAATTACCGCACGAAAAGTTGTGACGTTTCATCCATCAGAAAAATTTCGAGAAGAAATAAACAACGCCAACCTAGACGACAGCAAACTGGTCATGGTTGGCGAACATGAAAACGAGCACGATGAAGATGTATCAGCTTAAAAAATAAAAAATTATTTCTTCTTGCCAGCCTTCTTAGCAACGCTAACTCTTTCTTTTAAAGATTTCGCAACGCGGAAACTAATTTTCTTAGATGCAGGAATTTTAATTTCTTCTCCAGTTTGTGGATTACGTCCTTTACGAGCAGCGCGGTCTTTAACTGTAAGAATTCCAACTTTGTCAATGCGAACTTTTCTTCCGCCTGCAACATTATTTTCAATTGTTTCAAGAAAAGCAGCGATGACTTCTTTTGTAATTTTTTTAGGAAGTTGCTCAAAGCGTGAAGACACTTCAGCAATAATAGAACTTGTTGCAACAGTAGGTGAGGTCGTTTTAGTTTTAGCCATGAAAAAAGCTCCTATAAGATAGTGAATGAGTGAGAAACGATCTTACTCATAAAATGACTTCTACATTTAAATACAACTTAATGCAAGCGTACAGGCAGAAAATGTAACTTATTTTAATTACGTTCAAGCTAAAACATTTCACAACAATTTAAAAAGAGTGTAGAAGGGTATGGGGTCACATTGTAAATAGCCCAATGGAAAAAGCTTCTATGGATATCGAATACATTATCTCTCATTATTTTTCTTTTACTGAAAAAGACGAAGCCAATTTTAAGGAATGGTTCTCTCGCATCTTAAATGAAGGTTTTTCCTTTATAAATAATGGGGAAAAGCACCCTCTTCATGGAGAACTCCTACCACACGAAGTTTCAATACTATTTCGTACACAAGACATTCCCGCAGTCGGAGAAGGCATCTCTGCTGTATTGAAGGAAGCCCTTTCTTTAATTGTGCAAAACTCCGTTCGTTTAGGGCATCCTAACTACATAGGACACATGACTCAAATTTGTCCAAATTTTGCTTTGTTATGTGATTTTATAATTAGTTTTTTAAACCAAAATTTAGTTAAAATTGAAACAGCACTGAGCGCAACTTATGTAGAGTGGCAAACAATCAGCTGGCTACACAAACTTGTCTACAAGCATCCTGAGTCTTTTTATACTCATATTCTTGATAACGCCGATTCCTCTTTAGGCAACATGTGTTCAGGTGGAACCAATGCCAATTTAACTGCTCTTACTGTTGCTCGCAATCACTCCTTTCCTCAACTTCATAAAATTGGTTTATTTGCAGCATACAAAGAAGCAAATTGCACTTCAGCTGTAATTCTCGTAAGCAAACGTGGACATTATTCCATAAAAAAAGCCGCTGCAATAATAGGAATTGGAGAACAAAATGTCATTGAAATTCCCTGCGTGCCATTTACAAATCAAATAAATTTGGTTGAACTCAAAAAAACAATTCGACATTTAAATGAAAATCATACGAAAATAATTTGCCTTGTCGGAATTGCTGGCAGCACAGAAACGGGCAGCGTAGATGACTTGAGCTCCCTTGCTCAAATCTCACAAGAACACAATATCTGGTTTCACGTAGATGCCGCTTGGGGCGGTGCATTGCTCATGAGTCAAAAATATAGTCATCTGCTTTCTGGCATTGAACAAGCCGATTCTGTATGTCTTGACGGTCATAAGTTTTTTTATTTAACCATATCACACAGCATTGTTCTATTTAAAAATCAAACTTCTTTAAACCATATAAGACACAGTGCGAATTATATTATTCGAGAAGGGAGCGTTGATTTAGGCAGAACATCCATTGAAGGAAGCAGAAGGTTTGATTCCTTTAAATTATGGTTTGCATTAAAAGTTCTGGGAAAAAATGGCTACGAGTTGCTTATCAATGAAGCCATTGAAAAGGGAAATTTATTTTCTCATATCATTGAACAACACAAAGATTTTGAATTAACAAGCAGATTTGTCAGCGGAATATTAACCTACCGTTTCATCCCACAAAAAATCAAAAAACTATTTTTAAGTCATAAAAACAATGAAAATTTTTCCACTACATCAAAAGAAATCAATTTAATTTTAAATAAAATAAATACTGATATTCAAAAAAAACAACGCGGTTGTGGAAATAGTTTTGTCTCAAGAACAGTTCTGGAGTCTTTTTTTCCTGGTCAGGAAATTGTCGTTTTGCGCGCTATTCCATTTAATCCTCTCACAACTCACAATATTTTAGCCGACATCCTGAGTGAACAGGCTGAATTAGGCAATACTCTAATAAAGAATGAAAAAAGTATTGCGATAAACTTCATTTCTCCCTAAAATAGGTTTTGAAATGACTACGTTGACAATTATTGAAGGAGGCTCTTATGGCTGAAAAAAAACCGGCAAACCGCACGTTACCGTTGTTACCTTTAAGAGAACTCCTCGTCTTTCCTCATACTGTCGTGCCATTATTCGTAGGACGAGAAAAAAGCATAAAAGCACTAGATGACGCCATGGCTCGGAATCGGGAAATTTTTTTGGCAGCACAAAAAAAGCCAAAATCAAACGATCCCCTTCCAGAAGAAATATATGAATTTGGTACCATTGCACAAATTTTACAGCTTCTTAGACTGCCCGACGGTACGGTTAAAATTCTTGTGGAAGGCAAAAAAAGGGGACGGATTGTTAAGTATGTAGAAGCTGCGGAAATGCTTGTAGTAGAAGTGAATGAAATTCAAGAACCCGCTAGTCGTAATGCTGAAAATGAAGCTCTTATTCGCACGGTAAAACAAGCTTTCGATACTTATGTCAGACTAAATAAAAAAGTTCCCCCAGAAATGGTTTTTTCTATTTCTAGCATTGACGATGAAAGTAGGCTTGCAGATACCCTTGTTGTACAACTTGCAAATTTAAAACTTGTGGACAAACAACGCATTCTCGAAACAGTCGATCCCGCAAAACGCTTGGAAGAAATTTTTGGAATTATACAATCTGAAATTGAAATACTGCGTGTCGAAAAGAAAATTCGTGCACGTGTAAAACGCCAAATGGAAAAAACACAAAAAGAATATTATTTAAACGAACAAATGAATGCTATTCAAAAAGAACTTGGTAACGCTGACGACATTCGTTCTGAAATTGCAGAAATCGAAACCAAATTAAAAACTAAAAAATTGTCTGACGAAGCCAAAGAAAAAGTTAAAAAGGAAATTAAAAAACTGAGAAGCATGAGCCCCATGAGCGCTGAAGCTACCGTTGTACGCAATTATATTGATACGGTATTATCTCTTCCGTGGGCTGAATATACAAATACAATTAAAGATCAAGAATTTGCTGAAGAGGTTCTCAATGAGGATCACTTTGGGCTCGATAAAGTCAAAGAGCGTATCCTTGAGTTTCTTGCAGTGACAAGCTTATCAGACAAAATTAAAGGACCAATTCTATGCTTGGTTGGCCCTCCTGGAGTGGGAAAAACGAGTTTAGCAAAAAGCATTGCCCGTGCTACGGGGCGTGGTTTCTCCCGCATCGCTTTAGGCGGTGTGCGTGATGAAGCAGAAATTCGTGGGCATAGAAGGACTTATATTGGAGCCATGCCTGGTAAAATTTTAAATGCGCTTAAAAAATCGGGCTCTGGAAATCCACTTATTTTGTTAGATGAAGTGGACAAAATGAGCAGTGATTTTAGGGGCGACCCATCTAGCGCCATGCTAGAAGTTCTCGATCCCGAGCAAAATCATACTTTTAACGATCACTATTTGGACTTAGATTATGACTTGTCGCAAGTATTGTTTTTAGCAACGGCAAATAATTTAAGCAATGTGCCACGGCCATTACTTGATAGAATGGAAATTATTACGCTCAGTGGCTACACCGAACAAGAAAAAGTCAATATTGCAAAAGAACATCTTGTACAAAAAGCAGCGAAAGCAAATGGGCTTGAAAAAATTGAAATTAAATTCGACAGCACTGCTCTTGAAGAACTCGTTCGTTATTTTACACGAGAAGCTGGAGTACGGAATTTAGAAAGAGAAATTTCGAGTGTTTGTCGTAAAATTGCTCGCGATTTAATTAAAAAGAACACAAAAAAGAACGCTAATAAAAATAAAGATGCGAGTGCAGACAAAGAAAGTCTAAAAGGTTCCATTCTTGATGGAGTAAAACCTCTCAGCGTTGATTCCGCTCTTGTGCAAAAATACTTAGGACCACGCAAATATAATATTGGTGAAAAAGAAAACATCAACGAAATAGGCATAGGGCAAGGACTTGCCTATACAGAGGTTGGAGGCGAATTACTTGTAGTAGAAGTCGCTATTATGAGCGGAAAAGGAAATCTTAAGGTAACAGGTAAATTGGGCGATGTCATGCAGGAATCTGCGCAAGCGGCCTTTACCTACGTGCGCGCACGGGCAGCGTTCTTAGGACTAGAAGAAGATTTTTATTCAAAAATTGATATCCACATTCACTTTCCAGAGGGGGCTACTCCAAAAGATGGGCCCAGTGCAGGTGTCACGATGGCCACAGCACTCGTCAGCGCCTTAACGAAAAGACCATTTAACCGCGATGTTGCCATGACCGGTGAAATTACTTTACGTGGTCGCGTTCTCCCTATTGGCGGCTTAAAAGAAAAGCTTTTAGCGGCGCACCGTGGTGGAATTAAAAAAATACTCATTCCAAAAGAAAATGAGCGTGATTTACTAGAAATCCCTAAAAATATTATTCAACAATTGGAAATTATACCTGTAGACCATGTGGACACTGTTTTATTGCATGCCATTGTATGGGAAACCAATGATGCCCTTGAAACAAAATTGAAAAACTCGCCTGCAGGTGCTATTGCTGTTAATGGAGCAAAGGTCATTGGAGTGCCATTGCACCATTAAATTTAGTCATATTTCAGGATGAAAATGTGTTGATAAAAATAAATAAGTTGATTGTTTTAGGTGTGACTGCTTTTTCGTGTCTTGCACAAGCGCAAGACACCATTCGAATTTTTCCATTGGAAAACTACAGCCAAAATATACCTGATTTTATAGACAGCAATAATGAGAAACCCCTTATTTCCTCTGAAATTCTTGAAGATAGAGTTGCAAATTATAAAGAGCATTTGTATGGAAACCTTTCCCCGTGGTCACAAAGTTTTATCAACGCAATTTTAACAGCCCCTTCTCCTAACGACATTCAAGACATAGAACAAAGCCTTTGGAGCCTATATCAACAAAAATGCGATAGCGCAGATGCAGTTAGTTTTGCAGAAAACTACAAAGCTTATTCTTGCAAGTGGTTCAGTGATATCTATAAAAAAATGAATTTAAGTCAATTTAAATCTTTGCAATACGACAAACACAATAGCGCCATTGCAACAGAAAATATTTTAGCAAGAGCCCTACCCACAGACAGTCCACTTTTTAAACATCATACTTTTGCAGGAGAAGGATATCCATTTGATTGTCTGCAAGTGTCTGCACTTTGGCTTGGAAGTCCGCTCTATATTTTAGGAGACACAGACGACAAAGCATGGGCTTTAGTCATCACAAATTCTGGTTTTATTGCTTGGGTTCCTTCGCAAAAAATAGCACGAGTTGACAGCAACTTTATTCGTGAGTACGGCAAACATGTTCACGAAAATGGATTAAAAATTATTACTCACACAGAGACAATCATAAAAAATATGACTGAGAAGGCTGCCTTGCATACTTCTTATATTGGAAGTATTTTTCCTGCCAGCTCTCCACATTCAACAAATCATATTATGATTCCTAGTCGACACGCCAATGGTTTTGCAGCCTTGGAAACCGCTGCTGTAAATAAGGAGTACGTTGCAACTTTTCCAGTACAAGCTTCTCCAAAGAATTTTGCACATATTATTGAAGAACTTATAGACAGACCTTACGGCTGGGGTGGCATGTATTTCTATAATGACTGCTCGCAAGAAATTCAAAGTATATTTACAACCTTTGGCATTTGGCTTCCCCGCAATTCTGTAGATCAAGTTCAAGCCGGTAAAATTGAAGATTTAAGCGAGTTGACCACACCAGCTCGTATTGGCGGCTTGTCCACAAGTGGACGTCATCTTGTTACTTTGGTTTATATCAAAGGACATATTATGTTGTATGTGGGAAATCACGTTTATAATTCTGTTAGTGGCATTGATGCGCCTGTTGTTTACAATAACATGTGGGGAATGCGTCCTGCAGATAATACTTACAGGTCTATTATTGGGCAGGCCGCTTTTTTTCCTATATTTGATAGCAATAAGCATCCT
>JAZKEW010000018.1:0-14011 GCA_040386785.1 Bdellovibrionota bacterium
TATTTTTTATTGTTACTTTACAGGAAAATTTATTCCCTCAAAATATATTTAATGGCACTCTTTTGTATTTTTGAATGAACGGATTAGCAATCAATGCCAGACGAAGACAAGCAGTTTTTTTGTAGTTCTTGGTTTGGGTAAAAACAGAAAACTTGCTTTGTATCAAACTCTCAGCATGCCCCCTGGTTGTTTTTGCCCTTTGTAGTCATACAACATAAGTGTCGCTAAGTCTGCATTTTCGGGAAGCACGCTCACAATACGATCCTGCTCTGCTCTTATCTCGGCGTCTTGAGTATATAGCTGTCGCTGATGTCGAGATACTTCAAGAAAGCTTTGTACTTCTCGGACTAGCGTTGTTTTATCGAATTGCACCACGCCTGCGCTTTGATGCTCTGCTGGAAGATTCTGTTGTTTTAAAAGCTCAAGAAGGTTTTCTACCAAGTTTTCTACCAAGGGAGCCGATGCTTCGAATTTTTCTGTGTTTTGTATTATCATCGCGGATGTCTCATCCATTTTCGCATACAGTTTATGTGACCTCATGTGCACCAGTAAATAATTACAATTTCCTCTGTAGACTAGTATTTGCAAGTTATTCTTAATAACATCCGCGCATTCTTCAGTTAGGCATCTTACTGCCAGCTCCTTCAAATCGTTTAAAATCTCGCATTTGCTCGTATAAAGTGGGTCAGCTGCCTTTGGTTCTTCCAAAGTATTTACAAACAAAACAATCGCAAATGACGCCATAAATCGAAAGTAATCCACAGATTTGTTTTTGCCTGCGTCTCTTTCATCACCGAGACCAAAACCAGCCCCTCCAGCCATGGTTAAAAAGCTCACTGCTAAGATGTACAGAACAACATTCTCAAGATATTTTTTGTCTAATATTTTTTTTGCTTCTTCTAATATTTTTTCCTGAAATAATTCTTGCACTGTATTTATTATTTGTATTTTTTGATCAAAATTTTTCTTGGTTTCACGAGGTTGCATCATGGAAGGCAGCAGTATTTTATTAGGAGTCAAAAAAATATCTCGTAGGCGACTGAAAATCAGAGAAATAATACGAGGATTTTTAGAACAGAGATTGTACACGCTAGGTCTATTGTAATGTTGAAAAAACTCTCCACTGTTTATTGTTAAATAAACTGTCTGTTCACTCGTTTGGCCAAGTATTTTTTCCTTGATCTCCGCACAGTACTTAGCGTCTATAGCCTCGTGAAAAACCAAACTTGGGCTACCGTCCTTTCCCACTGTGTACAAAACATAAGCATCCTTTTCTTCTTTGTACTCCAAAACAAATTGTCTTTTAACTTCGTGGTCTGGAATTGGCCCATGAGCAAACTTAGATATATCACCAGTGAAATAGACATCAACTGATTTAGTTTGAGTAAGCAGATATTCAATTTCAGGGTGCGCGCAAACATACCCGTTAAAATCGGCAAAAAATGACAAGAACTTATTGTTGTTGAAGATTATTGTGATTAGATCTCTTGTAACATCAGGCAGATTGCCAATTTGTTCATAAGGATTTACAAGAATTTGAAACAAAATCCTCCGCAAATCAAGATGCTCAAAAATTTTTTTAACGTCGGTTGATTTTTGTATTCCTAATTTTTCTAACTTTTGCCGAATGCCTTCATCGCTTACAATCGTAGAAAAACCACACATTTCAAATAGATTTGCGTCAGTAAGAAAATCAAATACAACTCCAGAAATAGGTTCTGCAAAAATTTGATAATCTTTAAACATAGAATAAAGATATGTAGGTACGCTAGAAGATTTGAATATCATAGACGACAAGCGTTCAGTGCTTGGCTTGGCGCCAAGTCGATTGATAACAAAAGCATCATTTGCCAGCTTTGATTCTTGCTTTCCTTCATTCAAATATTTTAGAAGGCATTTGAAGGTGAGAAGACAATCTCGCCCCTGAGAATCAGTAAAAACAAGCATTCTACATGGCTCAACAGAGCCTCTATCGCCAAATATTTTATCCAGTGCCTCTGAAAGACTATCATCACTGTTTTTTTGTTGGTTCCAGGCTTCTAAGTTAAACCCTGGAGAGCAAAGAGCATCTAGCAAACCGTCAGACCACTTTTCAATGTAGTCATAAGACTCCTTTGCTTCTTGCGCAGTATTCTTTTTTTCTTCTGTTGCATAAGGATTTTCTCCTTGCTCAACAAGTGCGTCCAGTTCAAGTAAACGAGCATTTATTTCAATAAGTAGCTTATGTTGAATAAATTTTGACAACTTATTGCGCACATCTTCTGATACTGGATCTTGTCTTGTATAAATATCTCGCACGACATCAAACGACAAGTAATGCATGTTGCTTAGCACATACATGTCAAGTAAATTTAAATTTTCTTTTTTTATTTTTTCTGCAAAAGACAGAAGATTATTATAAATTGCAGCGCAACTTTTGGGGTAAAGGTGTTTTTTAGGCTGCAAATTTAATTGAACAACCAGCGAGTTCATTAGTTTATTGTCTTCAAAGATACGTTGAACATATTCCCTACGAACTAAAATTTTTCTGAACTCTTCTTCGTTTGTACGATACAGCTCAAAAATATCCAGGCCGGGTACCTTTAGAGAAACAAATCCCCTGTTTAGTCGTAGAATCAATAATTTTATCGCCTCTTGAACCAAAGAAGTCTGCGGAAGTAGTCTTCTGACATGGCAGTGCATCAAAGTGTATTCATAAAAATGAATTGAACCAGAGTGTTTTTGCTTAGTAGCTTCGTAAGCATTTGTATATTTTTCACAAATATCATCTATGACAAGTGAAAATAAATCTGCTTTTGTTGCTAAAGTCTCTAAAAACAATTCAATAACAGAATTTTGTTCATCTGTATTTTCAATTTTTGTTTGTATATACTTTTCAAATAGAGCAAGAACCACTTGGACATGTTCTTTCCCTATTATTACTTGATTTGGTGAGAACTTGACAGCTGAAAATTCTTCTAACACACTTGCTGAGTCAGACCCCAATAGCTCCACGAACTTACTATATATTTTATCAACGGAGTTTAACTGACGCCAAAATTTTTCGTCGCTTGGAAAGAGAACAACTTTACCAAGACTAAACGTAGAAGTTAACTTAACAAAAAAACCTGGTTGTGGTGGACTTTGTTGTAGTTTTTGCGAAGCTAGCATGTGCCTAACCTCCTTTGACAAGCGAATGACCTATTATCAAGCTTTGCTTTTAAGCTCATAATGAGTACGATTTAACCTATAACAAGTCAAGCTCTTAGTCAAAAAAAACACAAAAAAAGGACGTCTGCTACGCTCAAGTAGGACCTAATCACAATAAATAAAAATAAGATTTATATAAATTATTCTTTATTTTTAATACAATTCCCCTTTTTACAAGTTTACTTCATGAATTAGTTTTGCTTTATATCAAAATATTTTTTTCAAGTCAAAATTTTCAAAAAATTAAATTAATGCCAATACATTAAGAAGCCAATTCAAGATTTTATTGTTATAATGAATTCAAAGAACTGATTAGTAAAAAATAAGAAATTTTATTGAGAATATTTAAATTTTGGGGTACAGATGATGAGCTAATTTATTCGAATGAAATTTGGTAAGATGACGAGTAGAGAATTATGATCGAAGTTGATGAGTTTGTCGTCAAGGGAGTCAATAGAGGGACAATATAGCATGCAAACACAGTACGCACGACTGACACTACCACCAGGGCTTCCTTTTCAACAGAAGTCTGGCGTAGTAGTGGACGCTACTCAACCTGGTCCCCTTTCTGATAAAAAAGATTCTTCACTTTCGTACTTAAAAATAAAGCGTAGCGAAAATTCTCCAATCAATGCGAGACGTGAAACCAGCTCTAGTCCCGGTGCTAACGACGAGGACCTCAACTCTGGTGCAGAGGGGCTCTCTGAAGATGAGGCGGATGATACTAATACTAAGGAAGCTGCTCGTCAGCGAAGTGTAAGCTTTAGAACAGAGCTATCTCTATCCGGTAATAGAGGTGGAGCTAGCAGCATTTTCAGTATTCTCAACTCTAGCGTCCTAAACTGCGACACAATGGTTACCGATGTTGCTGATGATAACTCTATACCACCGCCATCTCCTACAAGCGCATCTCCTTCAGAGAAAATCAAAGAAAACCCAGAATCCCCCGCAGTAGCCGCAACCAATACTCTCCTCCCTCTATCCGTACTCAATCAAGTTGAAAAAGATCTTGTAAAAGCAAAAGCAGATCAATTACTCAAATTATTTTCAGAAATGAAAAACACAAACTCTGAAATTGCAAAAACATCCAAAACAGACTTCTTAAAGCAGCTTGAAGAGCTAAATAATCCCCAAAAATCCTATTCTCCTTACTCAACTCTAAGAGAAGACGTTACCTGGTATTTAATGGAGCTTTCAAAACCAGAAAACTTTAAAGCGGAAGAAGTCTCTAAATTAACCCTTCAAGACGTACAAGTTCTCGGCATATACATTCAATCGCGAAAAGAATTTTACGATCTCAATTTCGAATCAGAGAAGTGCCCCAAAGAAAAAAATAATTATAAATTTGATATGAGTGACAGACACAGGTCCGACTTGCGTGTGCGTTTTGAAGACGTACTCGATAAATTTGTGACCCTATGCGACGGTTTTGAACCCAAATTAGAACCCAAGGTGATGCAAAGAACCTTTGAGCTTATTTTTGATGAAGATTTAAGCTCTACTGATGAAGTTAAAAATCTTCTTTGTGCAATTGGCACAAGCGATAACCACCGTTTTGTTCTTCTAAATGTTTTAGAAGAGAATTTATACTTAAAAGATCCTGAGAGCCCTCTAACGAAAAAAGCCGATAAAAAAGTTCAAGCCATTTATTCACTCGTTGAAGCCATAGATGTTTCCACGAAAACCCGAGTGAGTGGCACATATTCAGAGGCGGTGATTCTTAATTTTTTAAAAAAACCACTGCAAGAAGAGACAATTGAACGTTTTTATACTGTGAATAAAGAAACAGGTGTCGTCGCAAGAAAAGATCGCCAAGAAATGGAAGCCGTGTTTATAAAAACCATGAAAAAACACAAAGCTTTGGCACAGGCAGCAAAAGGAGTTTCTCTTGATAACAACGCCCTATTTGGCACAGACGACGGTTTTGCGTGGGTGCAATTATACAATTTATGTACAAATATGGGGCCTAGTTTTCGTATCGCTTCCCATGAAGCAGGGAATATTGATGCTAAAACAGCGCAAGACTTAGGATTTCAAGGTATAGCCAGCAATGCCTTTTTGATTCTTGCAGGAGCGGTTTTTGCTGGCGGCCGAGACGGCTTGGGGCGAGGGCTAACAACACTTTTGCTATCAAAAATGAAAAGTGAAAATCAACATTTGCAAATTTGCATTCAAAATATGGATCAAGACACTCTAGATCGTCTATTTTATAGTGAAAATAAAAGCGGTCCCCGTGCTGAGAAGGCAAGGGAATTGGTGCGAAAAGGTGTGGATAAAATTGGCGTTAAATGCCTAAGCTCTTTCTCAAATAAATATTTTGGCTACTACTGGGATAAAAAAGAAGACGATGGCGGAAATGATGTTTTAAGAAAAGTAAAAAAATATTTGTACAAAACAGGTGGTATGACTCAAGAAACAGCCACAGCCTTAGGAACTGCAGTAGATCCTGGGCGTGATAATATGGTCAATGGATTTATTGCTCATATTCATGCCAAATCCGAAATGGAAAAGCTTTTAAAAAAATCAGATATTTTTGAATTGAGAAAAATTGATGGAGTCTCAAAAACAGAGCTGCAAATATTTTTAGACGATTTAAAGCAGAAATTTACTACAAAACTTGGAAAAGAAGACGGCAAAAAACAATTTGAACAAACATTGCATTTTTTGGTGTTTAAAGACAAAGAGACTGGTAGAAGGTGGACTTTGTTGCAACACCTCACTCATAAATTAACACAAGCACATGAGCAAAACCTAAAAGAAAACATGCCGTACACGTTTGACGGTATCGAAGCAGCTGCATACGCAGAAGCTGCGGGTTATAAAACAGTAGCTCCCTATGATGAAACTACCCTTGCACAACAACTAGAGAAATTACACTCCCTTTGGTATGACAATTTACCAGACAAAATTAGTACTGACGATCCTAAAAATACAGCCTATAAAAATGATCCTGTCGTCAAACTTCTAGAGTTGGAGCATGCATTACTTGAAGCTAAAACCTATGAAGGAGCTGCAAAGGTAGTAAATGATACATTAAAGCTCTTTAGTGCATGCAAGGTAACTTGCGCACAAATAGCCCACATTTTAGATTTTTCAATTTCTGCAAACAAAAACTTAGATGCCCTGGAAAAACAATACTTTTATGAATGCTTAGAACAGGAACACAACAGAGGGTACTGGGGCGATGGGAATATGGCGCCCGCATTCTTAAAAAGGAATCTTCGTCCATCTGAGACCATCTTGGGAATGCTTTTTTACCAAGGTCTTGCACTTAAACGAGACGTCGCTTTTTTTGAACAAGCGATGTCTGGACATGGAGCGGATCCTTTTTCTCATGCTACCGGTGGCTTTGCACCAGACAACCTCGGAGGATCAGCCGCTGGTTGGTTTGGGGTTTCCTTGATGGCTAATCTTATTCCCTACTTTAGCACAGGAAAAACGACCGCTTCAAAATCTTGTGGAGACATTTTTTCTGGCAACAGAAAGCGGTGGGAGCAAGAAGTTCAAAGAGAACTTGCACGAAACCCAGATAAATACAAAGAGCATAGAATTACAAAATTAAAAGCTATGACAAATTTTATTTATGAAGGAAAAGGTTTAGCTGTTTGGAAAGGGGAAGAAAAACTTACACTCAACACTGAGTTTAAGTTTGGTGATAAGGCAACAACTATTGAACAACTTTTAAAAGATTTTATGGGCGGTAAGTCTGCAGAAGAACGTCGTGCATTTCTAGAAAATCATCATTGTCATGAGCGCCCTCTTATTGTTCAACTTATGAATAAGCTTGATAAGGATGACGTGTCAAAGCTGTTAAAAGATTATTATTACAATCATGCTCAAACAGAACGCGATCTTCGAAACTATTACAGCAAAACTTATTACGATAAAGAAGTGTCTAGTATGGAAGAAAGTGAAAAAAAGGAGTTTGAATCACATTATAATGAGATTTACCCCAAAATACCTGAGGAAGAAAAATTTAAGAAATTCCTCTCCCTAGAAAAAAAGAAAGTTAAAACTCAAGAAGACGCCATGTTTGTTTGCATACGAGCAAGGGCTTATCTTGAGCATTTAGACGGTAATAATAAAATATCCGCAACCAGTATGGACAAATGCAAAAAAGAAATTGAGAAACTTGTCGCATCATTGGCCGGAATTTTACACAAACGCTCTATGAATAAGGTCTTGCGTGACAAAATACTTGTGCGTGGCTTAGCCGCAGCTCAATGGGGTACGGTTTCTGCATTGTTTACCACTGCAGTTGTTGGCAAAGTTTTATTTGGAGTTGCCGTTGGGGTTGGTACTGGCCTTACAGGAGGTGGGCTTCTTGCGGTTGTGGCGCTTGCTCTTTTTGTATCTTGTGCAGTCCGACTTTGTATTTACTACCACAGTGAAAAACTTAGTCATTCGAAATCAACCTTTGAAAATGAATTTGTCATGAATCAATTTCAACAAGGTGGGTTTTACGACAAAAAGCATCTTAGTTTTTGGAATCAGGATTATTGGAAAACAAATGAAAATATTGATCCGAAAAAGGTGCGAACAGAACTTCAAGTTTTTAATGGTGATTTTGGGCTTCCTTCCATTGTAAAAGAATTTCGTAGTTTTTTTGGTATGGAAAAAGAATATGCACTCCCCAAGATTTATACAAAAAAGACTGTGAAAGAATTTGTAAATAAAGCAATAGACTCCGAAAAAATGGATCAAATTTATCTTGATCTTCTTAATTCTTGTCCGTCTGGTGAAGCTCAGCAAAAAATGTTTCTTCGTATTATGCGCGATATCCTTGGTGGTGCCGAAGCAAATGCGGAAAAACAAAAAGAAATTGTCTTGTCTGGCGTTATGAGAATTCTAAACATAGCTTTACAAAGCAAGCTTGAAAACGACTATAAATTAAAAATAATTTTAGGTCTCTTGAGTGAAATAGAAAGTGCAAAACCCGCTCCTGTGTTTGAAGGTTTGCAGTTGCAAACTCATTTCTGTGAAATAAAAAATAGTTGGAGAAGCTTTTTCTTCGGAGGCACTGCAGGCGCAGCGAACATCGCTGCGGCACTGACGTCTGCTTTAGTTCCAGACTTAGCAGTGAGTTCTGGCCTAAATGTTGGTATTGCTCTTGCAACTATTGCACTACAAAATGCAGGGGATGCTGGAGCTACCTATGCCAACTCTGCTTATACCGATGAAGTCAAAAGAAGAGGCGAAAGCTTTGAGGCCTTAATTATTTTTCTGAGAAGACTGGCTTTACAGTTTGCTGAAGATTCTGGGCTAAAAAATGACTTTAGATTTAAACGCGAGCTCGCTGCTGTAAGTGAAGCTCAATACAAAATGGATAACCCGCTAGGGCCATTGCTTCGTATTCGGAATTGGGCTGTGCCTGCAATGGCTGTCACACCTATTATGGCTGTAGGGCCTGCAATGTAATCTTCTTAAAAATTAATGGCTGTTGACAATTACTTGCCAAAGCACCGTCGATTACATCAACGATATTATTCCCCCTGACGGAAAAATTTCTTCTTGCGCAGCTCATCTTGCCTCTCAAAATGCAATTGAAAATCTCAATCGTGCTATTGCTCATGCAAGAAAAAAAGATTGGCTTATTCTATTCGTAGTTGTTGGCTTTTCTCATAATTACGCTCAATTGTGTTAGGAATTTTAATTGGTACTTTAGCGACATTTTTTTTTGTGGCCCAATAAAAATTGACCCCTTCTCTAGAAACAAAGTGAACTGTCTCTATTATCATGAATTATCTGAAAGAGCTCTTTTGTTTAAAATTTATTTATAGTATATTTACTAAATAATATTAAGCTCATTTGGGAGATGTCATGAAAGATTATTTGTGTGGTAAAAATAAATATTTTCAGTTTAAATTTGTTTTTTTGATTTTTAATATATTTCTTTGTTCTCTTTATTTAAGCTCTTCCTTTGCGGGTCCAATTCCTAATGCGAAATATACTTTTGATCAACAAACATCACAAATGAATTTTCAGGTTAAAAATCTTGGATTTCTCACTGTAGATGGTAAATTTAAAAAATTTTCTGGGATAATAAATTTTATAACTCCATTTGAAAAATCACAGGTCGAAGTAAATGCGGACATTTCATCCATTGATACGGATAGTTCTTCTCGTGACGAACACTTACGTAGCAGTGACTTTTTTGATCAAGAAAAATATCCCACAATGACATTTAAAAGTACTCAAGTTGAAGGAACTTTGAATTCATTTAAGCTCATGGGAGATTTAACGATCAAAGGAGTTAAAAAAACTGTGACTTTTACTGTTACTGGTCATGAAGATAAAAAAAATAAAGATGAATATGATTTTCTAGCGAAAACAAAAATTAATAGGAACGACTTTGGGATAACACATGGCGCAACAATTTCAAATGATGTGACAATACAATTCGAAATACATGCAGTGCCATCAAAAAATAATATTAAATAAATAGATTCAAATAATATTTAAGGAAACTCTCGTTTCTCTTTTTATTGCTAAAACTAAGGATAAATGGCCCCTTTGCACAACCCTTCATACGCGCGGACTTCAATGCCTTCCTCTTCTGCATACTTCCACCTGGCAAAGCGAGCAATATTTTCCACCGTACTTTCAAAATCAAGTGGAACAACTTTTTCTTTTGAAATTAAAATTCCAATTTGCCCCTGTGTTCCCGAATATTCAAGAGCCACAAGGGAGTCTTTCATATCTTCAACTTCTAGGCAGTGCTGTCGAATATCTTGAATAAGCCCACAATTCCAATTTTCTTTTAAATACGTGTGCGAAATAATATATTTGTTATTTAAAAATTGGGCTAAATTTTTACTTTTTTCTTCATCAAGGACATTTTTTTTATACACTTCAATAAAGCTGCTATGGCCATGAAAGCGCTGACAATTCCCAATATGTGAACATAAACTATGTGTATAAGTATAATAATTTGTACTATGCGCATTTGTGGGTTGTCTGAGTTTAACTTGCACTTCTTTTATATTTTGTGGAGAATTTCGAAGAATATCTTGAGCAATATCCTTTTCCAAAAGGCTTAAATCATCGTTTTCAAGAGCCTTAAGAGTTTCTCGAGATATTTTTTTTACAGAATTATTGTACGTGTTCAGTGCAAAAAAATGTTCCTTATTGTTTTCTTGAAAGGAATCAGCAAGAATAATTTGTGAATGAGTTTGATGGCGAATTTGTGAACTTTTAACAAGAATTTTATGGTCAAATTCGTGATCAATGGTTTGTTTAGCCGATTTTTTTGCTAGGGCAAAGTCAAAAAGCATGCCCTGCTCATCCTGATCGCCGCTCCAATACACATCCACAGCCCAACTTTTTCCTGTGGGACCACGATTAGATAAAAAAAGAGCGCAATCGAGAAGCGTTGCATCTTGAACGAATATTTTCATTAGACCTCTGGAAGTCGTCGTGTTAGCCCAACAATTTTAGGGCCATTTCAGGGATTTGATTTGCTTGGGCTAAAACAGATATTCCTGCTTTTTGCAAAATGCCCATTTGCACCACTTGCGAACTTTCTTCTGCGAAATCGGCATCACGAATTCGAGAGTTGGCAGCTTGCAAGTTCTCTACCATAGTACTTGTGTTACTGATAGCATAAGATAAACGATTTTGCACAGCACCTAAACTTGCTCTGTAGGCGTTGATTTTTTCAATGGCATCATCAACCCGATTGATTGTAAATTGTGCGTCTACTTTTTTATCCACACGGGTCGTGTTTTCTTCTCCTGCATCTCCCAAATTCATAGAATTTTCACCGCCAACAAGGGCATTCATTCTAGCTAAATCAATACGGATAACATGGGTTGGATTCCGATTCAGAAGGGAATCAGGTCCATAGTCATAATTAGCGCCCACTTGAACTTCGAGGGGAGAATCATTGCTATTTTCGGTCAATTCCACAGGTAAAATTGCGTTACCTGTCAATAAACGAGTGCCATTGAATTCTGTAGAGTATGCAATTCGATTGATTTCATCTTTCAGAGAGCCAAATTCCTTTTGAATATACGAGCGTTCGGTATCACCAATGGTGTCGCTGGCCGCTTGCACTGAAAGTTCTTTTAGTCGCATTAAAATATTTGAAATTTCTTGCAGACCACCTTCCGCTGTTTGCACAAGGCTAATACCATCGACGGTATTTTTTTTTGCCTGCAAAAGCCCTCGCACGTTGGACTTCAATTTTTCTGAAATGGCCAGTCCTGCCGCATCGTCTGCCGCACGGTTGATACGATAGCCAGTGGAAATACGCTCGGTATGTTTTGCAAGTTCATCTGATGACACAGTCAAATTCCTTTGTGCGTTAATGGAACTCATGTTTGTTTGTATATATAAGCTCATTACTATACGGCTTCCATTGCATCCACGTGCTTCGTTTTCTGATTCAAATTTCTATTAATTTTTAAACAAGTATCAATAATTGAGTAAGATTGCTTCCGCATATTATCAATTTCTTCTCGCGCTTCCCAAGTAAGCCCTTCATGCACAGCTCTGTTTCTACTATCTTGCAAAGAATGCACCTGTTTTACAAAATCAAATAACTCCATGTCTGTAAAAAAATACAAATCAAATATTTTACTCATAGAATAAGGACATGATTTCCTTGCTGTGACTAGCAAAAATAATGCAAATGCTTTGGGTCCATCTAGGGTAAAACGCTTTCCAGGCCGATATAAACAAATAGCTCGCAGCATTTTTCGCAGTTTGAATTTACTAAAATAAGGTATTGTGTTTACTATGGGTAAATCTGCAATAAAATCTTCAAAATTTTGCATTTTATCTTGAATTATTTTTGCATAACCGAGTGTGTCGAGTTTTTTTGACAACTCACCCTTTCGCATAATGGCATCGGTAAATGGTTCAAAAGTATCGCGTAATACAAGCTCAACAGACTTACAATACATGTTAACAATGGGGCTTAAATCTACCGCTTCTTTGCCCCAATCTTTTGATTGTATAAAAATCATTTCAGCAGTTCTTAAAGCACTTCTTGAGTCGACAGAAAGAAGTGGTACGTTGTGTACAAATGATTTAATGACGAGATCAATTTCATGAGAGGTGAATTTATGCTCTCTATTTTCTTCTTCAACAATCGTTTCAATTTTTTTAGAAATTTCTATGAGGGCATTGTGTACGCAACGCTCAATTTTTTCAGGCAACCTGACTGTCATTAAATCTTTAAGTTCTGACTGAATTTCTTGAGTGGCAAAATTTTTCATGTGTTCAATAATTGCAATTTTTATTTTGTCTGAAAGATTATTTTTTGCAATTAACCGAATGAGTGCTTGCTTAGAGCGAGGGTTGTGTGAAGAAAAAAGTTCATATGCTGTGCGTTCAACAAAGTCGGTATCAATATGGTGTAACGCCTGATATAAAATTGTTTTAATGGCGTCATCGGAATCAATACGCACAAGGGCGCGCACAACCCAGCGCTTTTCCACATGCGGTGCTGCTCTAATTCCTTCACAAAGAATTTTTTCGTAAAATGCAATTTCATCTTTTGCTAAAAAAGAATTTAGGCATACTTGTAAAATTGCATTCCATCGCAATATGGGTTTGTCAATAACAGCATGGCCATTCCAGTTGGTTCCACTGCCGAAATCTTCTTCTTTTTCCTCATTACTTTCTTCGAGCGTATCAAGAATACTTTGAATTAAATTAGCAATTTCTTTTAGGGCTGTGAGTGTTGGTTGAGTCACTTGTACATGAAATTTGTCGGCGCCAACAATAATAGATTGAAACCGTGTCGTCACTTCTAAAATATATTCGTCTTTGTCTAAATTTTCATTTAATAAAGCTTCACGAATTGAATTCAGTTCTCGCAAAATAGCGTAGTTTAAGGTTTGAATGTCAAGCTTTGGTGCGGTTAACGCTATGGCAATAAAAACCCAACTTGTGCAGGAAAAAGGGACAAGGTTGTAAATTCCTCTCATGAATTGAGGAGAAGTACCGGTAGAAATACAGAGAGTATAAATTTTATCAATAAATGCGTCGCGTTCTTGTTGAGAGTTTTTTCCAAGGACTTTTAAAACAGAGGAAATATTTTCAATAATTTGTTCTTCTGCTTTTTGTAGTTTGTTCGTATTTTTAAGTCCATTAATTTGAAAGAAAATGATATTCATTGAAATGTTTATGTCATGTTGTAAATTTTCTTCAAAAAAATCTTGCCATAAAAAGCTTTGTTTATTTTGATTACTAAAAAGAGTGTCGTAGTCAAGTACGACAAAACCTAATGTTGAGCTACAATCATGGTGCCATAAGTGATAATTATTTGGATTTTTTACTGAAATAACAAAACTCTCATTGTCATAGGGGCAAAACTCAGCCCATATTTTCCCTAAATTTAGATTGATGACATGAATGCCAATTTTATTATGATTTGACAGTATTTTTGTGCATTGATGATTTCTTAAAGAAAGTATGGTTTTTGTAACTTCTTCAGGATTTTTTTCAGAAAATTTATTTATAAATTCTTCTGCGAGTGTGTTTAACTCTTCTTGTGATAATGTCGCATATCCAAAAAACAAGGGGTTTTTTTGAAAAAGAGCGGTTTCAAAAAAGAGATTTTTTTGCCCCTCTAAAATTGGATTTAATATGGAAAAGCATAAGTCAAATATTTTAACCAATTGAACATTTGTGATTTGTTTTTCAAGTTCTTTTAATTTATAGAGGTCTTCTTTTTTGCTCGAGAAAAAGAGATAAAATAAAACAGAATTAAATTGATGAGATTCATTTTCTTGCTGGTTTAGTATGAAAGAAAAACAAATTTCTTTCATTTTTTCGTGCAATTTTCTATCGACCTCGTCGCCTTATTCCGTTA
>JAZKEW010000019.1:0-7631 GCA_040386785.1 Bdellovibrionota bacterium
AATAACTTTTACAGCATCGTTCAGTTTGTATCGAATTAATGGTGTTGTTTTATTGAATAAATTCGTAATAACGGCTCCCCCTACTTCACCAGGAGGTAAACAGACGTCTTTATTTCTTCGGTCAATAATTTCTAGTAAATTTAAATCATCAAAAAAAGTCATGTTGTTTCTAGCATTTTGACGAAAACCTGTCCCCAACATTTCTGTTGCTGCATAAGTATCACCTGGCTCAACATGAAAAGCAGATGCAATTCTAGCGGAAATTTCTTCTGTTAATAATTCCCCACTGGTAATAATTTTTTTTGGATTTATGTGTAGTTTTTTATTTTTTGCACATTCTGCCAGAATAAGAATCGTTGACGGATATCCAAATATCATATTTGGCTGAAAGTCATTTAATTCTTTCAAAATTTTTTCTAAAGGGTCAATAATAGAAATTAACTTCGTACGAATTATACGTTCAGGTCTATTGGCAAAAAGTGTAGCACCCGTAAAATGGTTATGTGTAGCAGCACAAAAAGCACATTTAGGGATAAATGTTTTACCACCCAGAGATTGAACTCTCATTGTAGAGAGCAAAGATGAATAGAAAAACTCATTCTTATGGTAGACAAAAATACTTGGTTCCCCTGAACTACCAGAAGTCATAAGGACAAAAAACTTTTTCTTATATAAATGGTAAGGATTATGATCTTGTATTAACCATTTGTTTATCCCATCTTTTGTTAGTTCAGGGTCTGTAAAAATCCTGTCAATATTCTCTGCTATCATTTGCTTATCAGTAAAAGGGAGATCTTTATGCAATATGTCGTTTAAATCTTTCGGTTTGATGCCATGAGAAGAATAATATTCGCGATAAAATGATGAGTTAAAGTAGGCATGGCGAAGCACTTCACGAAAGAGTTTATCCTGTCGTTTTAAAATTTCTTGCTCACTTGCATTTTTGAGTATGAAGAACATGAGGACACTGCCCATTGCCCCAAGAGCTTGAGGAGTCAACGACAAAGCTTCAAGCCTCTGCGATATGAATGTTTTAACCATTGATTTCAATCCTTTAAAAATAAATTTTTTAAAATTATTTAAGTTATCGTAAAAAATTAAACAATACTTTATAATTTTATTATTTTAAGTCACCTAATTAAAACAGGGGGTTTTCTATGGACAAGCTTCTTGACCTTAAAAGTCGATGGTGGTAACAAGATCGGACACGCAACCATAGGTCAGTAGCTCCAATGGTAGAGCGGCTGATTCCAAATCAGCTTGTTGGGGGTTCGAGTCCCTCCTGGCCTGCCATTTCAAACGTGAAACCATCCCATGAATCACACAATCATATTAAAATTTGGTGGCGCTTCGGTAGCTTCCCCAGAGGCCTTCTCTCATATTTCCGATATCGTTATTGAAAGAAAAAAACACTATCAAAACGTCGTTGTTGTCGTTAGTGCAATGGGTAACACCACCAATGAGCTCATTGCTCTTGCACACAAAGTCAATTCAAACCCTCCTCGCAGAGAGTTTGATATGTTGATTTCTGTAGGCGAACGCATCAGTATTTCTTTACTCGCTATGGCTCTGGCAAAAAAAAATGTTGAAGCCGTTAGTTTTACAGGCAGCCAAACTGGAATTATCACCACAAATGAAAACGGTGATGCTAAAATTATTGATGTCAAACCAAAGCGCCTATTACCTTGTTTAGCCCAAGGAAAAGTCGTAATTGTGGCTGGGTTTCAGGGAATGAGCACAGATGGTGATATTACAACTTTAGGTCGTGGTGGCTCCGATACCACAGCAGTTGCTCTTGCTGTTGCACTCGGTGCAGAAAAAGTAGAATTCTTTAAAGATGTGCTTGGTATTTATAATGAAGACCCAAAGAAAAACCCTCATGCAAAACTCTTACCAACCTTAAGTTATGACGAAGCCCTTAAAATTATTCTCGCTGGTGCGAAAGTTTTACATGCACGTAGCGTGAGTATGGCTCAAAAAAACAGTATTAAATTGCATGTACTTTGTTTTACAGATTACAAAAATTCAAATTATGGGACAGTAATTTTATCTCAAACTCGCCTTTCAGAACCTGAATATAAATATGAATTTAAATAATAAATTAACCAACGATTAAGTTAGGGACTCGTTAAATAAATTTAACGAGTCCCTAACTTGCTATTGCATCTATGTTAGGGACTCGTTATCATTCATATTGGAGTCCCTAACTGTATTCAATTTATTTAAGGTATAGGTTATGTTTGTAGGAAGAGAAAATGAAATTAAAATTCTAGAAAATATAAATTCTTCAAACCAAGCTCAATTTGTCGCCATTTATGGAAGAAGGCGCATAGGAAAGACTTATTTAGTAGAAACTTTTTTCAAAAACAGATCTCAAAAAAAGTTTCATATCACAGGCGAAAAGAATGGAGATAAGCGTCGTCAGCTTGAAATTTTTAGAATTGAAATAGAAAATATATTTTACAATAGGTCTAGAATTCCTGATTTAACTTCGTGGAACGAAGCATTTAATTTATTGATTGCCTGCCTAAAGAGCTTGCCATCACAAGCAAGTTTAAAAAGTATTCTCATATTTTTAGATGAACTTCCTTGGCTCGCTGTCGAGCGCTCGGGCTTACTAGAAGCCCTCGACCACGCTTGGAACACAGAATTGCGAAAAATCCCCTTTGTCCGTCTTGTCATTTGCGGAAGTTCCGCTTCGTGGATCATAAAAAAAATTGTGCAAAATAAAGGCGGTCTACACAATAGACTCACAGAACAAATTCATCTCAAACCATTTACGTTGCAAGAAACAAAAAAATACCTGCACGCTCAGGGCATTCAACATGGCCAAAATCAAATTATAGAACTTTATATGGCACTTGGAGGAATACCCTATTATTTGAGTTTAGTACAAAAGGGGGAATCTGTTGTTCAAACAATTTCTCGACTGTGCTTTGGCGGCTCTTTAACACAAGAATTTAATCTGCTGTTTGATGCCTTATTTGACAATGCAGGACAACATAAAAAAATTGTTTCAGCCATAACGAACTCGAGAAAAGGAATAAGTCGAGCTGAACTCCTTAAAAAACTCAAACTAACTGCGGGTGGTCGACTAACCGAATGGCTTGACGAATTGCTTTACGCAGGATTTATTGCAAAAATACCCCCAATATACAGCAAAGGGAAAGAGATAAAATACAGAGTTATCGACCCTTTCTGTTTATTTCACCTCAAATGGATTAAAAGTGCGCCGAGTGGTGTATTTCAACCAAATGAAAATTATTGGAATAGTATTAAATCGTCTCCATCCTATGCTGCTTGGAGTGGCTATGCTTTTGAAAACCTTTGCTATATGCACGTGGAAGACATTAAAAAATTTCTTGGAATAGAATCTATACAAGTGCAAATTGGAAATTGGTCTTTTATTGAAAAAAATCGCATGAATGAAAAAGGAGCTGAAATCGACTTAGTTTTTGATAGAGAGGATGATGTTGTTTCATTATGTGAGATAAAATTCTACGATAAAAAAATTATCTTTTCTAAGGAATTATCAGAAAAAATAAATTATAAAAGAAAAATATTTATTGAAAAAACAGGTACAAAGAAAACAGTTTTAAATGTGCTTATTTGTAAAAATGGAACAAAAGAGAACGAATATACAAAAAGAACTCTACAAAATATTATTTGTGTAGAAGATTTTTTCTAATATTGCTTTTAAACATTAAACAAGAAGTGCATGATATCCCCATCTTTGCACACGTAGTCTCGGCCTTCTTTTCTGTAGAAGCCAGCTTCTTTCACTTTCGCTTCATTGCCTAAACGAATTAAGTCGTCATAATTGTACACTTCTGCACAAATATAGCCTTTTTCAAAATCGGAGTGAATCACACCAGCAGCCTGTGGCCCTTTGCAATTTTTAGGAATTGTCCACGCCCGCACTTCTTGCACACCTGCTGTAAAATAAGTAGCAAGACCCAAAAGGGAATATCCAGTTTTAATGAGGCGGTCGAGACCCGATTCTTGAATTTTTAAATCTTCCATATAAAGTTTTGCATCTTCTTCATCAAGTTGACTTAATTCTTCCTCAATTTTTGCAGAAACCACAACAACTTTTGCATTTTCTTTTTCGGCAATATTGAGCACAGCTTGCACGTGCTTTGAATTTGCACCTTGGCTTGCCAGTTCATGTTCGGCAACATTAGCTGCGTATAAAACAGGTTTTCTTGAAATTAAATGCAGGCTGTGCATGTATTCATCTTCATTGAGTGTTTGAAAAGATCGCGCTGATTGAATTTTTTCCAGGTGATCTTTTAAGCGCAACCCACAAGCGTGTGAGGCAAGAATTTTTTTATCATTTCCTTTTAATAGGCGAGATAATTTATCAATACTTTTTGTCACAGTTTCAAAATCAGAATAAATAAGTTCCGTATTAATGGTGTCGATATCTCGCGCCGGATTGGTTTCCCCGTCAACGTGAATGACGTTGTTATCTTCAAAACAACGAACGACGTGAATAATGGCATCAACCTGACGAATATGGCCAAGAAACTGATTCCCCAGTCCTTCTCCTCTACTTGCCCCTTTCACTAGGCCTGCAATATCGACAAATTCCATAAAAGTTGGAATGACTCTTTTTGCATTGACAATTTGATTTATTTTTTCAAGGCGCTCATCAGGAACAGCCACTCTGCCTGTATTTGGTTCTATGGTGCAGAATGGATAATTAGCAGCCTGCGCAACTGCTGCTTTTATAAGCGCATTAAACAAAGTTGACTTACCCACATTTGGAAGGCCAACAATCCCACAATTGAATCCCATAAGTATTTATCTCCCATCTATGGCGTATCCCTACCTCAGAAGTCTCTTTAATCTGAAACAACTGAATTCGCAATAAAATTGGTTGAATTAAAATCAAGCAAACTCAGTTGACTCTTTGGCTAAGCGTGCTAGAACCTTACCCTACCTGCTTACAAAGGTAAGCCCCCTGTTCGGGGTGAATATCGTGAATTATTTATTAAATAAGGATTTGTTCATGCTTATTGAAGAAAACAATCGAAAAATAAAAGGGGCTACTGCGCATGATGCAGACATGGATCAAACAAAAACTTGGTCAGAGCGATCCAGCTCCTTAGATTACAATGCATGCCCAGATGATTTCAAAAAATTTATTGAAAACACAAATTTAGAAGATCTCGTTTACTGGAAATTAAAAGAAAAGCTTGAAAAGCAAGCCGCCCATAAACAAAATGAAATTTTAAAGGGCGTTATTGCCGATGTTGAACGCCCACTTTTTGCTATTGTGCTTGGTAAAACGAATGGCAATCAAAGTAAAGCTGCAGAACTTCTCGGCTGCAATAGAAATACTCTTCACAGAAAATTAAAAGAGTTTTTAATTAATCCAAGAGACATCCGCAAAACCATGAAGAAAAGATCCCTTAAAAAAGATTTTTTTGCTAAAGGAACCTCTGCAAGTGCTGGTTTAAACTTTCACTCTCCACTTGAGTAATCAATGACCACTCCTCAAATTTCAGGATTGCCCCACTCCAAGGAAGCAGAACAGGTCGTCCTTGGTACAATTTTGGCCACACCGTCCTCAGTTCTTGACTACACCAATAAATTAGTTGCTGAATATTTTTTTGACCCTCATCATAAGCTTATTGTTAGTGCCATTTGTGACCTACTCATGGAAAATAAACCATCCGATGTCACTCTTGTATATGGAAAACTGAGAGAAAAAGGTGACAATTTAAAAATTGGTGACTTAGAAGGTGTTCGTCGCCTTTTAGAATTCAATGCACGCCCCGAATTACTTGGCTATTGGCTTGATGAGGTGAAAAGGTATTGGGAGCTACGTTCTGTTATTGAAGTGTGTGCTGAAATTGTTTCCCGAGGCAAAAAAGTTGCCGGTGCCAACGTCGATGAATTTCTTGGCTATGCAGAATCTAAATTCATGCAACTGGCTGAGTCGCGAATTACATCGGGTCTTATTCCTGCGTCTGTTGTCTTGCGAGAAACCATACTCGATCTCGAAAAATTATTTCAAAACCCTGGCCAAGTGACAGGAATTCCCAGCGGCTTTTCTGATTTAGACAAAATAACAGCAGGTTTCCAGCCATCCGATTTAATTATCCTTGCGGCACGTCCTGCAATGGGAAAAACAGCCATTGCCCTTAATTTCGCAGTACACGCCGCATTAAGGTACCAAAAAACAGTGGCTTTTTTCAGCCTTGAAATGAGCAATTCTCAGCTTATGCAACGTATGCTAGCCACTGCTGCAAAAATTGAATCTAATAAATTTCGCGATGGGAAAATGACCAGCGACGAGCTCAGTCGTTTGTACCCTGAGGCAGCCTCTTTTCAAACAGACAAACTTTCTCTAGACGACTCCCCCGGAATTAGCATTGTCGATTTAGCTAGCCGTTGCCGAAAATTAAAACGAGAAAAAGGGGCTCTCGATCTCATCATTGTCGATTACCTTCAACTTATGTCTGCGGGCGTCTTAAGCAGCAAAGGTGGGCAAAATAGGGAACGAGAAATTTCTATTATCAGTATGGGACTCAAGGCTCTTGCCAAAGAACTCAATTGTCCTGTCATTGCACTTTCCCAGCTTAACCGTGGCCTTGAACAAAGGCCAGACAAACGACCAAGGCCTTCAGATTTACGGGAATCTGGCTCCATTGAACAAGATGCCGATTTAATTTTGTTTGTTTACCGAGACGAAGTCTATAACAAAGAATCACCCGATAAAGGCATTGCAGAAATTATCATCGGCAAAAATAGGCACGGCTCCATTGATACCGTTAAGCTCGCTTTCCAAAGTAATTTCACGTCGTTTCATAACCTGGCTAAATTTGAAGTCTAAATCAATTTAAAATAGGCAATACCTACAGCCTCCTCTCAAAAAAATACGCCGATAACTTGTTTGTCACAACAACACTAGGCGGAAATGAAATGTATTCATCCAATTTTGAAAAACTTGAAATCGTCTTTTTTTATAGACCCGAAGACATCAATATTCAGCCTCTCGATCTTGCAAAATCGGGCTTAAGTATTCGAACGACTGATATTTCCAATGAATTCAGCACCACCAGAACTCATAACGAAAAAATAAAAGTCTATGTCATCACGCCAAATCAATTTCTAGAAAATATGTTTAGGATAAAAAAATATTTTAATAAAGTAAATACAAATGTAGTTTATGGATTTGTATTGATTGATGATATAAAGACCCCTTCCACAGTTCTTATGAATAAAAAAATAGATAAATTTAAAAATAAATATAAAATATTTTCAGATATTAAATTTCCTTACACAAAATCACAGGTCATAAATGAATTACTCAATTCAGTTCAGCATATTTATTTGCTTTCTAATAAAGAATTATTTCAGGAGTTAATCTCCCTCAGAGAGATAGAAAGTCAAGCTATTAACGAAATTAGTCGCACCTTAATTACTGGACATGAAACATCTTCTGATAATTTAATTCAGCTTATTTTGAAAAAAAGTATTGAAATATCCTCATCGGACGCAGGATTTGTTATTTTAAATGATGAGTTATTTTCTCATCAAAACAATATCCAACAAAATAATGGTAAAAACAGTCAAAAATTCTCCGCGCGAGCAAAAATTTTACATAATCAAAATATTTA
>JAZKEW010000020.1:0-2090 GCA_040386785.1 Bdellovibrionota bacterium
AATGCCATGTTTGAGTCTTGATAGCATATGTACTCCCTAGACCAAACTATCGGCCCATATAACAAAATAATTAACTATGAATTTTAAGAATTGAAATACATATCCACCGGCGTATCAACACCCTTATTTTTATTGCAAGATAAGCAAGCCGCAACAACATTTCCCGGGGTTGTGGTTCCTCCCCGTGCAAGTGGCACAATGTGATCGAGGGTGAGTTCTTTTACAGGGAATTTATTTTTGCAATAATAACATAGGCCAGAACTGCATTTTTGTTGCCACCAACGACTTTTTTTAGCAGCCCTGACTTTTGATTTTTCTTTTTTAATGTGTTCTTCACTGACAAATATATACGTCATACCAACCTAAAGGTCGCAAGTTTAATGGTAAAAATTGTTCCTTTGCCAACTATCGACTCCACAAGTAGATCTCCACCATGTTCATTCACTATGCCCTTTACAATGCTTAAGCCTAAACCAGTGCCTTCGTTTTTGGGTTTGGTTGTAAAAAAGCTTTCAAATATTTTTGGCATAATGCTTTCGGGAATGCCGCTTCCAGTGTCAATAACTGCAATATTCAAAAACCCCTGCTCAGTTTTTACTTTGACAGTCAGTTCTTTTGTTGACACATTTTGCATGGCATCACAAGCATTGCTCAGCAGATTCATGAGAGCTTGTTCTAGCTTGTTAGGGTAACAAATAAGCTCTGCATTCATAAGGGAATTTTCTATTTCCATTGAAGTTTTAATGCCAAGCTGTCTAATTTTGTGCTCTACCATGAAAAAACTATCTTCAATAATGGCCGTGAGTTTTTTGGTTTCTTCTTTTTCGTTGGCGTCATTGCGAGCGTAATTTTGAAGGTGATCGACAAGTTTTTTAATCCGCTCACATGCTTTGCTAATTTGCCCTATATGTTGGTTTAAAGTGGGTAAATCAAGAGTTTTTTTCTCTGTGCATTCTTCAACTAGGTCTTCGCAAGTAACCTGAATTACGGCAAGAGGGCCTCTAATATCGTGCACCACTGTGGCTGACAGTTCACCGAGGGCTGCAAGCTTTGAATGATGCAGAATTTGATTGCTAACTTGAGACATTAAGATTCCATCACATTTCTTTAAAACGATCATGCCTTAAAAGTCGCATTGTCTATCTTGTTTATCTTTACTCCATGTCGGCTGAAATCTTCTTAAAGTTGAGTCTGACTAAGCTTTTTCTAAATTCTCAATTTTTTTCAAAGACTCACGTAAGTTATACATTTCTCTGGTGTGCAAGCTTTTACGTTCTTCCAAGACACGGTCATCAATTTTTCTGTTTTCTTCGTACATCTCAAGGGTTTGTAGACAATCTTGTTGATATTGGTACGCTTCTGTCAGAATTTGAGAGGTCTGGTCTAACACGGATTTTCGCACTTCTCGTCTGGATACATAAATGAAAGAACCCCCAATGATGAGCGCAACAAAAAAAGAGGCCAGCAAAATTGGCGGAAAATATTGGGTGATAAGGCTGTCGGAGTTTCGCACATGCAAGGCTTTTTGCCTCAACATTTCGGTGAGGTTTTCAAGGCTGCTTTTAATTTTTATGTAGGTGGCTGTTGAGTCATCCATGTCTTTCATAAATTGAGTGAGGTTTTCTGATTGTTGCGATGACAAAACTTTTTCTAGATTTAAAAGATACTCCGTGACCAGAGTAAATAACTCGGAAGTTGGTCCTGCCATGTTTCCATTTATTTCTTGTTTTTTTAAGCTAATTAACAAGGAAGATAAATGAATTTCATTCTTTTGATACTCCTTTAGTATGTCGGTTTTTATTCTTGCAAATTCTTTGTCGTCCGTTTTTGTTTGAAGGGCTAAGCTGTATTTTAACAAACTGACCCGAGTTTGTACGATGGACTCTACGGCTGTTTGCAATCGTCGTTCTGCCAAGAAATAATTGTCGGAGATGTCAATCATCCTGTTTTTTAAATTATTGATATAAATAGAGCCTAATACGCTGTTGGCTATAAGCAAACACATGAGGAGTATGGCTAGAAAATTAATAAACCAACTGAGCTTGGGTTGTCTTTTAATGAGCATGGTGTTCCTTCTTGGCGAATTTCAC
>JAZKEW010000021.1:0-17175 GCA_040386785.1 Bdellovibrionota bacterium
CAAATGTAAAAAAATCATGGCGAAATACGCAAAAGAAGTAAAGTATGTTGTACAACCAAACGGCAGAGCCTCTGCTCGTTATCACTGGGATAAAAAAAAATTTTAAATTTATTTTATGGAGAAGAAACTAATGGCAACAAATGACAATGACGATATTTTTGACCCCAAGGATGATTATATCTTTAAAAAAATTTTTGGACATAAAGAAATGTATTTATTAATTTTGTCAATAGTGTTTTTAAAGATAAAAATGAAAGAATTGTTAAATCAATTAAATTCGTAAATACGGAAATAACAAAAGATATTATTTTGGGAGAACAAGGGCGCCTTGACGTGAAAGCTACTCTTGATGATGGATCTCAAATTAATATTGAAGTCCAGGTTAAGCCTGGCGACAATTTTAAAAAAAGGAGTCTGTTTTATTGGACTGACATGTACAAAGATCAACATCGAGAAGGACAATCATATGACGATCTAAAAAGGTGTGTTTGTATCAACGTGATTAATTTTGACCTATTTAAAAATAAGGATAAATTTCAAACGGTTATCGGCGGTCTGGATATTGATACCCATGAGTGGGTTTTGCCAGAATTCGAGATCCACTATTTAGAGGTTCAAACTCAAGAAAGTAGATTATAATACGATGAACCTGCTAGAGAAATGGATTCGCTTTCTCCAAGCACCTGAAACTACAGTATTAGAGGAGTTAGCCATGTCTGAACCAATGATAGCGGAAGCTAAGGAAACTCTTTATTATTTAAGTCATGATGAAAAAGAACGTGCAATTTATAAAGCTAGAAAGAAATACGAGCTTGATCAGATATCTGAAGTGCGAGCAGCAAGAATGCAGGAAAGGCTTGAAAGCGCTAGGGAGATGAAAGCAGACGGTGTGCCATATGAGGCTATTATGAAATACACCCGCCTAACCCTAGAACAAATCGAGCAAGCTTAACCCTGCCTCTGTCTCAATTTCGCTTCAAAGAATAACAAGATTACCGAAAAAAAATAACCAAATCAGAAAGTACCAATAATAATTAAAAACTTAAAATATGAATAATAAATCTTTAATAATTAAAAAGTTAACGAAATATGATGAGCCGGTGGGATCAAAAAAATTCCTGTTTTAAATATTCGCTCTTCTATTTCTTTCTAAATCTTCCTGATACCGCAAAGAATACAAAGCCCAAGGCTGAATACACAAGCGCTTATAACCAATGGGGTCGCCAGTTCCTTCGCATAGGCCATAGGTACCATCATTTGCTTCAATTTTACGCAAAGCTTTTTCAATTAAATAAAGCTTTTGTCGCTCAGCTTCTGCAAGTTTCATATTCACTTCTTGATCTGTTTCTACAGAGGCGAGATCAGTTTCATCAGAAATGTCATCACGACTAATTTCATATGAACCATCGTGTTTACGTTCCTGTTCTTTTGCATAAAGATCATCTCGCAGTTTAACAAGAAGAATTTTTAATTGGCTCACTTCGTCTCGAGTGAGCTCTTCCGGTTGTGTTGGCATTTTTTGGGGCATACGAACTCCTATGAGATCTGACTATATTAAGTCTGTTTCGAGTATACAAAATAATCAGAATCACACAGTGTACATGTAAACTTTCAATGTGACAACTCTTTGTGCTACAATATCTTCTTTAAGCTTTACTCTAAAGGAAAAAACATGGAACTGCTTCAAGATACCAAAATTGAAGTTAAAATGCACGGATCCATTGCAGACGTTGATAAATTGTTCTCGCCAATAAGCATACGCGCGAAATGCAATGAAATTTTTCAACTTGCCTCGCATGGAGAAACTCATTTTAAAATTAATTTTCAAAAACTCAACGAAGTTGTTCAATACGTGAGTCAAATTACCCTCAATAATTATCCAACTCTCAATATTCCTTTCCATTCCCAATGGACGCACTTTCAAACCGGAAAAATTAATCGCATGCTTGAGTTTCAGGAAAAAGTGGAGTCTTTGTCATTGCACGAAGTTACAAAAGCAAAACTAGCATTTATTATTATAAGCATACTACTTGAAGGCACTGCTGGTTTACGCTGGCGCTACAGAGAAGATAAAAAAGAATACTCTCGTTCCGAAGGTCAAGCTATTGCTTGTTTAAGAATGTTTATGTCTGGACTTTTTTCGAGCGATCCACTTCATCCATTAAAGGTAGATGCAAAAAAATTGCGAGAACTCACCCTGACCGATTTAGAAAAAGGATTTCAGTCTTGTGAAAATAATATGCTCTCAAATCTTGAATTTCGTCTAAATCTATTACACAAATTGGGAGCTATTTTACAACAAAGCTCTGAATTTTTTGGCTCTCAAAATCCCGGCCTTGGAAATATTCTAGAGTTTCTATTAGAATTAAGCTCTCAAAATCAAGATAAATTAACTGCACCACAAATACTTTATACGGTTCAAAAATCACTTGGCTCTCTGTGGCAAGGAAAAGTAGAACTTGCTGGAATTAATTTAGGAGATGTCTCTATTTATAAACCACTTGGAGAAGGGATTTTTTCATTAGTCCCCTTTCATAGACTCTCACAATGGCTCACATATTCGCTTCTAGAACCCCTTGCAGAACACGGACTTATTATTGCAGAAATTGACCAACTCACAGGTCTTGCCGAGTACCGCAATGGTGGACTTCTATTAGACTCCGGACTTCTCGAACTAAAAGATCCCGCTCTAAAAGAAGTTGCACATCAAGAACAAAGCGAAATCATAGTAGAATGGAGAGCTCTCACTGTGGCTCTACTCGACGAATTGGGCAAGGCCGTTGCACAAAAATTAGGGAAATTACCAACGGAATTTCCTTTGGTGCGCGTGCTTGAAGGAGGAACTTGGCACGCCGGACGAGCGCTTGCACAAAAATTAAGGGAAGACGGCAGCCCTCCCCTACGAGTGTTGAGGAATTGAATAGCTTCGCAATTTAGGCAGACCTTGCAAAGTGGTATTAGCGATGCCAATTTGCGTCCTGGTGCCCCATATTTACAAAATACTGCGCCTGCGCCGTCATTTCTAGAATGTTTAAATTATGCTTCCACAACCAAATGAGTTTTTTAATCAACAAATAAATTTCAATTTCATCTTGAAAATATGAGTTTTGAAAATACGAAGTCTGCGCATTTTCACCAAATGATTGCACTAAATATTCGGCACTTAAAAGGCATTTATCAGGAAAGCAGCGCTCAACCACTTTTAAAATCCCCGTCCACTTGGTACTAAAATCAATACAACGAGAAATTTGGCTATTAATTTCATTTCTTCCATGATCCCGCAAGAATCTTTGTATATCCGATCTGGTAAAATTTTGTGGATTTTCATTTTTAATTTGCACATACAAGCTATCTAAGTCAAAAAAATCTTGCAATTTACTTTTTTGTTTACGACCTTTTTGACTCGTTCTATGATGAAAAGAAATTCCTTTTATTTTATTTCTTCTGAAACTCATCGCAACTGACTCTCTAAATATTCTATCATTTTTGAGTTTTCTGGTTTGTCTTCTTTTTTGAGACGAGTGATATTGTCTAAAATATTTTTTCTCCAACTTTCATCAAGAATCCCCTGCGCTGCAAGAGCGTCCATATCGGATTGAAAATTTTTCCTATTCCAATTCCCTTGAGCGTCTCCTTGTTGTTCATCTTCTTTTGACAGTTTATTTACATTAAATTGCAGCTCTTGCGATTCTCCATTTTGATTAAGAAGGTGTGTTTTAGCAACTGCTTTAACATAAAGAATATCGTCTTCTGCAAATGGAATACCTGATGTTTGAATTTCAGTGTAGTCAACATTGAATTGTTTTTCTTCCTTACCGACAAATGTTGCCAAATTTTTTTCATAATGAAATCCAGATTTTGTGCGAATAGCAAGAACAACATCCAGTAAATTTATTTGTGATTCCACGTTAACTGTAAATGCAAGTTTGCTCATAGAATTTTGCTGCAATTTAAATTGAACTGGCATCTGTTTTAAAGTAACAACAGGTAGAGGCACAGGTAACACAATAAGTATTGCATAAAATTTCTTTTTTCCATTCACAATACTTAAATTAATTTTATGTGAAGGAAAATTTTCATACAGTGTATTAGCAGAAAAATTCCGAAAGTCTTCTGTTTTAGTAGAAATAAAATACTCTTCTTGGTGAGTACTATCTTTTAAAATGAACTTCCATGTATTCTCATTGAACCCTTGTTGCACGTGAATTTTTAAAAAAGAGGAAGAGTCAAATTTAATGCTTTGATTTTTTGATGACAATTTATATGTTTGAAATTTATGAGTAGTAGAGTATTCTTGATTTTCAATGGTAATAAAAGCCTGAGCCCCTTTAAAAAATTTAACCACAGCAGAAACCGTTGGAATAAAATAAGGCTGAAATTCAAATACTGCTGTTGAAATAAAAACAAGAGATAAAAATAAAATTTTAAATTTTAGTTTTTTAATATAATCAATTTTTTTAACCTGCGAAGTCACAATATTAAAATCAATTCTTTCTTTTGTGAGTTCTTTTATTGTTTTTATAGGGAGAAATACAAAATATTCAAGATAACAAATTAAAAGATAAGATAATGAAAAAGAAAATAACAGGAGACTTTTTTCAAAATTTAAGTAGAAAATAATATAAACTAGAAATGTTATGAACATGTACGATAATAATTTTACCATACAACTCATGAACCCATTAATTCACGATACGGTGATAAATCTCCCACAGTACGCAATTCCGGGTGTTCCGAAAACATTCTCCATAAAACCTCCGCTGTCACAAGAATATCCCCTATGGAACGGTGACGAGATTCAAACTGCAACCCATAGTGAGTCGCCAAGGAATCGAGTTTTCTACTTTCTAGTTTTAAAAAATGACGAGCCATTTTTAAGGTACAGATAATAGTGTAATCGCACGAAATGCCAAGACGGTTGGACTCGTGGTACATCATGCCCACATCATATTCCGCATTGTGAGCAACCCCAATGGAACCTCGTAAAAAATCATGAAAATTAGGAAGGACTTCTTGAATAGGCGGCATGCCAATAAGCATGGAATCGTCAATACCTGTAATTCTTATAATTTCTTTTGGAAGAGGAATTTGCGGGTGCACAAGTTGTGAAAATCGACCAACTTCTTTTTTGTTGACGTATTTAATTGCACCAATTTCAATAATACGAGATGTACGGGTATCAAGACCAGTGGTTTCAAAGTCAAACACAACAAATGGCTTATCTATAAAAGTATCGAAATTTGAAAAAGCAGATCCTGTCAACCCGCCCATTATGGAAAGAGGCGTGATATTTTGTTTTTTATTCTGCAGCAATTCGTAGAATATGCTGTTATAAAATTGAGAGCTCATATGACCACTTTAATTATTTTGTTTGTGTTTTTCTTTCGCGAGATAGAGTCTGAATTTTTTTCTGTCTTGTCACAGTTTTTTTGGCATAGTGTTCATTATTAGTTAAGGCTTTTTTCTTTTTTTCTTTTCTTTCCAATAATTCTTTTTCTGACAGCATTGGTTTAGCACTTTTCTTTTTAGGTTGTGCTCCTGGCTCTAAATTTTTTTTCAGTTCAGTTAGATATTTTTTTTCTAAATCAGTTACCAGTCGCAATTTACCTGGAAGTAAATTAGATGGCAAGCGAACATTACCAACGGCAATTCGCATAAGGCGCACCACTTTCAAGCCAAGGGCTTCGAGCATTCGACGGACAAGACGATTCCTACCTTCCGTGACAGAAATTTCAAGCCATTGCCCGGTGCTATTTGCAAATTTTTCGCGACCAGACGTTTTTATGTGCAAAGGTTTAGCAAGACCATCTTCAAGTTCTACACCCTTTTTTAATTTTTCCAATTCTGCAGGGCTAATTTGTGAAGAAATAAGCACTGAATAGGTTTTTTCCACCGCATATTTTGGGTGCGACAAAGCAAGAGCTAAATCGCCATCATTGGTTAAAATAAGCAAACCTTCACTCTTAAAATCAAGACGACCAACAGGTTGCACATTTCCTGGCAATTTTTTGAGAAGAGGCAAATCATAAATTGTGGGACGATTTCTATCGTCAGAACGGCTTGTCATGGTTAAATAAGGTTTATGAAATAAATAAGTTACTTTGGTCGCTTTATGTGTAAGCTTTTTTCCGTCAACTATAATTTCATCCGTTTTTTCGACTTTTGTGCCGAGGGTTTTTACTACTTTACCATTGACTTTAACAAGGCCTGACTCAATAAGTTCATCTGCTTTACGGCGCGAAGCAAGTCCGTGCTCTTGAATAAATACATTCAAACGCACAAGATCTGTTGTTTTTAATTTTTTTTCCACGGTTATCCCCTAAAAGGTAATGAGTTAAAATCATACCCCTTCGTATATTCCAAATATCTTTGTGTGGTTGCAGCAAAGCTTGCAAACTCTTCGTCCGTTACTTTACGAATAACTTTAGCAGGTGCACCAAGAACAAGGCTACGCTCTGGAATAATTGTCCCCGGACTTACCAAAGCCCCTGCGGCCACAAGAGATCCAGCGCCAATAACTGCTTTATCTAAAATAATTGCACCCATACCAATTAAACAATCATCTTCTATAACGCAGCCATGAATAGTTGCGTTATGAGCAATACTCACATTTTTTCCAATGATAGTTGGATTTTTTTTATAAGTGCAATGAATGCAAGCACCATCCTGAATATTAGTATTGTCACCAATGTGAATATAATGCACATCTCCACGCACAATACTGTTAAACCAAATGCTCACATTCTCACCTAATACAACATCGCCAATGACGCGGGCTCCATCGGCAAGAAACACACTATTGGGCATGGTTGGATAAATGCCTTTATGAGGAATAACACTTGCTAAGGCACTCCTATTTTTACATTTGCCTAAGTTGTAATTTGGAGCTTGTTGATTCTCTTTCATGTTATGTTTTTTGGCCTCTAGAGTAAATTTTTTGAAATAAAAAAGCAAACACAACGGTATAAACACCTAAACAAATAAGAGGAGAAATAACGCTAATTTCTGGCTCTACAACTTTCAGCGACAATAGCATCCACTGGTAAGTTGGTATACCCTGCTTAATAAAATAAAAAATTCCTGATGCGGGCAAACTAAATGAACCAAACAGCAAAAGTAAATTGAGTAATGTGAAAATACTGCGTGATGACTCTGGATTAGCCGCATAGCCAAGCGTCATCCCCATAAGTACCATGGGAATAGCTCCTAATAATGCAACCACAAAAAAATAACTCAACTGAACAAGGCTAACAGGAATGGAAAGAATTAAAATTCCAACAATACTAATTGTGGTCAAATTAATAACACACAAAAATAATGTGTGTAGCATTCTTCCAAAAACCATTGTTGATACAGATGTTGGTAAAGTTCTTTTGTATTTAGACCACTCGGAATTTTTTTCCTGAGAAACGCCCATACCAAGAAGCATAAGAGACACCGTTTGTATGGAATAATTTAAAAAAACAACAAAAGCTTCTATTTTATCTTGATCTTTTGTTCCCCATTGATGTGACGTCATAAGCAATAAAAGAGGAGGAAATATAAGCGTAAAAAAAAGCGCTGGGGTATTGCGAATGGTGGTTAAAAAATAAATTTTAAAATAAGACAAAACAAGACGCATGAAAAGCAACCTCTACTTAGATAAATTTAAAAATGCCGATTCTAAATTTTCACGCTCTATGGCTAAATTTTTAAAATTGATGTTTTTTTGCACCAGTTCGCGAAGCAAATTGTCAGGTTCAAAAGTTTCTAAAAAAACTTTTTCTTCCACACGAGCATAATTTTCACAAAAATTGAACTCAGAAAAATTGACTTCATTCTCTAAAATAAAAGACACTTTAATTAAGGCAGAAGACGCAATTTTTTTAATATCATCAACCGTACCATCAATTTTAATATGTCCATGCTGTAAGAATATAACCCTAGAGGCAACTTGTTCAATTTCCTCTAGGTAATGTGTTGTCAAAAAGATCGTTTTTCCAGACTTCGATTCTTTTTTTATAAATTCCCACAGTATTTTTCGAGCTCCCACATCAAGGCCCGTTGTTGGCTCATCTAAAAAAATAATGTCCGGGTTGCCAATAAAAGCCAGCGCAATAGCGAGGCGTCGCTTTTGTCCACCTGATAGTCGCGAAGCTCTGTCTTCTAAAAAAGAACCCAACTCAAAAACTTCGACAATAAAAGAGACAGCATGGGGGCTCGTGTAGTGTCCATGCACAAACTCTAAAATTTCCCGAACTTTAATTCCTTCAGGAAAGTCCACATTTTGCGGCGTTGCCCCAACTTTATTGCGCGACGTATAAATTTTTGGATTCATGCCAAACAAACTGACCGTGCCAGAGGTGGGAATTTCTTGGCCAAGCATCATTTTAATTGCAGTGGTTTTTCCTGCTCCATTCACCCCTAAAAGAGCTATGATTTCACTTTTATGAACCGAAAAGGAAACGTCATTTAAAACTTGTTTTTGGCCATAAAATTTATGGACGCCCTCAAACCTTAGCCAAGCGCTCATTCACCACATCCCAATTTATATTTTTAAAAAACACATCAATATAAGCTCCACGGTTGGCTTTATGATCGAGGAAAAAGGCATGTTCCCATGTATCAAGCACTAAAACAGGAACGTGGTTTACCAAAAATCCAACATGGTGTTCCATAATTTGCAAATTTTTTAATTTGCCTGTCGTTGTTTCATAACAGGTCATAACCCATCCTGGCACCGCAAGACCAGTTGCTTTGACATCGGTCTTCCAGTTATCAAAACTACCGAAACTAGACTTTGCTAGTTCTTCAAACTTTACAGAAGGAGCGCCCTTTGCAATTAAATTATCAAAATACATTTCGTGTAAATATGAGCCCATATAAGGAACGCTATAACGGCGCTTTAATTCAGCATATTCACCAAAACTATAGTTGCTTAAGGATTTGTCCGTTTTTTCAAGTTTTTCTTCAATTTCATTCAACTTTTTAACATAGCCTTCATATAGGCCAAAATGTGCTTCAAGTTGAGGATCGCTAATGCCGTCGAGTTTGCCTAATAAATTTTTAAAACTGCGAATTTCTTTTGCCATGGTTGAGTTCCTCCTAAGAATTAAATTGGCAGTGCAAGACTATCAAATATTTTTAAATTCGCATAGGGCCCACGACTCAATGAAGAATTTCAATACTGGCCTGCTGTGAATTCAACCTTTTCATAAATAGAACCAATATTAAGGATGCAAAAAAAATAAAACTCAAAATAGTAAAACTCAAACTAAAAGACTGCACATAGGCTTGAGTCGTCACTCGACTTTGTATATATAAATTTGTTGTTTTATCGACATCTGCAGCATTACCATAAAACATATACTTCATAACGAGCATTTGATTTTGCATAATTGGATTGTCTGCCGACAAATACGATTTCAAATATTCGTCAAACATATGCATACGATTCACAAGACTCGAGCTCATAATAGCAAGCCCAATGGAACCGCCAAGCTCCCGTGTCAGGTTAAACAAACCAATCGCATTGCCGAAATCTTTTCTAGGAATTTGATCAATAGCAATAACCGACAATGGAATAAAAACACTAGCAAGCCCCAAAGAACGCACAAATAAAACCAAAATAAGATCGAAATTGGGGGTATTTTGAGTTAATTTTGCGTTAATCATAATACTTGTTCCCACAAGCAAAATTCCAATAACAATAAGAATACGACCATCGACTTTTGGAATAATTTTTCCAATAATAGGCATGATAATAACTTGAATAAGACAGCCTTTTAAAAACAGAAGGCCAATATCTAGCGGAGAATAGTGCAGAAGTGTTCCACAAAATAATGAAAATAAAAATGACGCACTAAATAAACACACACCTAAAAAAAAGTTCATAATAGAACACAAAATATAGTTTCTATTTGTAAACACCCTAAAATTCACCATAGGGTGCACTGATTCCAATTGTTGGACAATAAACGTAACAACACAAGTCACTGTGACAATAGAAAGAAAGACAATAAGATTATCTTCAAGCCAACCTCTTCTATTCCCCTCTTCAATAACATACTGCAATGAACCAAAGCCACAAACCAGTAAAGCAACTCCCTTGTAATCAAAGGGAGAAGTATGCGGCACAAACTGAACTTCTTCAATATTTCTAAAGGCCAAAAAAGCAGCCAAAAGGCCAAATGGAATATTGATTAAAAAAATCATATGCCATGTAGATATTTCAATTAAATAACCGCCTAAACTTGGACCCAATAAAGGCCCTGTAATGGCCCCCAACCCAATAAAAGCTTGCGCCATTCCCTGCTGTTCTCTAGGGTATCTCGCCATTAAAAGAGTGCTTGCAGTGGGAATAATAGCTCCACCACCCAAGCCTTGCACAATGCGAAACACGGTCAGAGAGCTTAAATTCCATGACATTCCACACAGTAAACTTGCAAAGGTGAAGAGCAAAACAGAGAAAATAAAATAATTACGCAAACCAAAACGCCGCTGAAACCATCCCGTGAGTGGAATGACAATGACGTTGGCCATCATGTAGCCAGTAGAAACCCACGCAATTTGATCAACCTGCACACCAAAACTTGCTCGAATATCATTAATAGCAACGTTGACTATACTGATATCAAGCACAGCCATAAGCGAAGAAAGCATGGCCGCAATGGTGATAAAAAGTTTTGAACCTGTGATGGTTGTTTGGGAGTCTTGCATATTTACCTCGATTTAACAGAGACCTCGAGGCTCATACCAGGGCGCATTAATTCTTTTGGAAAAGGACGGAATTCAATTTTCACCGGAAAACGTTGCGTAACTTTGACAAAATTTCCTGATGCATTGTCTGGAGGCAAAAGCGCAAAACTATCACCAGAAGCCGCTGCAATACTTGTCACAACACCTTTAAATGTTTTACCGTCGTAGGCGTCAGCCTGAATTTCTGCTTCCGAACCAACTGGCACTCCGTTTAATTGAGTTTCTTTAAAGTTTGCCACAACCCAAGTGTCCGTTAAGGAAACAACTGATAACAAAGGGGCATCGGAATTCACATTTTTTCCAACTTCAACGGTTTTATTTGTCACAACTCCTGCAAATGGAGCCCTCACAGTTGTGTATGACAAATTAGCATTGGCAATCACAAGACTGGCATGTGCTCGTTTTAACTTTGCAATAGCTAAGTCCAGCGTTGGGTTAAGGCCCTTCATTTTTTCACTATAACTCAAAAATTTATCTTTATTGGTGTCTAAAACCTTGTCTCCAAAAACTTGATACACGTGTTCAGACATATACAAAACAGCTTTTGCTCCTTCAAAAGTGGCCACCGCTTGTTCGTATCTATTTTTTTGCTGGTCAACATCCTGCTGAGATATAGCACTTTGTTTTTGTAAGCTTTGCACACGCATTAAATTTTTGTATTCCAATTGTTTCGCGCTTTGTGCAGACAAAAAAGAAGCTCTTGCTTGTTTTACATCAACAACAGCCTGCTTAAAACTAGCAACAGCGGCATCGAAGTCGGCCCGTGCAAGCTTGACATTGGCGAGTGGAATAGCGCTATCAAGAACAACAAGAGGGTCATCTGCTTTTACTCCTGTTCCATTATTAACCAACACTTGAATAACTTGTCCATTAATTCGAGACGCCACATTCACAATATGTCCTGCAACTTTGGCATCCTCTGTGGACTCAGTTCCCCTTAAAAAAAGCCAATAAACAAAAACAACTGTTCCAAAAAATATGACTAATACAAAAAAGACCAGTGAGGCTTGATTTTTTGAAGGTTGTTTTGGATTTTGTCCGGATAATTCTTCTTGTGCCATAATCACTCCTTATAAAAAGGAGTCTACTTTGGATAGATACGATTATCAAGTTTCAAAATATCACCAACGACAAGTGGTGCTTCTTTATCTTCATGACGAATAAATGCAATAGAGCCATCTAATTCGCCTTCAGGATTAGGCACGTAACGAATAATATGTAGTTTTGAGCTATGTGCTCCAACAAGTCGCATTCCTATGGATAAACCATAGGCTCTTCCTTTGTTTAAATAAACCCAAGACCCCACTCTTTTTGTAATTTTAAATTCTTCTTGACTCACATCATCAAGAGTTGGAAATATTTTTTCTACAAAATTTTTAGAAATTTTTTGTGGATCAAATTTTTCTTGTGTTTTTTTTTCATTGATATCTTTACTTTTTTGTCCAAAAACTCCCGATGCCATTTGCATACTATAATCTATTTTTTGAGAATTTTCAGTCACATTAATATTGACAATTCTATGAGGCTTTGCAGGATATTCTGTTTTTTGTTCATTTTTTTGTGTATTGAAACTCTCAGCTTTACAATACAGCCTTCCTATATCAGAAATTGTTGGAACATTTTTTTTTGAAAATTCTTCCAGTAGCTCAAGATTAAATATTTCAGAATATCTTTTATCTGAAAATTGAGCTTGCAAATTCATTCTAACTGGTGAAATTGTATTAAATACACGAGAGGTAAAACTTGAAATTTTTTTATTGTCAAAACTCCACAACGAACCCATGTGAATACAATCTTCTTGCCTCAAAAGAGTTGCCGTTCGCATCCATTCTTTATTAAAATTCTGCCCCTTTTGAAAAAGAATGGAGGTCATTAAAATTCCATTGTATTTTTGATCCCAATTGAATATTTGAGCACCTTTGTATGCCCCCTGTGTCACCGTAGATGCTGTGGTGGTTATGTTGAGGTCTTTGAGAAAGTTCTTTTGATAGGCTTGTGCTTTTTGCACAATTTGTTTGGGTATTTCTTGACTGTCGGCAATAAATTGCACTGGGGGAAGAATTAAAAAAGCCACTTTGTTCTCCGTGTTTTAGTCACTCTTCGTACTTCACACGGGTATCGGCTTTTTTTTAAATAAATTTAAAACTGACAATTTCCAGGCGTTCTCGGAAAAGGAATCACATCACGAATATTATTCATACCCGTTATCCACATCATAAGACGCTCCAAACCAACACCAAAACCCGCATGTGGCACAGAACCAAACCTTCGAGTTGCAGTATACCAATCCATATGATCGGCGTTAATTCCTTTAGACTTCATTCTTTCTATTAAAATATTTTCTCTATCTTCCCGTTGACTGCCACCAACAACTTCTCCAATGCCAGGCATTAAAATATCCATGGCGCGCACGGTTTTTTGATCGTCATTTAAATACATATAAAATGCTTTGAGTTCTTCAGGGTAGTTATACACAATGGTCGGTGATTTAAAATGCTCTTCACACAAATAACGTTCGTGCTCGCTTTTTAAATCACAACCCCAGTAAACTTCATGCTCAAAATTTTTTCCACATTGCAAAAGTATATCCACAGCTTCTGTATAGGATACTTTTACAAAAGGTTTTTCTAGGGCAATTTGTAAATATTCGCGCGTGTTAATTTGAGTTTTTTGAATACAAACATCGAGGTCATCAGCACAATTTTTCAGGACATCTTGAACAACGTGACAAATTAAATTTTGTGCAAGCAGCATATTGTCTTCAAGATTCGCAAATGCCACTTCAGGTTCTACCATCCAAAATTCTGCCAAGTGACGACTCGTATTTGAATTTTCCGCACGGAAAGTTGGTCCAAAAGTATAAACTTTTCCCATTCCCATAGCGAGCAATTCTGCTTCAAGTTGCCCTGTCACACAAAGCATAGTGCCTTCAGCAAAAAAGTCTTTGCTAAAATCAACCTCGCCGTCTTTTAATTTTGCAACATGTTTGAGATCGAAATTTGTTACTTTAAATGATTCCCCTGCCCCTTCACCGTCGGTTGTTGTAAGCAGTGGAGTATGGGCATAGTAAAAACTATTTTCTGTAAAAAAGTTATGAATAGCATAACTCACTCGACTTCGAATACGAAATATACTTGCAAAAGTAGCTGTACGCACGCGCAAATGCGCCACCTCTCGAAGGTATTCGAAGGACATATCTTTTTTTTGTAGAGGGTAAGTTTCAGGGTGAGCAAGTCCTAAAACTTCAACTTGCGTGGCATGCAGCTCAAATTTTTGCCCCTTGGCCGGGCTTAACACCAATTGCCCTTGAATTTTAACAGAACAGCCCGTCGTGATATTTTCAATTTCTGCATAATTTTCAAGGGTACTGTCAGCAAGAATTTGCAATGACTTTGCACCAGAACCGTCGTTAATTTCAATGAAAGAAAATTTTTTAGAACTGCGACGGGTACGCACCCAACCGGCAATAACAATATTTCCTGGTTGCACTAAATCGGCATGAATTTGAGAAATTGGAGTGACAGATTGAAGAAGAGTCATGATTTAAAAATCCTTATTTTTTTTCATCATTTTTATTATTTTTTCGCAGCATAATAGGCGGAGCAAAATCTTTTGGCTGCACCTCATTTGCTTTTTGAGAATCCTCTTTTTGACGAAAACCAAGTTTTGCAAACCAGTTATCCATCATTAATGTTAATGGAGCAGCAACATAAATAGAAGAATAAGTTCCCACCACAATACCCACAAGCATGGTAATAGCGAAATCACGAATAGATCCACCACCTAGAACAGAAAGAACAAGTAAGGCTAAAATTCCTGTAGTTGAAGTCAACACCGTACGATTCATAGTTTGACTAATACTGCGGTTGACAACATCAACCATGGGCATACGCGGTTGTAAAAGTCGAGTTTCGCGAATTCGGTCGTAAACAATAACGGTATCGTTAATGGAATAACCCACAATAGTTAAAAATGCCGCAATGGAAGTGATTGCAAAGGGTCGCTCTAAGAGAGTCATAAAGCCAAGGGCTAGAACCACATTGTGAACAAGACACAACACAGCACCAGGGGCAAAACGAGAGTCAAAACGAATGGCAATATAAATTAAAATTCCAATGCAAGAAAGTAACAAAGCCATATAGCCTTTAAATTCGTCTTCCTTACCCACTTTTCCAGAAATATTTGTGACTGATGCCACTTGAATATTGGCTTCACCAAATTGTTTTTTTAGCTCACTTATAAGCGTACTTGCTCGGTTTGTTGTTGCATTTTCATCTTCTCCTTTATCGCGTTGTAAACGAATAAGGTAGGAATTTGTAGAATTTGCCGCATGAATGGAGCCCGTAGTTGTCAGCTCTGCATGGCTTAAACCCAATTTGTCGAGAGTGGATTTTAATTCATCCCGCGTGAAACCTTTATTTTGGCTATTCACTTGAATTTCAGAGCCACCTAAAAAATCAATGCTATAATTAAGCCCTTTTATTCCAACAATAAAAAGAGAAACTATAACTAAAATAACAGAAATACTAATGGTAATTCTGCGCCACTTCATAAAATCAAAATAGTAATTATTTGGAAAAATTTGAATGTTGCCAACTTTAAAAGCCATATTTAACCAAACCTCTTTAAATTTGTTTTTTCAATAAGCCATTGTCCAATAACTTGTGTGACATAATACGATGTAAAAAGCGTGCAAATAATACCGCACAATAGCGTAACAGCGAAGCCTTTTACTGTTGGGTTTCCATACACAACCAACACAAGTCCTGCTACAGCTGAAGTAATGTGCGCGTCAATAAGAGTGCGAAAGCTTGTAGAATACCCTTTGTAAAACGCTTGTTTTTGTGTGAGCCCAGAGCGAATTTCTTCTCGTATACGCTCATTAATAACCACGTTGCCATCGACTGCAATGGCCATTGTGAGCACAATTCCCGCAATACCTGGAAGCGTTAAAGTAGCACCGAATAAGGCCATAAAAGCAAGAATAAGGAGAATATTAAAGAACATAGCGATGTTGGCCACAACTCCAGACAAACCATAAATAAATAGCATGAGAACAACAACTAAAATTGCTGCAATAACTGAGGAAATAACTCCAGCGTGAATATTTTGTGCACCTTCGCTAGGACCTATTTGTCTTTCTTCAACAACTTTAACAGATGCCGGAAGCGCACCTGCACGCAAGACAAGGGCTAAATCTTGCGCATCTTTCATTTGAAGCTCTAAATTATTGGAACGTCCCATGGTAATACGAGCACTACCACCTAAAATAGGACCATCATTTATTGATGGTGCACTGTACACATCTTGATCAAGAATAATGGCAATTTGGTGTGGAGCATTTTCAGGCTTGAACGCATTTGTTGTGAGATCAGCAAATAATTTCGCACCTTGTGGTTTGAATTTTAATGAAACAGCATATGCTGGCGTATAGTTTTCTGTGCTTTGTTCCGCTTGAGCATCTTCAATCATGTCGCCTGTTAAAATAGAATGCAGCTCAACTAAATAAGGCACTGTATTCAAAGTTTTGCCTAAATTTTCACCTTGTCCAACAACTCTGTGCAACATAATAGTGGCATTTGGTTGAATTTTACCGTTGTCTCGCAACCATTGTGCGAGTTTTTCAATGGTCGCCGGGGTGATATTATTTGCTTCTATATTCAGAGACATCTTAGCTTCATCCAAAAGTGGTTGAAGTTTTTCTTGCGGTACTTGATTTAATACCATTCTAAAGTCAAGCTGTGCCGTGTTGCCAAGCAATTGTTTTGCATGTTCTATGTCAGTTAAGCCAGGAAGTTCAACAACAATTCTCGTATTTCCTGCTTGAAAAATATTGGGCTCTGCAACTCCAAATTGGTCAATACGGTTGCGAATAGTGTTAATGGCTTGTTGCATAATTTGCACTTCAAAACTTTGAATTAAGCTTGTATTCCCTTGAAAAAATAAACTATGATCTGTCGATTTTTTAAATAACAAAAGAGTTGTCTGCTCAAGAATAGCTTTTTGAAAATCTTGTATTTTTGAAGAGTCTTCCATTTGTGCTTCCACAGAATAGTCATCTTTTACTTCAAAATTTCCAGTTTTAATTCCTTTTTGTGCAAGAATTTCTTTTGCTCGGCTTATAGATCTAGAAACAGATTGCTTCACCGCATTGTTAATTTCAACATTGAGAGTGAGAGATAGCCCGCCTTTTAGGTCAAGGCCCAAATTAATACGAGAAGCGGGTAACACGTTTTTAGCCAAGGTATGAACGAGACTTTTGTAAGAGCCATCGTCATTTTTTGGCCACTGGGCGGGGTTCCCTAAAAAAGTTGGAGCGCTATAAGATAAGCCGAAAAGAATGGCTACAAGAATGAAAATGCATTTTGTCCACCACAAAATGGGCATTGGGTTTTTCATGAAGGGGCTCACTTAAAAATAAAAAGTTTGCGTAATTCC
>JAZKEW010000021.1:17185-21240 GCA_040386785.1 Bdellovibrionota bacterium
GGAGCTAGGAGGCTACACGGATTTTATTGGATTTTCAACTAGTGACACCATCAACGAATTCAAGCCTTGCCATACCCCCAGAATTTTGTATATTGGAGACTCTTTTTTAGAGGACCCTTATTGATGAACAAACTTCTCCGCGTATTGTTGACTTTGCTTTTTCCACTTTTAACCTTTGTAAACGCAGCAAATGCAGTAAATCAAGTAAATAAAACAAGTACTTTTCAAAAAATACAATCAACCAAGCAGCTAAAGGTATGTGCAGAATCTGGCTACCTACCATTAGAAATGAAAACAGCTTCCGGCAAGTGGTTAGGCTTTGATGTGGACATGATGGAAGCTTATGCGCAAAGCATTGGCGCTAAACTTGTTATGCTCGACACCAAATGGGATGGCATTATTCCATCCCTTGCATCAGGCAAATGCGACGCCATAGCCTCATCCATGGCTGTCACGAAGGAGAGAGAAAATGTTGTCTCTTTTAGCAACCCTTATTATGAAAATAAATTTTTAATTGCTATAAAAAACTCCCCAAATAACATAAAAAAATTCACGAGTTTATCGGATTTTAACAACTCAAATGTCACAATTGCCGTTAAAACCGGCTCTTCTCCTGATCTCTTTATTCAAAATTCAAAAATGTTTAGTGAAGCTAAAATTTTAAAATTTGACGCAGATGCGGACACTGTTTCTGCTGTTTTAAATGGAAGGGCAGATGCCTTTATTTACGACACTCCTTACGTCAAGCTCGCCGCATTGCATTATCCAGGAAAATTGTATATAGCTCCACAAAGTTTTAACGGCGATTATTTTGCTGTAGCCTTCCGTAAGCAAGACAATGCCCTGCTCGAAAATTTTAATGTTTTTTTGAGCAACTGGAAGCAGCAAAATAATTATATTAAAACCATGAATTATTATTTTGAAGACACTCAGTGGACTGCTCTGTTAAATAAATAAATCTAGAAAGGTAAATTTTCAAATCAATGCCAGAAAAAAAGCTCTCTCTCCTCTATTCCTTTCTTTCCATATTTGTCATTATTTTTGTTTTTTTTATTTTAGCGCGTAGTTTTTATGCTCTCGACTATCAATGGGACTTCTCCATACTCAGACCATATATTTGGTTGCCGGCAGCACAAGGCGGAGGCCCTGGTTTATTCCTGCAAGGTTTGTTGATCACCATAAAAATGAGCTTTCAAGCCATTATTTTTGGCAGTATTTTTGGTATTATTTTAGGTATGCTGCTTGTTACCAACGAAAGAGTTTCCAAATTAGCAGCGCTTATTTACGTCGACATTTTTAGAAACACCCCCGTTCTTGTTCAATTATATGTTGCTTATTTTATTGTAGGAACAGCTTTTAATTTATCTGGTGCCGTTTCTGGTGTTTTAACCATGAGTTTATTTTGTGCCGCCTACGTGGCAGAAATATTTCGTGGCACCATTGTCAACTTTGACAAAGGACAAATTGATGCTGCAAAGGCCTTAGGTCTAAGCCCTTTTCAAGTAGCGACTAAAATCATTGCCCCACAGGCGCTCAGGCAAATGCTTCCTCCACTTGTGGGTCAATTCGTTTCACTCATAAAAGATAGCTCTCTACTTTCTGTTGTGGCCATACCAGAACTTACAAAAGAAGCACAAAATGCTGTCACGGTGACTTTTAGAAGTTTTGAAACTTGGTTCTTTATTGCACTTCTTTATTTGGTGGTCAATACAGTGGTTAGTTCCTTTGGCAGATACCTTGAGAAAAAATTGAGTGCAGGATTAAAATAAAATGAGTGAGAAAATTAACCCTAAAGATATTGTTATATCTCTTGACAATGTTAATAAAATTTTTAAAACGACACGCGGCGACTTGCATGTGTTAAAGGACATTTCATTTAACGTAACAGAAGGAGAAGTTGTTGCTCTCATTGGGCCTTCGGGAAGTGGCAAAAGCACCTGTTTGCGCACAATCAATGCTCTTGAAACAATTACTTCTGGTAATGTGGAAGTGTGCGGCATCAATTACAGAACCTCAAAACTTCCTGTACACAAAATTCGTCGTCACACAGGCATGATTTTTCAACGCTTTGAATTATTTCCGCACATGAACGCCCTTGAGAATGTGCTTTTGGGTCTTGCTGAAGTCATTGAAAAACCAAAAGATGAAGCCTTAGTAATAGCTGAAAATTTACTTGAAAAAGTTGGATTAAAAGCCCACCGTCATAAGTATCCTAAAAGCCTTTCAGGTGGACAACAACAACGGGTGGCCATTGCACGAGCCCTCGCCATAAATCCGCGAGTGTTACTTTGTGATGAACCCACCAGTGCGCTCGATCCAGAACTTGTCGACGAAGTTGTCGATATTTTGGTTGATATTGCAAAAACAGGGATGACCATGCTCGTGGTAACACACGAACTTTATTTTGCACAAAAAGTTTCAAATCGCACTATATTTTTGGAAAATGGACTTATTGTAGAACAAGGCAAAACGGACGAAGTTTTTGCCAACCCTAAATCGGAAAGGTTGCAAAACTTTTTAAAAAGAGTGACACACCAGAAATAATTATTCAGCCCTCTTTCCCTGCGGAGTTATCATCTTGAATACAACACAAAATAAAGTCGCCATTATAGGCGCAGGCCTTGCAGGCTGCGAGTGCGCATGGATACTTGCTGAAATTTACGGAATGTCCGTTACGTTATTTGAAATGAAATCTATTTCCCCAACTCCTGCACAAGTTTCTCCACATTTATTTTCGGAACTTGTTTGCTCTAACAGCTTAAAGTCAAAAAGTAGACTAAACCCCGCAGGCATTTTAAAACAAGAAATTAAAAAATTAGGCAGCCTTATTATTCCTGCAGCCATTGATACCGAAGTTCCGGCTGGAGAAACCCTGGCTGTGGATAGAGAAAATTTTTCCAATCTCATCACACAAAAATTAAAAACTCACAAAAATGTGTCTGTTGTAGAATGCGTTGTGGAGAGCGTTGCACAAATTTTTACACACTCTAATTTTGATGCTGTTGTGATTGCCACTGGCCCTTTAACTGGGCAGGCCTTAAGTGAAGATTTAATTAAGGTAACAAATTCACAAGATTTATATTTTTACGACGCTATTGCTCCAATTATTGATGGAGAAAGTATTGATTATTCTATTGCTTTTAAAGCGAATAGAAAAACAAGAACACACGCGTATGAAAAGGCGAACGCTGTAAACGTAGAATCCGTTGAAGAGACAGAGGGCGATTATTTAAATCTTCCACTAAACAAAGATGAGTACCTTGAATTTGTAAAAAAAGTGGTCGAAGGCGATAAAGTCCCCCACCACCCCTTTGAAGAACCCCGTTACTTTAATGGTTGTCAACCAATAGAAGTGCTTGCAGAACGTGGAGAAAGAACCCTTTCCTTTGGCCCCATGAAAGCGAGAGGGCTTGACGATCCTCGCACAGGACGTTGGCCCTATGCTGTTGTACAACTTCGAAAAGAAAATTTAGGTGACACCGCGTGGAGTATGGTGGGTTTTCAAACGCGTCTCACTTGGACGGCGCAAAAACAAATTTTTAAAACTCTTCCAGGCCTTGCACAAGCCGAATTCTTTAGAATGGGAAGTATGCATCGCAATACTTATTTGGTTTCACCCAATATTCTCAACACAAACTTTAGTTTTAAAGCAGACAGCCGCCTTTACCTTGCGGGACAAATCATGGGAGTGGAAGGTTATTTAGAAAGTGCTGCCATGGGTGTTTTTATAGGCCACTGCATTGGCAATAAACTTGTACACAAAAAAGACTTACCCCTACCCCCTGCCAACACATCCTTGGGAGCCCTCGCCCATTATTGTCTGTTTGCCGAAGCAAAACATTTTTCTCCCATGAATATTCATTGGGGCTTATTTTCAGATTTAACCACAGAAGATATAGAAAAATATTCTAAAAATTCACATCAACTTGGAAATAAAAAGAAATTAGAAAAGTCTGTAAAACGAGACTTCATGGCTTCCCGTGCGGAATTTTTGTTTGACGGCTGGTTGCTTGATAACATAGGCCAAAACTGATATAAAAATATAAAATTATTTT
>JAZKEW010000021.1:21250-34655 GCA_040386785.1 Bdellovibrionota bacterium
AAGTTTTGGCCGCTCAAAAAAAATTTGAGCGGCCAAAACTTAACAACAACTATAACTAACTAAAATAATTAATAAAATATGCTAGAAAAAACTTTAGTAGGAAGAGAGCCGGAACAAAAAAGGCTCAAACAGCTCCTACATTCTGACAAAGCTGAGTTTATTGCTGTATACGGCCGCAGGCGTATTGGAAAAACTTTTTTAATCAAAGAGTTTTTTAGGCTGAACAATGTAAAAACATTTTATGTTATGGGAGAAATTAAAGCCACAAAACAAAGGCAGTTGGCCTTGTTTCAAAAAAGCCTAGAAGATACTTTTGCGCAAGGAGTCCGTCTTCCCACTTATAATAATTGGAATAGCGCATTTGAAGCCCTTATTTCTTATATAAAACTTGAATATAAAAGATATCCAAATAAAAATATACTTATCTTTTTGGACGAACTGCCTTGGCTTGCAGCAAAAAAAACATCCATATTAAGAGCACTGGATCACGCTTGGAATACGGAATTAAAAGATATTCCAACTTTAAAGCTCGTGGTTTGTGGCAGTGCTGCCACATGGATGATTCAAAATATTATTCAAGCAAAAGGCGGCTTACACAATAGGATAACAGAAACCATTCATTTGCAACCATTCTCTTTACTCGAAGTAGAAGAATTTTTAAAAGCAAGGCATTTCCATTATACGAGAAGTCAAATTGTGGAAATATTTTTAGCCTTGGGTGGAGTGCCTTACTATATTGATCTTTTAGAAAAAGGATTATCACCTTCACAAAATATTTCTTCTTTGTGTTTTGGCACAACTGGTTTGGTCGATGAATTTTCCGTGTTATTTAAAGCTTTGTTTGAAAATTCAGAAAATCATTATAAAATTGTCCGTGCCTTGTTTACAAAAAACAAAGGCCTTACACGACAAGAAATTGTGGAAAAAACAAAAATACCTAGCGGCGGAAGGCTAAAAACCTGGTTAACGGAGCTCGAGCAAGCAGGTTTTATTTCACAGTTGCCTTCTTATTCACAAAAACAAAAGGACACAACTTATAAAATAATTGATGAATTTATTTTATTTTATATGCATTGGATGCAGAAAAACAAAAAAGGCATACTTTCCCCCTCGCACAAAGAAAATTATTGGCATTTACAGAGTCAAACCCAAGAATATACGGTTTGGAGCGGGTATGCTTTTGAAAATTTGTGCTTAAAACACCACTGGCAGATTAAAAAAGCCCTCGGCATTTCGCACATTATTGCGCAACCCTATCTTTGGTCCTACTTGGGAACAAAAAATGAACCCGGTACCCAAATAGATTTATTGTTCGATAGAGCAGATAATATTATTTCCTTGTGTGAAATAAAATACAACAAAAATGAATTTAAAATTACAAAAGATTATGCACAGAATCTAGAAAAAAAAATCAATTTATTTCGTAATAAGACAAAAACTAGAAAAAGTATTTTTTTGGTTTTTATTACAAATGCGGGAATGTTTAACAACGAGTACAAGAAGCAGCTTGTCTCCAACGAGTTAACATTAGATGATCTATTTGCGTAAATAACCTATCTTCCATCTAGAAGTGAGAGCGCCATTTTTGCAGTTGAATTCGCTTGTTGCAGAACGCTTGTTCCCGACTGCAATAAAATTTGGTTGCGAGTTAGCTCAGAACTTTCATCGGCAATATCCACATCTTTAATTCGACTGTTCGCTGCACTCAAATTTTCTACTGTGGTTCCAAGGTTATTAATTGTTGCATTTAATCTATTTTGCAAGGCACCTAGACTGGCTCGCATACCACTGACGTAGTCTAGGGCATCTTCAATGTGGGTCAACGATTCCTGTGCACCTTCTTTTGTAGAAATACTCAAGTCCGCAACACCTAGTTTGTCTGTTTTAACATCAGAATGAAATGAATTGTATTCGAGCCTATCAACTCCCAGTAAGTTTTTTCCACCGGTATCAACTTGAATTTCAATCACACCACCAGTTCCATCGAGAAGCTGGGTTCCATTAAAAGTCGTCGCGTAAGCAACTCTATCTATTTCATCTTTTAATGCCTGGTATTCAATATCAAGAAACTCACGTTCCCTTGGACCAATCGTATCACTGGCCGCTTGTACTCCAAGTTCTCTCATGCGCACGAGCATATTCTGTACTTCACTCATGCCGCCTTCGGCTGTTTGAACGAAGCTAATGCCGTCATTTGCATTTCTCTGGGCTTGTTGCAAACCTCTTATTTTTGATCTCAGTTTTTCACTGATAGCAAGGCCAGCAGCATCATCAGCGGCTCTATTAATTCTATAGCCCGACGCAAGCCGCGCTAAGCTTTGATCAAGCATACGACGCGTGTTGCGCATATGGCGTTGATTCTCAATAGAGGATACGTTCGTCATGATACGGTAGCCCATAGCTCTCTCTCCGATAAAAAAATGAAATCAGCTTTTACGTTTAATTTACCAGTGAACGCTTTGTTTTTCAGCAGATCATGTCAATTCTCTACGAGGAAGGAAGTGTCCCTATGAAAATCTAATTTTTACGGACCAAATAATTTATTTTTAAACGCGTTTCGCCCTACACATTTTCACAAAATAGTGTTACCTTAGCCGCAGGTTAATTTTATTCTATAAAGGAAGTTGCTTCATGTTGAATTCAGAAAACAATAGATTTCCAAATAGCGCAGAGCTTTTTTTACTATGCAAAGAGATTCTTAATATCAAACACGCACGGGGGGAAAAGGTAACAGATCAAGATGTCGGCGCCCTACTTGATTTTGACCCTGCAGATTGTACCCACTGGAAGTATGGCAGAAAAAATATCCGAAACATTCAAAGCCTTCATCTTATCGCAGATAAGCTCGGACTTGATTCGCGTTCTGTTACGGATGTTGCACAAGGAAGAGTATCCTTACTCGACACTCTTTCCGATTTCAAAAGCTATGGCTCTTTTGAGTGCGCAGAAACTATTCGTTCAAAACTTTTGTTTGAAGCGGAAAGTTTACTTAAAAAAGCGGAAATAAAATCTTTGCCAGTGTACATTCCTGAGCTGTTAAGTATCATCCCCACTATTGCAGTGAGACAACAGGAAGCTCAAGAAGATCTCATTGAAGAAAATATACTCGATGGCGTCCATGTCATTACTTGGCCAAAAAAAATAAAGCTTTGTGCTTCTATTCGCTTCTTCTTAATGCAAAGGGTTTCAAATCTCTACTTGCAAGCCAATGCTGAGCGTTTACAAATAAGTCCTGAAGTGAGTCAGGCCGAGTGCAATCTTTTTTCTTTATTCTTGCTTATACCTACACATCTGGTACAACTTGCCAGTTGTCAACGGGATCCAGCTAAAGATTTAGTCGACGAGTTCTCTCGCTTCTTTTGGCTCACTCGTTCCCTAGTAAATATCCGCTTGAAGGATTTCTTCCAGTATAAAAGTTAATATGAATAATAAACGCAATTTAAAGCCCCCCCTCAGTATCACTCGAAAATCAAATCATGAAGGTTACGAGAGCCACAACAGACTTATCACCACCAAAATGGGCAATGTCGAAAAAATTCTTCCTAAAGAAATTTGTCGAATACTAGACACTTGTGGTTCCTGTAGCTTATTAAATGAAGATTATAAGACACAATTACTTTTAAAGAGTGCTCGACTCAAAGAGCATTTTAAAGAGTTAGGCTCTTCTCTACCACAAGTTGTTGTTCAACATTTTGTAGAATCGAGTGAAAAACTTGCCTACAGGCAATCGGTTAAACTGGTGGTTAGTGAACATTTTGTTAATGGAAAACCTTGGATTGATATTGGTTTTTATAGACAATCTTTAAATAAAATTGTTGATATTGGCAACTGCCCAATTCAAAATAGTATTTTAAATGACATCATGTATTATCTGCGCTCTGCCTTAAAAAATTTTAAAATTCCAATCTATTCGCCAAAAAGAAAAACAGGAATTCTATCAGGACTTATTCTTCGCTCATCACGTTCCACAAAACAAACTTTTGTTACCTTATTGGTAAGAGAATTAAAGCCAGCACTTTTTCGCGAGTTAGCTTGTAACTTAATTGAAAAATTTTCTCATGTACAGGGTGTGTTCTTACAGCTCGAAAATCCTGAAATGAATCAGAAAGATTCAGGGACCGTTCTTGTTGCAGGAGCCGATATTATTGAAGAAAAATTTGGCACTTTAAATTTTAAGTTGTCTTGTGATGTTGAATTGCCTATTCATCCTATTATGACTTCAAAAGTTTTTTCCCGTGTGATTGAACTTTGCGAGTTAACAGGAACTCAAACTGTTTTGCACCTGTACTCTGGTATGGGAGCATTGAGTTGTTTGCTTGCAAAACAGGCGCGTATGGTTTACGCACTGGACGAAAAAAACTCCTATGTAAAAAATACAGAACTGAATTTAAAATTTCACAATATTAAAAATGTGCACGTTGAATGCGGGAAAATTAGTAAAACGCTTCCTGCAATAACCCCTTCTTTACAAACATGCGAAGCAATTATTATCACAGCTCCGCGTTCTGGAATTGATACTAGCTTAATTGAAACAGTCACTAAACTTTCACCAAAACATATTATTTTTGTTTCTTCTTTCCACGAACATATGGGCTCAGACCTAAAAGTATTTGCGCAAAATAATTACACGCCTCTTTTTGTTGAGCCTTTTGATACCCACCCAGGCACACCATATTTCGAAGTATTGTGCTACTTAAAAAAGTCGGCATAACACCCAAAAAAATCAAATTAATTTTAAATGCTCAAATATACTATGCAAATTTGCGAGAGGAATAAAATAAATTTTACTTTTTTCGTGAACAATAGAACCAACCTGATTTTTTGTAATAACAAAACCCAACGCTGGATTATAGGCTTCTAAGTATGATTTATAACCGCGTGTTAAACTTAATTCCAGCGAATTTCGATATTTTACTTCCACCGGTATTGCCGTATCAAAATTAGTTTTTAAAATAAAATCAACTTCAGCGCCAGCCTTCGTTCTCCAATAATAAATTTGCCAATTTTTTCTTTCTTGGATGCTATACTTGTACAATTCTTGGAAAACTAAATTTTCTACAAGTAAGCCATTGTCTGTTCTACTTTCTATGGGAGTAAAATTATTTAAAGCCTGATTACGAAAACCATTGTCAATAAAGTAACAAATAGGATTTGAAGTCAGCTCTGTTCTTTTATTTCCGACATAAGGTTTAATTGTTTTAATAACATACGTTTTTTCTAAAATATCCATGTAATTTCTGAGCATATCTACTTTAATTCGGCAATCAACTGCTAATTGCTGAAAATTAAGTAGTTGACCTGAAGAATGAGCAAGCAAACCTAGAAGCTGTGGGATAACGTCAGGCTTGCCAACTTGCAAAAATTCAACAATATCTTTTTGAATATAGTTATGGAATAATTCTTGCAAAAATATTTGTTTTTGCTGTGCTAAATAAACTTGCGGATAAGTTCCATAAGTTAAAATGGTTTGTAAATTTTCACTAAAATTTATTTCCATTCCACTCAGAGGTAAAATAAGTGTTTCCAGCTGTCTGCCTGTTAAATGTTCTTGCACTTTGCTCTTAATTTCCAACTGTGATGAACCAGAGGCAATCATTTTTATGGGCAATTTTAAATCGGCAATAATTTTAAGCAGCAATCCTGGACTTTCCAAGCGCTGCACCTCATCAATAAATAAAATATAATTTTTTAATTGAAATGTTTTTTCCGCCTCTTCTAAAAAAGAAGGTGACTCCAGCCACTGTCGAATTTCACGAAAGTCACAATTTAAATAGAAAAGTTGTTTATACCTACCAGAGTCAATCAGCTTTTTGCAAAGAAACTTGCCAATTGTTGTTTTACCCGATTGCCGTGGCCCCACAAGAATCATCCACAAAAAATCCCAGTCTGGTTGGAGCAAAAAATCAATTTGATGCCTTGGAATATAATTCCCAGGGGAAACAAGTGGACTTAAAGGTGCATTAAGCCACGGATTTTGCAGGTGAATTGTTTCAATCAGTTGGAGATCCATTTTTATCCTTACTTAAATTGGTTTTTTCCAATTTAAGTAAGGATAAATACTAACCATCTGTAAAGTCAAGCAAATTTTAGACCATATTGCTCAAAAGCGGGGGTGAAGATGGGTGCGGCCTCTAGCTCTCCATGTACTTTTTGTGAAAGAGACAGATCGAGAAACGGTACCCAAACTTCTGGGGTATTTTTAATGGTTAAACCGTAACGCAATGGGAAGAGAAGAGAGGGATGGAGATCGGGTTTTTTCGGTGGCCTGTGCAAGAGCAATCCCAATTCTTCAATGGTTTTAGCCCCCTTTTTCATGTTGCACGACTTACAGGCTGTCACAATGTTATCCCAGGTGGTCTTACCGCCTTTTGCTGTGGGGAGTAGGTGATCGAGAGTTAAATAGTTGGCGGAACCGGTCCAGTGACAGTACTGACAACGAAAGCCGTCGCGCAAATAAATATTCTGCCTAGAAAACCTTGGGCCAGTCAGTCGCCTGACACGGGGCCTGCACCCCCTCAAACGAATAATCCATGGCACGGTCCATTCTCTAGCCACGCCTTGAATAACTCTATCGGACTCCGCAACACATTCCGCTCTATCCGAGTAAATCAACACGAAGCCAACGTTCATTGAAACAATTTTAACTGGTTCAAACCGGGAATCCAGTACGAGAACTTTTCTAGCGAAACCTGTCATGGCCCACTCCCTTAAATTGTCTTCGACACCTGTTGAATAGTCTAAGTATACAAGATAATCTGTTGCAACGAAAGAGGTTTACAATGGAGAACAATCATTCCCACGAACGAATTGCCATAACAGGGGCAAACAGTTTTTTAAATACACTTGTTTTAAAAAGACTTTCTGAGCTGTCTACCGTAAAAGAAATCCATATTTTTGATATGCAACCTCCCTCACATATGTCAACAAAATGTATCTTTCACCGGCTCGATATTACAAAAGAAAAGTCGTGCCAAAGCATGGCTCAAACTCTCTTAGAAAATAATGTCAGTGAATTTATTCACGGTGCACTTTATTCCGGTCCTACACGAAGCAGAAGCGTCCACCATGAGGTAGAATCTATTGGGACGTTTCATGTTTTAAACGCCATTGCAGAGGCAAAAATAAAACGCTTTGTGGTACATAGTTCTACATTTGTATATGGGGCACATCCACAAAATCCAAACTTTATGAATGAGTCTTTTATCACAAAATACCAAAAAGCACATTTTGTTCGTACCCGCGTGGATGTTGAAAATCAAATAAAAGATTTTTCACAAAATTACCCTAAATGCGAGGTCATTGTTTTACGCTTTGCTCCCATTTTAGGCCCAAATTCAACCAATGTGCGGGCTCGTTACTTTATGTCGGGAATTGTTCCAAAAGTATTTGGCTACGACCCCTTGTTGCAATTTATTCATGAAGATGACGCTCTGAGAGCACAAATCATGGCTTTATTTAGTAAAGCAACAGGAGTTTTTAATATTGTTGGACGCGGCGTGCTTCCGCTGAGCACAGGAATTCATTTGTCCGGAAAATTTCCAGTGTCCATTTTTTCAGGTTTATGCAAAACCTTTTTTTCCGGAGGTTATTTAATGCGGGCTTGGGAATTGCCATCTGAAATGGTGCCATTTTTTCAATATCTTTGTGTGGCTGACGGCAAAAAAGCTGAAAATGAATTAGGGTTTGTTGCAAAATATTCTAGTAGACAAGCTTTAAAGTCCATGATTGAAGCCAACAGATTACGCGAAATAGGCTTTTCTGTTCCTTCGGCAACCCTGGGTGAAGATGAAGCTTATGCAACCACTCACGGGTTTCAAAAAATTCAATTTTAGGAGGAATTATTTCACAACATAAATCTGAAAAAACAAATAATGATGACTTATTAACCGGAGTCAATTTATTCAATCTCCGCAAAAGATATCATCAATCTTCCCTAAGCACGCGCAGTGAAGAAGTTGACCCCTTTGGTTACGATCCTATTTTCGATCAATATATTCGCCCCATGTTTGAATTTTTATACTTTAAATATTGGCGAGTGGAAACTTACGGCATTTCAAATATTCCAAGCACAGGGCCTGTTTTGCTCGTTGGCAATCATGCTGGAGGACTCCCCTACGACGCCACCATGCTCAAAATTGCTTTGCAAAAAGAACACCACGCTCACAGAGACGTTCGCTTTATGGTGGAAGATTTTTTATTTCACTTTCCCTTCTTAGGCTCACTTATGATGCGTTTTGGCGGCGTACGTGCCAGTCAAGAAAACGCACAAAAACTCATACAGAATAACCACGCAGTCATTGTCTTTCCAGAAGGAGTCAAGGGGCTTGGTAAATTGTACAAAGACAAATATCACCTAGCACGCTTTGGCCGTGGTGGTTTTATTCGCCTCTGCTTAAAAACCAGAGCTCCCCTAGTGCCCGTAGCATTTATTGGCTCTGAAGAAATTCACCCCATGATTGCGAGAGAAACTTTTTTCTCAAGAATGGCTGGTGTGCCATACACGCCTATCACTTGGACGTTTCCAACCCTTGGCCCGCTTGGACTTGTTCCGCTGCCAAGCAAGTGGAGTATTCATATTCTACCGCCCATTGATTTTTCGCAGTATGAACCTGGTGCTGAAAAAGACAGGGTGCTTGTTTATAAGCTAGCTCATCAAGTACGCGAACAAATTCAAGAAACTATTTTTGAAAAATTAAAAACAAGGCAGAGTGTTTGGACCTGAAACAAATGGAATAAAGCTATTGCTGTTTTAAAGCCACAACCCTTCACTTCTTTCCGGCCCCGAAGAAACATAAATAATTGGCACGCCCGTAAAGTTTTGTATTTTATTTAAATACGACTTGTATTCTTTACCTACTTTTCCTTGCACAAGAACATGTTCCCACCCAGGTACAAATTCAAGAACGGGCTCCACACTTTCCCACGCCTGTGGTGTTACGGGAAAGCCGGACATTTCTTTTCCTGTGCGTTTGTCTCTGTACGCCGTAACAACACCAATATTTTCAATTCCACACAACACATCTGCCTTCATAATAGCAAGCCCTGTGAGGCCATTAATTTTGCTAAAGTAACGAAGAGCTACGAGATCAAGCCAACCAACAGAACGAGGACGGCCTGTGGTTGTGCCAAATTCATTGCCACGTTTACGCAATTCGTCGCCAAATGACCCCTTTAATTCTGCAGGATAAGGACCGTTACCAACCCTTGTCGAATAAGCTTTAATCACACCTAAAATATTAGAAACTTTCCAGGGAGGAATTCCAACACCACCGGCGCAAGAACCGGAAATTAAATTACTCGATGTGACAAAAGGGTATGTGCCAAAACTAACGTCTAGCATGGTACCTTGAGCGCCCTCAAGTAAAACCCTTTCGCCCCTGTCCAAACAATTATTGGCAATCATGGCGACATCTTTAACGTAGGGAGCAAGTTCTTGTGCAACAAATAAAAGTTTTTCCATTTGTTCTGCGTCTAAATTTTCCTTTAGCTTAGGATGCGCGTTTAGCCACGCAAGCAAATTTTCTTCTTTAATAAGTTCCGCCATACGCAAAGCTTCACGGTAAGCACGGCTTGCATAAACAGGCCCTATGCCCTTCCCTGTGGTGCCAATTTTAGAAGAATTGACAGAACGTTCTTGCTCCCGTTTAACATCCAGATTTTTATGATAAGGCAAAATAACTGGGGAGCGGGAATCAATAAAAAAACGCTTGGGAGAAATGTCTACCCCTTTTTTCTTTATTTTAGCAATTTCTTCATGCAGGACAAAAGGATCAATAACTACCCCTGCCCCAATAGCCACACTGCAATTTTCTTGCAAAATACCAGAAGGAATAAGGTGTGTGGCTAATTTTTCGCCATTAACCCAAATAGTGTGGCCTGCATTATTGCCTCCTTGCACACGACACACGAGATCGGCGCCGCGAGCTAAAACATCGACCAGTTTGCCCTTGCCTTCATCTCCATACTGCATACCAATAACAAGAGTTGCTTCGCCTTGTTTTAATTCCATTATTTAACCCCTTACTAAATTTTAAGCCGAGTCTGCACAAAGTCCTTCACCCTAGCAAAAAACTCTCGTATGTAATAGTACCAAGGGCCTTTTAAGTTCCCAGCACCAACTCCTTGCGCTTCAATACCACACTCTTGTGCAACCCAAACAGCCCGCACCAAATGAAAATTTTGTGTAATAATGTACGCGCTTTTTGCATTAAACACCTCACGTGCTCGCAGCATTGTAAAATAAGTGTTGTACCCCTTTTCATCGGTCAGTATATTTTCTTGTGGAATCCCATTTCCCAGTGCAAATTTTTTCATAGCGGTCGTTTCACTGTAATATTCGTCGGTGCCGTCGCCACTCAGCAGAATACTTTTCACATACCCTTTTTTATACAGATCAATGGCCACATTCATTCTTGCCAAAAGAGCACCAGAAAGTTCATTGCCATGGACACTTGCCCCTAAAACAATAGCAAATTCCTTTTTGTCCATAGCTTTTTTATTGATGTTGACCGTATTTTCCATGAAATAATTAATAGCAATACTCGCCACTATCAAAATAAAAATAAAACAGGCAAAGGCCCTTTTTATAAACTTCATGCAGAAATTTCACCCTCATGTCAAATAAACCACAAGTATAACATAACTCTCAAATCATTTAAAATGAAGGACGGAGCAAGATAAAATAGAGGAAAGCGTCCAGTGAAAAAAAAATATTTATGGTTTGTCTTATTTTTTAATATTCCTGCGAACATATTTGCAGCGGACGTGGACTCAAGTTCAGCTTCAGCGCCTGCCACCCAACAAAACACCATGGTTCTGCCGCCCATACGCCGTGTTGGTCTTGATCTTGTGGAAAGCAACGTCGACGAATTTAGAAGCTTTATGCGAAAACAAGATTTACTTTTACATGGAGCTGTTGCACTTCCTTATAATGAACAAGACATGAAAAAAATGTTTGCCAGTGACTTAGAAAAGCAAGCAAAAGGCACTGGACGATTTTGGGATTTGTCTTTAACACAATTTCTAACCATTCTGCCAACAAAAAATCAAGCACAGAAAGAAGATTTCAATAAAGTCACAACCCTAAAAAATAAGTTAGAATTAGATTACAATTTAGATGCCTGGATAAAACCTACTGTGATATTTTCTCCCGATGAAACCCTAGTCAGACTCACACTAAACGGCTCAGGAAACGCAAAAAGCAATTGGGCTCGAGAAGATATTTTACTCGAAGCACAGGCCAGTGAAGACAAGATAACGGCTGCTTTTTTAGAAGCTCTTTCTCGGTTAATTTCGACCATAGGGCATGATGGCCGGATAGCTTACACACGCGATAATTTAATGACCCTCGATTTCGGCACAGAAAGAGGGCTTGAGCGCGGACAAAAAATAAATGCCGGCTATGTTATTTTAACAAGCTACAACCCACAAAGTGGAGAATTCTTACGGGCGCAACGGGTTCCTTTGTATGAACTCAAAGTACTGGAAGCTCGCAAAGGGAGCACCCTTTGCCAGATAACAAGCGTAGACAAAATTAAGCAAGAACAAATTACAAAAACATTTGACCCTTCAACTATCGTCATGCTCGCTTGGAGAGCGGAAAAAGATGAAAATAAAATTGGCTGGAAAGAGCCCTACGATCCACAAACAGCTCCCATACTTGGCTCTGCAGAATCAGGATTTGGTGTGCCGATTGAAAAAAATCCGCCACCTGAACCACCAGTCGCCATGGCTGCAGCAGTAGAAACAAACAAAAAAGTTTCCATGAATAATGCTGCACAACAACAAGGTAATATGATGCCTGAAGCAGGTGGAGCCACAACTTCCTTACAAGAAACTAGCAATAGCATAAATAAGTATCCTATTAAAAGAAAAGCCATGTGGAATGCCCCTGAAAGCTGGACTTTCACAGAATTGAAAGCTGGCGGCGGAGTTTCTTTAGGCTCATTTGCAGAAGGCGAGTCAAGCTCATTTCCTCACATTATTATTAACAGACTTGACGCTAAAGCAATGGCACTAGTTGATTCAAATTATGACTTATATGCTAAACCATTTGCACAATACGCATTTTACAGTGGCAACATTTCTGGAAATAGTTATTTACTTGGTTCCGCTATTTACAACGCCGCATGGAGCAGCAATGTACAAGCTGCAAAATTATTTTTAGGAAGTGATATTGAAATTACAGGCGGGAATATTCAAGGTACAAAAACCAACTCCAGTCTTTCTAATATTCAAATTGATCCTAGTGTCAGGTGGCAAGCTAATTTAAGCGGGCTTGGAAAATACAGCTTAGAAGGATCGTTTTCATTGTTCGATATTGTTCAAAATTACCCTGCATGGACACTACAATTTGAAGTGCAGCCCATGGATTTAATGCCAAAACAAGTATCCTTTGATATTGGCATGAGACGATACAAATTGGATTGGATTGAATTTACCTTAGGAGTGAGTTGGGACTTTAATCAAGGAAATTAAAAAATTTTTAAACCCTTTTAATCCAATGTAATACCCTTTTCTATTCTAGGCTCACTGCCATCATAATGAATAATTTTACTCTCCGACTCTACAACAGTTAAAATATTTACCGGCCTAGACCATATTTTATAAATATTTTTTAAGGCTTCCACGGCCCAATCCATTTTCAAATCTTTTCCTTGGTGTTTATGGCACAAAAGAATTTCACCTCGATTTCTAAAATTACCATCAACCACATCAATAATAGGTTGACCAAAATTGGTAAAGGCGTCGAGTATTTCTTTTTTAATGGTTTTGAAATCGCGATCATGAATTACAGATTGACCAGAACGCCTGTCTTGCACCCATGTAAATAAGCCTGCAGCTTCACAAAAATCTTCATCTAAAAATTCATCTATAAAAGTAATATCGTTGTGGTACTTACGAATTTCAAATATTTTCTCGCGACCTTTATTGGCATGAGTATTCCACTGTTTGCGCACTGCAGGGTCATCGCAAAGGGCATACTCCAAACCATATTGGCCTTTATTCCAACGTTGTTCAATGTGCCGCATAAGTTCAACGCCCAATTTATAAGGATTTAAACGCTGTCCACTCATTTGCACAATACCTGAATAATGGTCACAATAATCAATAACCTCAGAGTCTTTTAGCACAAGTTCGGTCAGAATTTTTGAATGCCAGTACACAGCCCAGCCTTCATTCATAATTTTAGTTTGTCCTTGTGGTGCGAAATAATAGGCCTCTTCTCTAACAATAGAGAGCACATCGCGCTGCCAAGCACTCAGTGGTGCATGATCAAGCAAAAACTTCAACACATCACGCACGGAACTTTCAGGAAATTTTTTTTCCTTTTCTTTATCTTGCAAAACCTTTGCTTGTTGTTCCTTCATGTAGCTTTCGGGGTTAATATAGCCGTCCATATACC
>JAZKEW010000022.1:0-3178 GCA_040386785.1 Bdellovibrionota bacterium
ATGGGTGAGCACTCAGAAATAATGGCAGTTAAAAATAATATTTCTCGCGAACGACAAGATGAATTTACTTACAAAAGTCACATGAATGCAGCAAATGCTCACAAGTCTGGCTATTTTAGCAATGAAATAGTTCCCGTTTGGACAGGGAAAGACAAAGCGGTCTTTGTAGACAAAGACAACAACGTGCGAGCAGATACCACTGTAGAAGCACTTGCAAAATTAAAACCCGTTTTTGACAAACGCAACGGGACAATTACTGCAGGAAATGCAAGCCCCTTAACAGACGGAGCGGCTGTTACCTTACTAAGTTCTGAGTCTTATGCAAAAGAAAATAAACTCCCCGTTCTCGGTTATATTGTCGACATTATGACTGTTGCGGTTGATCCAAATGATCAACTTCTTATTGGACCTGCTTATATTATTCCAAAATTACTCAAAAAAAATAATGTTAGTAAAGATGATGTCGGTGTATTTGAAATTCACGAAGCTTTTGCCTCACAGGCTTTAAGTTGTCTTGATTGCATGGAAAGTGAAGTATTTTGCCAGGAAAAATTGGGCATGCCGGCGTTTGGTCCTATTCCCCAATCAAAAATAAATATTCAAGGCGGCTCTATCGCTATTGGACATCCATTTGGCGCAACTGGGGCAAGGCTTATTAGCAACGCTTTGCGAATTGCTGCTCGTACAAACAGCAAATATGCTATTGTTGCTGTGTGTGCTGCGGGTGGAATTGGTATGGGAATTTTACTTGAAACAGGCAACTAAAAAAAGGAAAAACAAACATGACCGACAATCTTTATTCAAAATCAAAAGTATTTCGTTTTTCTTTTGAAGACAACATTTGCATTATCGACATGAACGACGAAAGTAAGGCAGTCAATAGTTTTACCGTAGATATGTTGCAAGACATAGATGAAAATTTACCTAAAATTCTTGCACGACCAAATTTAGAAGGAATTGTGATTACTTCTTCTAAAAAAAATTGTTTTGCAGCTGGAGCAGATATTTCTATATTCGACACAATTAAAACAAAGGAAGATGGTGAACGTGCAAGCAAAGAATTACACCGCTTGTTACGTTATTTTTCCGACGCAAAAGTTGTGACCGTTGCAGCAATTCATGGAGTTTGCCTTGGTGGCGGCTTAGAACTTTCTTTAGCATGTGACTATCGAATTTGCTCTACTCACTCTTCAACACAGCTTGGGTTACCAGAAGTGCAACTTGGAATTATTCCTGGCGGTGGAGGAACACAACGCCTCCCTCGCCTAGTCGGTATCGCGCCAGCTCTTGATTTAATTTTAACTGGAAAAAAAATTGACAGTAAAAAAGCCTTAAAAATAGGTTTGGTTGACGAATGTGTGCCAGAAAATCAACTCTTGAATAAAGCCGTGGCCCTTTGCAAAACAAAAAAAGGTCAAAAAAGAAAACAACCTTCTTCCATGGGTATTGTTTCTTCCTTCGGCGGAAATTTTGACCCACAAAAAATTGCCCTAGAAGGAAATCCTTTTGGTCGATTTATTATTGGCAAACAAAGCAAAAAGATGATTCTAAAAAGTACCAAAGGACGCTATCCTGCCCCGTTAAAGGCCCTTGAATCTGTTATGCGCGGAGTCGAAAAATCATTGCATGAAGGGCTTGAGCTAGAAGCAAAACTTTTTGGCGAACTTGTTGTGAGTGCAGAGAGTAAAGCACTTATCCATATTTTTAACATCATGACAAATGCTAAAAAAAATCCATATGCAAAAACAATACAAAATCAGTCCAATAAAATGTATACAACTTCACTTGAAACTGGAAACAGTTCCGTTGGAATACTTGGCGCAGGGCTTATGGGAAGCGGTGTTTCAACTGTTCTTGCCGATAAAGAAATTCGTACCGTGTTAATCGATCGCGATTCCTCTGGCTTGCAAAGGGGTTTAAAAGCAGTTTCAAGCTATTTTGAAGAAAGGTTTAAAAAACGTCGTATTAAATGGTTTGAAAAAGATACAAAAATTAATCTTGCCACGCCTTCCTTACAATTTTCCTCTCTCAAAAATTCGTCCATTGTCATTGAAGCTGTCTTTGAAGATGTCAAAATTAAGCAAGATGTGCTACGACAATGTGAAGAAAATATTCCAAATGAAAATTTTATTTTTGCAACCAACACAAGCAGTATTCCAATTTCTCACATTTCTAAACAGGCAAAAAAACCTGAAAATGTAATAGGAATGCACTTTTTCTCTCCAGTTCCAAAAATGCCTTTGGTTGAAATTATTACGACAACAAAAACATCTTCCACCACAGCCTCAGCAATATTCGATTTAGCAGCCAAAATGGGCAAGCAAATTATTATTGTGAACGACGGCCCTGGTTTTTTTACCACTCGAATTTTGGCTTTCCAAGTTGCAGAAGCTTTGAATATTTTGTCGGAAGGGGCTCGCATTGAAGACATTGACAATGCCCTCGAAAAATTTGGCATGCCAGTTGGTCCTGTCACACTTCTCGATGAAGTAGGAATTGATGTTGGGGAACATATTATTCGCGTCCTAATGGATTCATTCGCAGATCGCATTGTCATTCCAAACGAAATTGAAGCTATTGGTAAAGAAAATAGAAAAGGTAGAAAAAATAATAGTGGGTTTTATTTGTACAAAGATGGCAAAAAAGAATCTCCTGACGAATCTATTTACAAACATTTTTCAAAGGAAAGAAAACATTTTGACCTCCAGACTATCGCTGAGCGCTGTATTTATGTTTTCATGAATGAAGCAGCTCGGTGTCTTGATGAGAAAATTATTCGTTCTGAAGATGATGGAGATTTAGGCGCTATATTTGGCTTAGGTTTCCCTCCCTTTTTAGGAGGCCCCTTTCACTATGCAAAAAGTCTAGGGAAAGCTGTCGTAAAATCCAAGCTACTCGAGCTTGCCAAACAACATGGTAAAAGATTTGAACCCGCAGCTTACTGGGGTTAAAAAAGGTAAATTTATGGAAAAGACTTTTGAATTATCAAGCTCTATGAGTTTTCTTGTTATTGATGACAATGAGGGCTATCGTATTTCAGTTTCCTCGTCACTCAGAAATTTGGGGTTTTGGGATATTCAAATAGCGAGTACTTCCATGCAAGCGCTCAAAATTTTAAGGGCAACGCCGGTCGACTTAATTATTTGTGAGAGAAGCATGCCGGTTGTTGATGGAGCGC
>JAZKEW010000023.1:0-2100 GCA_040386785.1 Bdellovibrionota bacterium
TTTTCCAAGTTGGAATGATCTTTTAAATAAAATTTTAGTTCCTGAATTTTGGAGTAATTTTCCTGGCCGTATTGGCAAAAACCAGCTCACAACTGAGGTTAAATAAATGGCCTTTCGTAAAGAAAAATTTGTCACAGCTTCAAATTATGCCGTTGAAAGTGTCTATACGCCTGAGAAAGTCAGTCAAAATACTGAAAACCCAGGCGAGTATCCTTACACCCGCGGTATTCACAAAGAAATGTACAGATCAAGTCTGTGGACCATGCGGCAATATGCTGGATTTGCTACGGCTGAAGAAAGCAATAATCGTTACAAATACCTCTTGTCGCAAGGGCAAACGGGTTTGAGTGTGGCCTTCGATCTCCCAACACAAATTGGCTACGATTCCGATAGCCCTGAAGCAGCTGGGGAAGTTGGAAAAGTTGGGGTTGCTATTGATACTCTAGCAGACATGGAAACTTTATTTTCAGGAATTCCTCTTGATAAAATATCCACATCTATGACAATAAATGCCTCGGCTTCTGTGTTGCTTGCTCTTTATATTGCAGCAGCTGAAAAACAAAACGTGAGCAGTGATAAACTCAGAGGCACTATTCAAAACGATATTTTAAAAGAATATATTGCGCGTGGGACTTATATTTATCCACCAAGTCAATCTATGCGAATTATTACAGACATTTTTGCATTTTGTCGTGACTACGTTCCGCAGTGGAATACCATTTCTGTAAGCGGCTACCACATTCGTGAAGCGGGCAGTACCGCAGCTCAAGAAGTTGGTTTTACTTTGGCTGATGGAATTGCTTACATACAAGCTGCGTTAAATGCTGGTCTTGATGTGGACGAAATTGCACCACGCATTTCCTTCTTTTTTAACTCTTATACTGATTTACTTGAAGAAGTTGGAAAATTTAGAGCAGCACGAAAACTTTGGGCGAAAATTATGAAAGAGCGCTTCGGCGCTAAAAACCCAAAAAGTTTAACTTTGCGTTTTCACACTCAAACTGCTGGATCCACTCTCACCGCTCAACAACCTGACAACAATATTGTGCGCGTTACCATTCAAGCTTTAGCTGCGGTGTTGGGTGGCACTCAAAGTTTGCACACAAATAGTAAAGATGAAGCCCTTGCACTCCCCACGGAACATTCTGCTCGACTTGCTTTACGTACACAACAAGTTATTGCTTATGAAAGTGGAATTTGTGAAACTGTTGACCCCCTTGGTGGCAGTTATTATGTGGAAAATATTACAAATAGAATTGAGCAAGAAGCCGAAGAACTTATTAAAAAAATTGATGCTATGGGTGGTATGGTAAAAGCCATTGAACAAGGTTTTGTGCAGGCCGCTATTCAAGACTCTGCCTATATTTATCAAAAGGATATTGAAGAGCTAAAAAGAGTTATTGTTGGTGTGAACCAATTTAAAATGGATGAAGTGCAATCAACCGATTTATTAAGGGTTGATGATTCCGTAGAAAAAAATCAAGTTGAAAAATTGAAAAAAGTAAAGCAGAATAGAGATAACTTAGCTGTGAAAAATGCGCTTGAAAATTTGCGTGTGGCTGCTCAGGGAACAGATAACCTCATGCCTCATATTTTAAATGCAGTTCGTCAATACGCAAGTATTGGTGAAATTTGCAATACAATGCGTGGTGTCTTTGGTGAATATAGGGAAAATATTGTGTTATGAGCAAAGCATTTCCGCAAATTAAAATAGATTTTAACAACAAAAAATCCATTGCTCGCCCTTCCTGGGAAGAGTATTTTCTCAATATTGCAGAAGCAGTGGCTTTGCGTAGTCATGATGCAGAAACTCAAGTCGGTATTGTTATTGTCGATGAAAACAAACGTATTCTTGCTACGGGCTACAACGGTTTTCCTCCCGGTGCCGAAGATCACCTGCTTCCTAATTTACGTCCTGATAAATACCCGTTCATGGTGCATGCAGAAATAAATGCCATAGCGGCTTCAAGACAAGATCTTCGTAATTCTTCTCTTTTTTCCACCCATAGTCCATGTCGTGAATGTGCAAAGGCAATTATCACTGCGGGTATAAAAAAAGTGACATTTAGAAATTCGTATAAAAATGATGATCATGAATTT
>JAZKEW010000023.1:2110-9481 GCA_040386785.1 Bdellovibrionota bacterium
TGGAAGTGAAGCATGGTTAAAGAAAAATGTATGGAATTTGTTGAAAATTTTTTAACGTCTTGTGGTGTTGTTGTTCAACATCTAGCATAATTTATTTGGGTTTTTTATGAATAATTTGTTGAAAATTTTTAAACTGGTTTGCGGTCTTGTCTTTTGCTTGTTTTCCTGTCGTTGTTTTTCTGTTTCCATGCAATCTAATTTTATTTCTGTTTCTTCACATAATTCGCACAATGAACAGGAAGGACTTCAGCAAAATTTGCGAAAAGTTGATGCTCAATGCCAAGAAATATTTTCTTTTTATGCAAATTCAAATCGTGATGAGCCAAAAATTGTGACAAAAAAAGCGAATATGGTTTTTTTATTTTCGGAAGAAAATAAATTGGAACCGTTGGGATCTTTTTTGCCGCCTGAGAGCAAAGATTTATTGCATATGGAAAGCTCTGTGGCTGAAGGAAAATTGCTGTTTGGTTTTAAAAATAAAGCGCGGGAGTCTGTTGCTCTTATTCAGGATAGCAGTGGAGTTGTTTATTCGGTGACACGAAATTCTCGCCAGCACTATTCAATTCAGACTTTGGGTGTGTTGCATGATAAGGGGTAAATGTGCATATATGCCTAAATGGACTTAGCTAAGCTTAGTTCAATTTTGTATATATGCGAAAGTCTCTGCAAATGGTGCTTGAAATTCCACATGACTGGGTTCATTCAGTTAAGCCATCTCTTGACACGGGCTGTCAGCCGGTTACTTTCTAGCTGGGGTTTGCAGGACACGTGCCGCAAATTACTTATATTTTTACTCTGTTTTTCTGTTCAACTTATTTTGGAGGCCTTTCTCATATGAAGAAGTTACGTCCCCTTTCCGACCGTATTCTCGTTAAGCGTGAAGAAGAAGAAACTAAAACTGCTGGTGGTATTCTTATTCCAGACAACGCGAAAGAAAAACCAATTTATGCCACAGTTATTGCTGTAGGTAATGGAAAAACTCTAGCTGATGGAACAGTTCGTGCACTCGATATTCACGTCGGTGACAAGGTTTTATTTAGCAAATACAGTGGAACTGAAATTAAAGTAGAAGGTGTCGAGCACCTTATTCTACGTGAAGATGACGTTCTTGGCGTTTTAAATTAATTTTTATTTAAGTTTTAAACTAATTCTTATTTTTATTTAAGGAGACATTATGTCAGCAAAAATGCTTAATTTTGGCGAAGATTCCCGCAAACAAATTCTTGAAGGCGTCAATGTTCTTGCCGACGCCGTTAAAATTACAATGGGTCCAAAAGGCCGCAATGTGGCCATCGACAAATCATTTGGTTCACCCAGCGTGACTAAAGATGGTGTTACTGTTGCAAAAGAAATTGAACTTGAAGATAAGTTTCAAAATATGGGCGCGCAAATGGTAAAAGAAGTTGCTTCTAAAACTTCTGATGTTGCCGGCGACGGAACTACCACAGCAACTGTTCTTGCTCAAGCAATTTACCGCGAAGGCGTTAAACTTGTTGCTGCTGGACACAATCCAATGGACTTAAAGCGCGGCATTGAAAAAGCAGTTGCAGTTGCAGTTGCTGAGCTTAAAAAAATTAGCAAGCCAATTTCAAGCCACACTGAAATTGCTCAAGTTGGAAGCATTTCTGCAAATTCGGATTCCACAATTGGAAATATTCTTGCTGAAGCAATGGAAAAAGTTGGCAAGCAAGGTGTTATTCAAGTGGAAGAAGCAAAAGGCATGGAAACCACTCTTGATGTTGTTGAAGGAATGCAATTTGATAGAGGCTATTTATCAAATTATTTTGTGAACGATGCTGAAAGAATGGAAGTAAACTACGAAGATGCATACGTTCTTTTGTATGACAAGAAGTTGTCTTCACTTAAAGACCTTGTTCCAATTCTTGAAAAAGTAATTCGTTCGGCACGTTCTCTTTTAGTTATTGCTGAAGATGTTGAAGGTGAAGCACTAGCGGCACTTGTTCTCAACCGTCTGCGTGCAAACTTAAAAATTGTTGCTGTAAAAGCTCCTGGTTTTGGTGATCGTCGTAAAGCAATGCTTGAAGATATTGCTATTTTAACTGGCGCGACTTTAATTTCCGAAGAACTCGGCATGAAGCTTGAGTCCACAACTCTTGAGCAATTGGGCGTTGCAAAACGCATTCGTATTGACAAAGACAACACCACAATTATTGATGGCCAAGGCCAAAAAGCGGACATTGAAGGCCGTATCAAGCTTTTGAGCAAGCAAATTGATGATTCCACATCCGATTACGATCGTGAAAAGTTACAAGAGCGCGTAGCGAAATTGGCTGGCGGTGTTGCGGTAATTAAGGTTGGCGCTGCTACCGAAATGGAAATGAAAGAGAAGAAAGCTCGCGTTGAAGATGCTCTGCATGCAACTCGTGCTGCCGTTGAAGAAGGAATTGTTCCAGGGGGCGGCGTCGCTTTAATTCGTTCACAAAAACAACTTGAAGCTCTTAAAGCTCAAGTGACTCCTGAAGAAGCTTTTGGTGTTAGTATTATTCTTCGCGCTGTTGAAGAACCACTTCGCCAAATTGTTCTGAATGGTGGTCAAGAGCCTTCTGTTATTTTGAACAAAGTTCGTGAAAATGCGTCTGTTAACTTTGGCTTTAACGCTAAAGATGAAAAATACGAAGACATGATGGTGTCTGGTATTATTGACCCAACTAAGGTAACAAGAACTGCATTGCAAAATGCGGCGTCTGTTGCGTCTTTGTTGCTCACAACTGAGTGCATGATTGCAGAACGTCCTAAAGATGACAAAGCGGCGGCTTAAGCCACTTCTGCTATTTAGTCTCAACAAACAAGGCCAGCAATTGCTGGCCATTTTAAATTTAAAAGACAATTAAATCCACCTTTTCATCGTGCTCTTCGTAAGGCAAAGTATCAAATAAAAATTCACGAGATGGCAAGCACAACACACTCGTGACTTTATCTTTAAATTCAGACAGAAATTTATCGTAAAATCCACCGCCATAGCCAAGGCGTGTGCCATCTTGTGCTGCTGCAATTCCTGGAATAAAGCAAAGCATGGGTAAAAAATCATGGCCATAGGAAAAGCAATATTTATCTTCTTTTTCTTTTATGCCATACTTATTTTCAATATAATTTGTTTTTCCATCGCCATATTCAAACCATAAAAGTTGATTGTTGTTGTGGATTTTTGGAAATAGCCACTGACTTGTCGCAAAAGAACTCAAGTCCAGTTCGTGTCGTATCGGGAAAAAGCATGCAATTAGATATTTATTTTCCAGGTCTGCAACGTCGTTTATTTTGAGAAGTTCAAGGCTTCTAAAAAATTGCTTGGGTCCCCAATTTTGGGGGTCGGCGTATTTGTGGGTGTTTTCTCTTTCAATGAGCATGTGCTTGCGTAAGAGTTTTTTTTGTTCTTGAGTCGATAAATTTTGAGAGCCCTGGTTCTTTAAATAGAGTTCTAAATTTTTCATAGTTCTTCCTTTATCCTTTCCCTAGTTGACTGCACACTGGCTATTAGAATAGAGTGTGTCGTTCGTTAAACATTGATTATGGAGAATTTTATCATGGTTTTGCCAGAAGCACTTTCTAAGCTGTCCCCAATTCGTGGGGAATATTTTTTAGTAGAACGCAACAAAGTGGATGAGCTATACAAGGCAGCGGGCCACTCTGACGAAGACGAAGAAATTCCTAACTTCATTAAAATTGAAGGCAAAGAATGCCTTTTTACTGAAAATTTTATTGAAAAAGACGGCAAGGAATACGAAATTGTCATGGTAGCAGAAGGTTTTTCTTGGGAAGACATTCTTATTTATGACGATGAAGAAGACGATGAGTGAATCTCAAGTTGTTCTTTCGTTCCCAGGAAAAGAATTTAGCTCTCAGTTAGCCCACAGCCAAGCCCCTGCTCAATTTATTGAGAAGTCTTCACAAGAAAGTTTGGGTCATGAAGAAACTTTAAAGCACAATATGCTGATACGTTCAGACAATATTGTGGCCTTAAAAACTTTGCAGGTGTTGGGCTGTCAATTTAATTTTATTTACATCGATCCACCGTACAATTCCAAATCAAAATTTACATTTAATGATAATCATAAATCACAAAATAATTGGCTATCTATGATGTTGCCTCGCCTGTTGCTTGCACAAAAAATTCTTGCAGAGGACGGCATTTTTTTTATTTCCATTGATGACAGGGAAGTCGCCTCTCTTACAATTCTTTTAAGGGAAATATTTGGAGAGGAAAACCACATTGGCACACTGAAGTGGAGAAAAAAAAGAAAGCCATCTTTTTTAGACAAGCATTTTAGCTCTGTCATTGAATACGTACTTATATTTGCGAAAAGTAAAAAAAATCTTGCAAAATTAAGAGGGGCTCAAGCTCAAGATAAAACAAGGCCTGTGCTTAATGCCTCCAATGGAGTTGCCTGTCGAATTTTGCAAGCAGGAACAAAAGCCTTCTGTAAAGACGGAATATATAAGGCAGGGGTTTATAAAAATAGGACGCTCGATTTTGAACTGTTAAATGACATGGTGGTTGAAAACAGCGTGCTTACAAAGAGTGTGCAATTGCGGGGGCGTTTTCGGGTTAATCAAGAAATTTTAGACAAAACTGTTTTTGTTACGAAAAATTTTGGATTGAGAAGAATTGTACTCCCCAGTGAACAAACTTTTAAGCATGCAACCGACGATGCCACCATTGATTTTGAAACCAATGAAGACGCTGAAACGCAGCTTAAAAATTTATTTGCCGGTGAAAAAGTATTTGAATTTCCAAAACCTGTTGGGTTTATAAAAAATTTGATTCGCATGTATACATCTCAAAAAGACAAAATTTTATGTCTCGACTTTTTTGCCGGTACGGCAACTCTTGCCCAAGCAGTCTATGAATTAAATCATGAAATTTCTACCAATAAATACTCATTTTGTTGTGTACAAAGTGAAGAAGAAATTGTTGTGCAATCTCAATTTAAAACCATTGCCGACATAGCGCAGGCTCGTATTGAATTATTAGAAGAGAAGTATAAAATATTTCCTAAATGCAGAATTTACTCACCTAAATTATAACACCCTCTTATTCTACAGGGCAACAATATCATTCTAAATAGTTTACAATGAAAAAATAGGTAATAGGTGGAAAAACATATGACTAGAAAAATATTCATATTGAGTTTATTTTTTATTTCTGCTTTGCAAGCAAATGCTGTGGAAAATAAAGATAATTCGGTATTAATTCAAGGAGATCAACAAGTCCTTGAAATTTCGGATATTCCAGTTCCCTCCTATCAATATGATGATTTAAGTTTGTTTACAAAAAATTTTACACCAAAAAAAGAGTTAATTGATTTGTTAAATAAACCAGACGTACTCATGGGCTTACAAGATGAATCTATGGTTCTTGAAGATGAAGAGAAATTGTAAAAAATAAATGCGAGGCGAGTTGTATGATACATGATATATTCATTTTATACAGAAATGGAGAAATAATTCCTTATATTATTCTTGCATTTTTATGCGTTGGCTACATTATTATTTTTGAAAAATTTTTTATTCTGCAATTTGTCTATAAAATTAATTTTGAAAAATACAATACTCAGTTGAAAAAAATGTTGCTTGCAAATGACATGGATAGAGCCAGAAGTTTTAGTCGGGCGGTGTCGAGAACAGGGGTTCCTATGCTCGCCGTGCGTGCTATTGACTCTTATGAAAATGACCCCATGCGTGTGCGTGCAGCAATTTCGGAAGAAGGCTTGCGCTTTTTTCCGAGGCTGAGAAGGCGAATGACTCAATTGCCAAATTTAGCTGCGGCTTGTGTGATTTTGGGTGCTATTGCGGCTGTTTACGGGATTTGGAGCTCATTTCAAATGGTCGATGGCCTAGAGCTGGGTATAAAAAGTTTTACTTTTGCGAAGGGACTCACCCTTGCTCTATTGCCTCTTGTGATTTCATTGGTTGCGTCGGTTTTGTTGATGTTGCCATTTGGAATTTTAGATGCCATGGCGTGGCGTTTGGAATCGGAAATGGAGCACAGTTTGTGTGTTGTGTTGAATATTCTTGCCCCTGAAATTCAGCCTGTGGTGGTTTCCAGTTCATTTTCAAACTTAGATTCAGAGCCAGCGGTTGAAAATAATCAAAACTCAACGCAACAAAATTCTTCAGCACAGAACAAGGAAGAGCAAAATACAGATCAACAAGTAGCAAAGGCGAGCAATGAAGAACCTGAGCCAAACAGCCCTCGAGTCATTCCGGATGAAGAAGAAATTATCTAATTCAAAGCACATACATTGGATTATTGCCTTTGTTGCTTCTATTGGACTTGGATATTTATTTATATTAATTGAGTTTGTCAAAATGCATGACAGACGCGTTTTGTTTTATAATTTAAAGACGGTAAACTTAAATTCTAAACCAAATGCCATTGTTTATGATAAAAATTCTCCTATATTTGTTGTCCATAAAGATAAAGTGATTTTTGGTACAGTACAAAGTATTGTGTTGCCAAAATTAGAAAAAGATAGTCTAGTTCTCAGTAAAATTTCATTTCAAGAACAGTTTAAAGACAGAATAAATAAGTATAAAAACGTAAAGAGCATTTTTCCGGCAAAAGTAGTGGGAATTTCATTTCAAGATAATTTAAATTACTCTGAAAAATTAAAAATGATAAGCAATATCTCCATTTTAATTAGGAATGAAAATAAAAAAATTAATCATAATATTATTCCATCAGTTGTGTTTATAGATACGTTGCCAGCGATATAAAAAAGGATTGTATGTTTACCACAGCAACTAAAAATTTTGGAGTTTGGAAAGAAGACAAAAAAGCAAATAAGATTTCCTATGCTCTGACTTTTCAGCAGTTTCTATTCTCGCTAAGCGTGATGGCTTTTATTGTTTTTCTTGCCTTTATAGTGGTGGTGAAAATAAGGCAAGAGTTTTTTTTAATTGAATCCTCTCCTGTTGAACTTTTTAAAGATAAAAGTATTGACCACAATTTTTTTATTCCTGAAAGAAAAGCCGCTGTTAGTATTTTTATTAAAAAAGAAAAAAATAATTTATTGCATATTTATTTTGAAAGTGGAGAGAGTTTTTTGATTCCTCAAGATTCTAAAGACTTTATTTCCTACCTAAAAAAAAGACAAAAAAATATTATTTATATGGCTATGGTATTAAGAATTAACGACGAACAAAATTCGCGAGTTCGGGTTTGGCCTGAGAAAAATATTACTTTTGAAGACATCAGATTAATTATGAAAATATTTTCTCAATACGGTTTTAATAGCTTTGATTTTGGTGTTGAAAGATGAAAGAGTTATTTTTACATGTTCAAGTTTTCCAGATGGGGGCGCTTCAAATTGAAAAGAGCTTTCCTCTGAACTCTTATTTTTATAAAAAAAT
>JAZKEW010000023.1:9510-13045 GCA_040386785.1 Bdellovibrionota bacterium
GATTTTGTGATTTATGCCTTCCTTTTGAACGCCATGTTGTGTCGTTGGATATTTTCAAAATTGGCAAAGGAAAAGCAGAAATATTTTTAGATCCAAGGCTTGAGGGGTATATTAATACAAGTCAAAAGTTTGGAGAAGTTCGTGAATTTACATCGCCAAGAAATGCTCTCGGTGTTTTAACTTCAATTGACGACCCTCTTCCCATAGATTTAAAGTTAGGAGCAAGGGGGCGAGTTTGCTTTTTTAATTTTGAAATTGTGTTTAAAGTAGGGCTTCCCGTAAAAGAGAAAATATTTAAAAATTTACCAAAAATAGAAAGAAATTTTTTTCAACCGCCATCATCCGATTCTCCAATTGAAAAATACATATTTCCAATAAGTATCTTAGTAACAGTCTGTTTATTTATTCCAGTCATAAATTGGCTGTTAAATTTTCCAAGTCAAAAGGTTACAGGTTTGTTAAGCATTCCAGTCGCAGTCACTGCCGAATTTATTGCGCCAGAAAATATGCGTTTATTGCCCTTTATTTTTGGAGAAAGTTATGTGCCAGAAACAACCCCTCAACAGGCTTTATTGTGGGTTTATGAATTGCAGACTCGTTGGGAAAATGCAGAGCAAGGTCTGAATTATGCTTCCATGATTCCATTTTTGGCGAAATCAAATTCAATTGATCATTTTTATGACAGTCTGACGCCATTTCAAAACAAAATAAAAGATCAATATAAGCAGACGGAAGCGCAAAGAAAGTTATTAGCTCAAAAAGAACGCTATTATACTTTTCTGAAAAAAAGCCCTATGTTTGGTTCTATTTTATCAGGAAATCAAGGGGAGTCTAACTATAATACTATTACAAAAAGAATTGGTCAGATGCAGCAAGCGGATAAAGCTATTGTTGAATATTTAAAGCTCGATCACAAAATATTAAAAGATTTTTATCAAGGAAAGTACAATGCAAAAAAATTAGGGATAGTGGATCCTCCGCAAACGGGACAAGTGCTTGGCCCACAACCTGATCCTATTTTCAGTAAAGAGCTGGCTTCTTATAAAGAAGCAGAATTTTTTGCACAAATTGCGGATGAATCTGATTTTAGATTGACCCTAAAAGGGGTTTTAGAACAAGAAGAAAAAGAACAAAAAAATAGTTTTAATTCTGAAGTGGTCTTTCTTGCGGATGGGGGACTTGTTTATCCATATGAGTTTATGGATGAACGCAATGACATAAACCAACAAGAAGAATTCAATACCTTTTTAGATAATGCAATTTTTTCAGATGCCTTTATTTTACCTCCGCCATCTAAACCTAAACCTTACGTGGATTTAAAAATGGTGCAGTTTGTTGTTTTCAATAAAAAAGAAGAAGTTCGCTCCTGCTATAATTCAGCATTGAGAAAAAATATTTATTTAAATGGTGATATTACGTTGAGCTGGAATATTAATGAACATGGGCAAGTTTCAAATATTCAAATGCTTAAATCGAACATGAAGCATGAAAATTTATTCCGGTGTATTGCATCAAGGATTAAAACTTGGAAATTTCCTAAATCTAAAAATGGCATTGCAACAGTTAAATTTCCTTTTAAGTTTTTTTACTTAAAAAAGGAATAAGTAGGTAAAAATGGAGGAAATAAATGTCAAATTTTTTATGAATATGATTTAAAGATTAAAGAAAATGTCTATAAATTAGTGTATCATTACTTTATAGACTCAAAAAAAGAGAAGGAGTATATTTATGAACTTTATAGTTAAAATAGTTTGTTTTGTTGTGACAGTTTTATCTTCTACTTCTGCATTTGCTTTGATAGGAAATCGACTAGATGTTCTCGGTTTTGGTGGTTACTCTCAAGCGAGTGGTTTTTCCGATACCACAGCAAGTAATATTTACGGCAACATGACTGGTTTTAATGGTGGTGGAATGCTGCTAATCACTTTAGTGGATAGAATGCTTGCCCCTGTTATTGGAGTGGGTGGAGATTATATGCAGCTTAAAAGTTCCGTCACTTACAATGGAGCCGTATTTGATAATACTTTGACCTCAGCAGCGGGTACTGGGCATGCAGGTGTTCGCATTGTTGCTCCCATGGTTCGGTTATTTTTGCTTGGTAACGCAGGTTACGGATCTTCCGATAAAATTGTCACAAATATAGAGGCCGTTGGCGGTGGAGCAACTCTTTCCACTATGACAATGAAGCTGAAGAGCCACATGTTTTATGGTGCAACGGCTGCTCTTATGGTAAGCGCTGCTCCCTTCGTTAAAGTTGGTGTGAGTGCAGTTTATAATACGCATAACGCAAAACTAGAAGATGAAAGTGGCACTTCCAATGACACAACGTATCAAGAGTTGTCAGGGAACCTAGTTATTGGTATTAGTCTCTAACTTAAAAGTGAGGGACTTGTTTAGTGCGTGATTCTAATATAAAAATTATTCCTTTGGGTGGCTGTGGTGAAATAGGTATGAATATGACGCTCTTTTGTATTGAAGAGCGTTGGTTTTTTGTAGATGGTGGAGCTTTATTCCCCGATGCATCAAATATCGGGGTTGATCTCATTCTTCCTGATACCAGCTTTATTGATGAAAATAATATTCAGCCTGAGGCGTGGCTTATTACGCATGGGCATGAGGATCACATTGGTGCACTTCCTCACTTATTTAAAAGATATCCTGCGCCAATTTACGGCACAGAGTTTACCATTGAGCTCATTAAAGCAAAATTTGAAGATGCCAATATTAGTAACGCCATTTACAACGTGTGGAAAGTGTACACTCCTGTTTTATTTCGCAACATGAAGGTGACTCCATTTCCTGTGAACCATAGCATTGCTGATGCTGCGGGTTTATTTATAGAAACAAATATGGGCAATATTTTGCATATGGGCGACTTTCGAATTGACTATACGCCGCCAGAACACAGCATGACTCATGAAAATTTGCAAAAAGTATTAAAAAATAAACCTGTTACTTTAATGATGAGTGATAGTACAAATTCTTTTAGCCTCGGCTCAGACAAAAGTGAAACAGACATCACTCCTGCCTTTGTGCATTATTTTACAAAGCAACAGGGCGCGGTTATTATTGCGACTTTTGCAAGTAACATATGGCGTTTGCAAAGTGTTTTTGCAGCAGCAAAGGATGCAGGGAGAAAAATTGTTTTATTTGGTCGTACCATGTTTCGCAATGTGGACATTGCACAACGTCTTGGGCTTTTAAATTATAATCCTGATATTTTAATTCCTTTATCTGAAATTAATTCGGTGGATCGTTCGCAAGTTTGCATTTTGTGCACGGGTAGCCAAGGGGAATCTTTTTCAGGTTTGCACAGGCTTGCTTGGGGAAGTGTTTCTGATTTTCAAATTAATTCAGACGATATTGTTTTAATGTCTTCTCGAATTATTCCTGGCAATGAAAAATCCATTGAAGGGGTGGTTGTCCAACTAACGCGCATTGGATGTGCTGTTATTACCACCAAAGAAAATGCTGCTATTCACGTGAGTGGGCATGGTTACGCGCAAGATTTAAAAACTTGTATTCAAGTTGCAAA
>JAZKEW010000023.1:13055-21217 GCA_040386785.1 Bdellovibrionota bacterium
TTGAGTGCGGTGTGTTGCCTGAAAATTGTTACCTTGTGGAAAATGGGGATATGGTTTTAGCTGCACCTGAACCACATGGTGTGATTGATCGTGTTGTGAGTGGCCGTGATTACGTTTGTCCTGGCGGAATTTTTTCACAAAATAGCTCCATCTACAAAGAGCGGGTGAATTTAGTACGTACGGGTGTTACGGCTGTGAGTTTTGTGATTCAGCAAAATACGTATAAATTAGCGTCGGCTCCTCTTGTTTCGTTAAAGGGTGTGCTGTTTGATGAAGTGCAATTGGCAAAAAAAATGCCCAGAATTTATGAGCAAGCTTTTGATGTTGTATCGAAAAGAAAAAAATTCGATGAGCATGCTCTACAAGAAGAATTGCGTATAGCGGTTCGAAAGTATTTGGAAAATGTGTGTGGATTAAAAACGACGGTGCTTATTTTGTTGAATAAGATTTGAATAGGTGAGGCTTTACAAGAGCGACACACCCTTCCAGTGAGTTCCTCTATGTGATCCTTGCCCTACGTACACTCCATCGACTAAAAATTTAGGCTCGGCATTATTGGCAAGATAACAGATTTTTTCGCTATGAAAATGCTTGAAAATATGGACTGTTTGGCTCTTTTCCTCAGGGTCAACTCCTATAAGTACAAAGCCTTTTGTAAGCATGTATGCTTTCATATCATCTAACTCAGCCCAGGTATTATCCAGGGATATATTAGGAGACATATGATCTGCAATAATGCCAATATCTGCTCTCAAAATTCTACGCCATATATTTTCATCCAATGTGTCTAAGTCTGCAAATTCATTCAATTTGTCAATTGCAGAAAGAGACGCGCTTTCTAAAGCAGTAGCTTCTCCTTGCTCTCTTTCTGTCCTACTTACTACATTGTCTAGAAGTGAAACTGCCTCAGATAAAAAATGCTCCCAAATTGTATTATCCCCGCTAAGAAGAGCTTTTTCGTCACAGCCTTTATCTAACAGCTCTTGATATTCTCTTGTATTAACAGAATGTTGCAAATCCCTAAGCAATTTTGTAGCCTCTCCAGCAGTAGGAAAGTCGTGTTCTTTTTTGAGAATTAGTATAATTTTGTAGTACAAAGTATTTCTAAGGTCGAGTGCGTTTCGGCGAGAGCGAGCTCCATCTTCAATAAAATTTCTAATCACAAACTTAAATAAATCTAAATTATTACCAAAAATAACTTGAAATGCTCCTTGTAGTAGCTTTGGGTTTATCGCCTCGGAATTTTCTCCACTTTTTTCTGTTTCTATCGTTTGATAGGCATTTTTTAGTCTCTTCATTGCTGCCCGAACTTGCTGAATTTTATTTTCACTCCCAGGGCTTTCCTCTTCTAAAACAATCATTAGAGCAGTCATGCCGCAATTACCATCAACCCTGAGATAAGAGTGAGGCTCATCTTTGTATTTAATGGAAATTTTTTGATTCGGGGCTGGGATTTGTCTTCCGCTAGCTTCAGTTGTCTTATTACTGAGACGATCGTGCTTAGTTGCCCATGCAAGTATTAGGTCTTGACTTATTTTATCTTCGATTCCTTTTACTTTTGAGAGCTCATTTACAATATCCTGATAGCTTGTAGCACTAATATAATGAAGAAAATAAGTAGCCAGTTCTATAGCACTAAATTTTTCGGAATATCCTAAGAACTTACCTTTTATATTAACGTTAATTCCCGGTGCATTTAAAAGCTTTTTCACAACATCTAAACTGCCAAAAGATACGGCGTACATTAGAGCAGTATTATTGTGTATATTTACTGCGTTAATTTCGATTGACTGTGCGTTTAAAAGCTCTTGCACAATGTTCAATTGGCCAAAACCTGAGGCCCACATTAGAGCAGTACGTTGTTCACAATGATCCTCCCTTTTATTAACATCCCCGCCAGCTGCAATAAATGCTTTTAAAAAATCAATATAACCTTCTGCAAGAGTTTTAAACAACAAGTCCGGAGGGTTGTGATTGCTTCCGTCTTTGAATGCTATAATCTTCTGCTCTTGCGTCAATTTTCTTTTTTCGTGTTGTTTTCCATCAATTGTGACTGTATTGCTTAAAAATTTCCCTATTGTGTGTAAATGTTCTGGCGTTATGGACCTCGCGCTCTCTGCAGAAAAACCCATTGCAGCGGCTGAAAACTTTGGATCTTCCTTTGCATAGTTTGTGCTGTCCTCAGAGTTGGTAGAACTTTTTCGTGGCAAAGGTGGCAAAGGTGGCAAAGTGCGCATAAAAAATAGCTCCCTATTTAGAATAAGTAGAATTCCAAAATAACAATAATTTGTACAAATTGGCTATATTTTTGTCAAGTGAAATTTTAGCCAACACTGTGAACTAATTTATAGAGTTTGTCGGCCTTTCATATTTTCTATTTCTAAGGTATCCTATTGTTTATGTAATTACGGAGTTGAACTCCTGGATTACATAAAAAATAGGGTGACAAAAAAATGATTAAAAGAGACATATCCAAAGTAATTAAAGAAACATTTAAACATTATCCAGTCATTACAGTGACCGGCCCAAGGCAATCAGGCAAGACGACATTAATTCAAATGACATTTAAAAATAAGCCATACTTCAATTTAGAAGACCCCAGGTTGCGGGAATTTGCAATAAATGACCCCACAGCATTTTTAGATCAAATGCCAAATGGTGGAATTATTGACGAAATTCAACATGTACCGCAATTATTTTCTTATATTCAGGTTCTTGTAGACGCACGAAAAAAAAATGGCTTATTTATTTTGTCAGGGAGTCAACAGTTTTCATTACAAAAATCTATTAGCCAATCTTTGGCTGGTCGTACCGCTATTTTTCATTTACTGCCCTTGTCTATTTCAGAGCTTAAAAAAGCAAAAAAATTGAGACAAAAAAAGTTTGAGCCTTTTCTTTTAGATGGATTTTTTCCAAAAATTCATTCAGGGAAAAAACAGAATTTAAATATTTTTTATGGGAGCTACTTTGAAACTTATGTGGAAAAAGATATTCGAACACTCATTAATATTAAAGACCTCTCTCTGTTCAAAAAATTTGTTACTTTATGTGCTGGGCGAATTGGGCAATTATTAAATAAGGAAAGCCTTGCAAGAGATGTCGGTATTTCGCAGAAGACAGTGGAAGAATGGCTTTCTATTTTAGAAGCATCATTCATTTTATTTCGCTTGCAGCCTTATTATGTGAATGTGAGTAAAAGGTTGATCAAAACTCCCAAGCTTTATTTTTATGAGCCTGGTTTAGCGAGTTATCTCTTGAATATTAGCAATGAAGAACAACTCTCCAGTCATCCATTAAAAGGCAATTTATTTGAAAATTTAATAGTTGTTGAGGCTATGAAACATAAGTTTAATTTTGCTTTAAGGCAAAATATTAGCTTTTATCGTGATTCAAATAACAATGAAATTGACTTACTCATAGAAACAGGTAACAGCTTATTGCCTTTGGAAATAAAATCATCGCAAACTTTTCATATGGAGTTTGTAAAAACGATTGAAAACTTATCGCAACCCTTGAACCTTGTGAAAGGTGCTGTTGTTTATGGAGGTGATGTTAGGCAAAATAGAACAAATTTTACCTTGCTACCATGGTTTTCCATAGACGACTTTTTAAAGTCGAATTAAATTCCCACCCCAAGTAAACCCTGCACCAAAAGCAACAGTCATAATTAAATCCCCTTTTTTAATACGGCCCTCTTGAAGAGCCTCATCAATACAAATAGGAATTGTGGCCGACGTCGTATTCCCGTACCACTGAATATTATTAAATACTTTTTCTACAGGTAGGCCCATTTTTTCACGGACAAATTCGCTGATACGAAGGTTTGCTTGGTGTGGTATAAGACAAGCAATATCATTTGCTGTAATATTATTTCGCTTGAGTAGAGTTTCTGCTGCTTCACACATGCGAGTGACCGCCTGCTTAAATACAGCTCTTCCGTCCATTTTGGGGTGCCAATCACCATTTTCAATGCTTTCTGTGCTTAAAAAACCAGTGGTTGCTGTTCCTGGTGAACGCAAAAGAAGTTGTTCTGCTCCAGAGCCATCGGCACCTAAAATGCTGTCAATGAATCCAGACTCATTATTTTTTACGGACGGTTTGTCTGTCTCTAGTTTATATTCTGCTCTTTCACAGATAACAGCGGCAGCCCCATCGCCAAATAAAACGGCAACATTTCTGCCTGCGGTGGTCAGGTCAAGAAGTTTGCTTTGTACATCGGAAAAAACGAGTAAAATTCGTTTGTATTGACCACTGCGAATAAAAGCGTCTGCCATTTGTGTTGAGTAAACGAATGCACTGCATTGCACGCGAATGTCTATGGCAGGGATATTTGGAAAACCTAACTTGTGTTGAATAATAGGGGCAATACCAGGGAAATAATAGTCAGGTGAAAGTGTGCTTGCAATAATGTAATCAAAATCACTGGGTTTGAGATTTGATTTTGCCAAAACTTTTTTTACGGCTTCTATAGCTAAATCAGATGTTGTTGTTGGTTCATCCACAAAACGGCGTTCTGAAATACCAGAGCGTTCTTTTATCCACTCATCACTTGTTTCCATGAGTTGGCTTAAGTCGTTGTTGGTGACTTTTTTGGGGGGTAGAAATGTGGAAATATGTGTTAAAACAGTTTTAAAAAGGGACGCCATGCAAAATTTACTCCTCTAAAAAAAATATTGCTTGGGCACTATATCATTTTAATCAGGCTCATTGCCAAGCAAAACTGAAATATTAAATTCCATATCAAATGGCTCAAGCATTCTTTTTTCTGATTTTCTCGCATCTGCAATGATTAAATAGCCTTCTTTTTGCCACTTAAGGACAGATATAATTTCTGCCTGCAAGTCGACTACCCAGTAGTAAGGAACTTTATGTTCATGCAAAACCCATTTTTTGGTATCGAGATCATCTTTTCTATTGCCAGAAAGAATTTCACAAACCCAATCTGGCCTTTCAACAACTTTTTTTCCTCTTGGCTTGTCTGGATAGTTTTCTTTTCTCCAACCAGCTAAGTCATGAATAAAACCGTTGGGGCGTCCTTCGTAAATGACGCTAATTTCTGTTCCAATCCACCACCCAGTGGGGCCTTTTCGTTTCCACTGAAATTCATTTTTTACTACTGCAGCAATAGCACTTTGGGAGTCAGAATGTTCTGAACTCGGCATGGCCTTGTAAACAATATCGCCCTCAATGAGCTCGCATCGTTCTTCTTCGCCAATTTCAAGCCAATCTTCCACTGAGATTAATTGTCTTGCTGCGCCCATTGAATTCTCCTTTAATACGTCCCTAGCTTATCACATGCTGTTTTTATTGTTGAACGTACATGCCTCCTGTTAATAACCCCTTGTGAAATAAAATTCAATAAATACCATTTCCCGCCAGGCTTTGAGTTTGTACCACTCGCACCATCTCCACCAAACGGTTGCATATTAACAACAGCACCCGTGGTTTTGCGGTTGAGATAAAAATTTCCAGCAAGTGGGCTTAGCGCGATGGTCGCTTTTTCAAGAAAAGTGTCATTACGGCTAAACACACTGCCAGTTAAACGGTAAGGATGTTGTTCAATAACAGAAACGGCATGCTCCAAATTTTTCACTGCCCTAACAGCTGTGACTGGGCCAAATATTTCCTCACTTAAAAGTTCATGTGTATCAACATAAACTTCAATAACAGTGGGGTGAATATAAAATCCATTTCCTTTTTGATAGGTGCCGCCCGCAATGATTTTACAATTTTTGTCTTGTTTCGCGCGTTCTATGTAGGCAACAATTTTGTCAAATTGCCGTTCACTAATGACAGGTCCCACGTCGCAATGGCGTTCACTGGTAGAGCAAATATTGAGTGAATTTGTTTCATGAATAAGGACTTCTTTTAATTTAGGCCAAATACTTTCATGGGGAAGTACCACACTATTGGCAGAACATTTTTGTCCGCTACGGCCAAATGCTCCTTGCACAATAGCCAATGCGGTTTCTTTGATATCAATATCTACGTCGGCAACTAAAAAGTCTTTCCCACCGGTTTCTGCAACAAAACGTGGGAAATTATGTCTTTTATTTTCTGTGTTAAAAATATAATTTCCAAAGGCACGGGCAGTAGCAAAACTTCCAGTAAAATTCAGTGCGCTTAGTTCAGGGTGAGTTAAAACGGTGGGAAGGCATGGCTTGCCATCACCAGTAATCATGTTAATAACACCAGCCGGAAATCCTGCTTCATCAAGGGCAAGCATGAGTAAATAAGCGCTAAGAGTGGATTCATCGGAAGGTTTCCACACCACCGTATTTCCCGTGAGTGCCATAGAAAGAGGGAGATTGTAGGCAATGGCCTGCGGAAAGTTAAATGGGCTGACTGCACAGGTAAAACCTTTGAGCGGCCGCAAAGTGAGTTGGCCCGTTTCTCCCCAGCCATCGCCAAGTTGCTCTGCCAAAAGCTCAGAGTAAAAATAATTATTGAAACGAATAAAGTCGAGAAGTTCTGCCCATTCCACGTAGGTTTCTAAGGCAGTATAGCCACATTCCACGGAAGCAATGGCACAGAGATCGTACTTCCATTTTAGGAGAACGGCTTCTAGGTCGCGGAATTTTTGAATGCGGGTATTGGGGCAAAGGGCAGCCCAGCTTTTTTTTGCAGTGAGTGCGGCTTGAATAGCTTCGGCAGCATGGGAGGAATCGGCCTGTTGAATGGTGCCTATGACTGCTCCGTTAGAAGGGTTTTTATTTTGTAATTTATTTTTTGAAAATACTTTTTTTCCGTTTATGAGCATGGGGACTTCAAAATTTGTGGGGACTTTTTGCACGGCCTCCGAAAATTGATTCCATTCTTTGTCTGTATCGCGTGGGTTAAAAAATATTTCATTTTGGGGTATTTGTAATGACAGTTTTGGCATAAATATCTCCTTTTTTTTGTATTGAAAACAAAAAAAAGATGCCACAAAATTGCTGTTAGAACAATATGGCTGTGTTAAATTTCAGCTTTTTTTGAATGAGAATGAAATTCTTCTAGAAATGCCCGCGCTTTTTCGTACTCAGTACCAAAGGCCTGTTTCATGAGAGGCTCTAACCAAGTCCTGTAACTTTTATTGCCTGCTACGCCTGAATTATTGAGTGTTGGTAAGTAAGATATATTTTGCCACCAAATTTGTAGGAAAATATGCTTTTCTTCTTCGTCTTCAAGTTTGAAATTCACAAGAGAAATATTTGCTTTTCTATGTTCAAATACCGCATGAGTTATAAATGAAAAAATAGTGGCATTGCTGCCCCTGTCTTTGTTGCTCTTGCAGCCAATACTTGCTTTTCCTCCAATTAAGTTGAGAAGGTCGTTGATAACCATGGCAGTTGCTAAAGAGTAGTAGCCAGCTAGAGTTAATTCATAATTTTTTTTATCTTCAATAATTTTTTCTAAGTCTTTTAAGCGTTGTTTAAATAAAATATTGTCATTTAGTTGGAAAATGTAGATGTTTATATTTAAATAATCAAAAAGATCTTGGAGATTCTTTTTTGTTTCTTCACATGGGCCTCCTGCTAATTGTTCAGCACTGCTAATACTTGTTTTTAAAGTTGTTACGCTGCTATAAGCTGAAAAATTACAAGAAAGGAATTTAATTTCAGAAATTTTCTTTTCGCCTTCAAACAATGCTTTTAAGTTTTCGTAGGTGATATTTGTATTTGATTCTTCTAACCAATTAACTAAAGCATCTTTTTTATCAATTATGCCATTTAATTTTTCAATTGTATTTCGAATTAATTTTCTGTGTTCAGCTAAGATGTCGTCTTCGTTTTCAGATATAAGGCCATTTTTTAATTGACGAGAATCGACAAGATATAAAACTCCATCCACACGCTTTTGATTTACGTTTTTCAATAACATTTTAGCAACATATTGCTTTGCAGAAAGTTCAGAAAAAACAGCTCCGCACTGAAACTGCGATGAAATGGTTAATCCATTGTCATCTTTAATTTCAATGTTCATTGGGTTAACAATGGGACCGTCCTTTCCTGCTTTGACGTCGAAATCTCGCCCTGTTGCTGAATTCACAGATTTAAATTCAGGACAGGATGAACGCTGTAAAGTTAAATACTGACCCTCATTTATTCTAGTACTAAATTGGCTGTCAATTGCTGCAAGTCCAAAATTGCTTGCAGGTCGCAAGTTTTCTGATGTGACTT
>JAZKEW010000024.1:0-3041 GCA_040386785.1 Bdellovibrionota bacterium
AAAAAAATATTTCCAGAAATTAAATTTACACAGACAAAAATTGGCGAAAAAGAAATTTTTAATCAAGCCAATATATTGGGTCACTTTTGCACACAACGTGTTGGTGCAGATAGAGCTTTAAAATTTTATTTCGCCTTCCACGAAGCTATGAAAACAAAACAAAATATCCTTGTATTTTCTTTCGGTACAGCGGTTACTTGTGAAGGTGTTGCAAAAGATGGATCCATGCTAGAAAATTTTGCTTCACCCGGTATTCAAATGTCATTTCAAGCCTTGCACGACTACACTGCTCTCGTTCCTTTATTTGAGGCAAATCATACTTCTTTTTTTCCTGAAGGAAAAAATTGGAGTCAGGAAATTTACTTACAGCGAGGCGTTTTTATGTCTGTTGCTGGTTCAATTTTAACCACGGCAAAATTACATGCGCCTTGTTTGTGTTACTTTACCGGAGGAAATACCCCGCAAATAGTTGAAATATTAAATTATTTATTGAATAAAATGAATTTAAATTTGCAATATGAGTTGATCACAAATTTAGAAACAAAAATGCTTTTGCAAATTGCAGATTCATTTCAACCATGCCCCTTCGTAACAGAGCCTGCTTCTATTTCTATCCCTATTTATAAAAATATAACCCCCAAAGAACACGTTCTAAATTCAGTATTAAAATCTCGAATAAAATTAAAAGAAGAACGTTGTCTTCCTATTAAACAAGAAGACTTTAGAAAAATAGGCGGCAGAATAGAAAATTCTCAGGCAGAGCGTTTCGATTTATACATGGCCCATAAATTTAAATTTCACTCGCGGGAAGAGTGGAGAGACCGCATTATAAATACAGAAGTGATGGTGGAAAAAAATTCTCCTCGTGAAATAAATCATACAAGAAAACCTATTCTAACAAAGGTAAAACCCACGTATAAAATAAAAGATTTTGACCAAATATGGCTTTTCCATCCACCAGAATACGAGCCAGAATACCTTGATACAATTCACGCTATTTTTGACAACGAAGATATTTGTGTCTTTGCAAAACCACCAAATTTAGTTGTGCATGCCGCAGGGCTTTATCTCAAAAACACTTTTGTCGAAAACATTGCGAAAATGGGTTACGTGAATTGCTCTCCAGTTCATCGTATAGACAGAGAAACAAGTGGAATTTTAGTTTGCGCACGAAAAAACGAAACACGCAAAATTCTTTCCGAAGCTTTTCGTTATAGTCAAGTAAAAAAAATGTACCTAGCAGTAACAAAAGGCGAAAAACAACTCCCTTCTCAATTTCAGGTTAATTTGCCTATTGGCGAACCTGAAAATTCACGCATTCGTCTCAAGTTGTGGGTCAATGGAAAAAATTCACAGCCCGCTGTGACGAATTTTATAAAACTTGCAACAATGGACGACTACACCTTATTCGCTTGTGCTCCTGTCACAGGAAGAACAAATCAAATTAGAATTCATTTGGCAGCAATTGGACACTGGATTGTTGGCGACAAAATGTATCACACCGACGAGAGTGTTTTTATAGAATTCTATGAAAAAGGCTTTACTCAATGGGTGCATGAACAGGTTATTTTCCCACGACATATGTTGCATAACACAGGAATTCATATTTCATATCTTTCTACTGAACCTGTTATATGCCCTATTCCAGAGGACATGTTAGAGTTTCCTGTCGTGAGAGAATTAATGAAAAAGGCTTCGATTCAAGAAGAGAATCAAACTGAATCTTTAAAAAAGATTTTTGAGAAACTACACAATACAAATTTTTTACAGGAGAATCTAGAATGAAAAAAAATTTCGACACCATTTGCGTTCATGCTGGAGCTGAACCTGAAGGAATAACAGGAGCCATCATGACTCCTATTTTTCAAACTTCCACTTACGTTCAAGAGGAACCAGGACACGCCAAAATATATGACTATGCCCGAGCAGGAAATCCAACTCGAACTGCTCTGGAAAATTCCTTAGCAGCTCTAGAACAGGCAAAATACGCGCTGACATTTTCCTCTGGGCTTGCATCTGTTCAAGCAGTAGCGCAACTATTAAACTGTGGAGATCACGCTCTTGTATGTGATGATGTGTACGGTGGAACTGGACGAATGTTTAGAAAAATATTCGCAAAATATAATATTGATTTTGAATTTATAGACATGTCCACACCTGAAAATGTAGAAAAACATATCAAAAAAAATACCCGTCTTATTTGGGCGGAAACACCAACAAATCCACTTTTAAAACTTATTGATCTGGAATTTATTTCTAATCTTTCAAAAAAACAAGGGAGTATTTTTGTTGTAGACAACACTTTTGCCTCCCCTATTTTTCAAAATCCATTGGAATTAGGTGCAGATATTGTCTTGCATAGCACAACAAAATATATTGGCGGGCATAGCGATTTAGTTGGTGGCTGTGTCATGTTGAACGATGCAACCCTTCATGAACAACTTAAATTTTTACAGTTTGCAGGTGGAAGTGTTAATTCTCCGTTTGAATGTTTTCTTTTGCTAAGAAGCATTAAAACACTTTCTCTGCGTATGAAAAAGCACCATGAAAATGCTTTAATTGTAGCAAAACAGATGCAAAAAATGAATTTTTTTACCGAAGTTATTTATCCAGGCCTTGAAAATCATCCTCAACACAATCTTGCTTTAAAACAAATGAGTGGCTTTTCTGGCATGATTTCAGCTAGGCTAAAAGGCGATTTTTCTCAGGTGAAGAAATTTTTAACTTCTTTAAAAGTATTTTCTTTAGCGGAAAGCTTGGGCGGAGTTGAATCTTTGGTGAATCATCCCGAAACAATGACACACGCTAGTGTGCCAGAAGAACATAGAAAAAAAATTGGTATTACACACGACCTTATTCGCTTTTCTGTGGGTATTGAAAATGCGGATGATCTTGGTGTCAATGCCATGATAGCGGCGGTAGGCCATGGTCATGGACTCGGCAAATCGCTTCGCCTCGTCATACACGCCGCGCGGCCCCACGGGATTGACGTTGCCCCAGTAGTCCTCCTTCTGCGGGTGAATCAAGGGATCGCCATACAC
>JAZKEW010000025.1:0-3564 GCA_040386785.1 Bdellovibrionota bacterium
AACCTCTAATTTTTCTCCAAGCTTTGAGTATCGCATTGTTCCTGATCCTATGAAATCAGCTATCGCTAAAGTTTCCCCAACAGACTTAGCGAACACGGTTAAATTTTTATTTTCTGATGATTCTTACGTTGGCAAGTACAACGACAATGGAAATTTAGAAAATATGCGCCTAATGATTTCAAATACTTTTGATCAAAGCTTAAATAATTTACTTGGTGTTTATATTCAACGTAACAACGACTCCGCCGTTTTGCTATCGAGTATTGCTAGTGTTAATAAGGTTCCTGTCGATCAAAGCATCACTCATATTGATGGCTTAAAGCAGCTTTCCGTGCAGGCCAATTATTCTGGCAAAGATTTAGCTGGTACCACAAGCAAAATTTATGATTATGTAGCAAAAACTCATCCTCTCGATGTCACCTATAAATTGCTTGGCGATTCAAATGCATTACAAGATACCATGCAACAAGTGTGCATCGCACTTTCCCTTGCATTTCTTTTTGTTTTTATGGTTTTGTGTTCTCAATTTGAAAATATCACCGCCCCACTTGCTATTATGGTGAGTATCCCTCTTTGTTTTTCAGGTGCATTTCTAGCTCTTTTAATTAGCAAGCAACCCCTTACAATTTATTCTATGATTGGTATTGTGTTGCTCATGGGGCTTGTTGTTAAAAATGCAATTCTACTCATTGAATTTGCCCAACAAAAAATTAGGGCAGGTTACGCTATATATGACGCCCTTGTCGAAGCATCAAAAACACGTTTACGGCCTATTGTTATGACCACTTTAACCATGATTGTTGGAATGCTGCCCATGCTTTTAAGTTCGGGAGCGGGTCATGAGGCGCGCACAAATATGTCTATTACGGTGGTTGGTGGGCTTATTTCTTCTACACTACTAACACTCGTGGTAGTTCCTTGTGTGTATAGCTTACTTGCAAATATAAAATCTTTAAAAAACTTAAAATTGAGAACGCCGAAATTAAAGTGGAGGTGATAAATAATGACTTCGCTTTGTGGACTAATCTGGTGACGTCACTTCGCATCCAAACTTAGCTCCAGGCTCTGCTGTGCCTGTAACTGAAATAGTTTTATTCGTGGTACTTACAACGATATCAGGGCAGTTTATAGGAGAGATGTACCCTTTGTTTTGAAAATCAACATGAAAAATAGTTGCTTTTACGATGATGTCCGCGTTTGACTTGCCTTCTATCTTGTTTTGAGTTGCTAACTGCAGGGGGTATTCAAAGGTGACGCATCTTGTAATACCTTTATCAACTTGGGCCACAGACCCCATTTCTACTGGTACAACTTGCTCAGCGCTAACGGGAAACATGTAATTAAATTTGATATCAAAAAGAGGGACTGAACTATTGTTTGCAACACACCATTTCAGCTCAACAATGTTAGCATTAGAGCATAAGGATAGCGCACATGACGAAAACAAGGCAAGCAAAGAGTACTTCATGATAAAAACCCCTCCATTGGCAAAAAGCTTTAAATCACTTTGATCTAAAGTGCGCTAAGTTTAACCTATGGATAAAGAATTTTCTATAAAAGCAAATTTAAAACTTATCAGCCCAAACCATAATTTCATTTACTATTCGAGAACACTGTTCAGTTGTTAAATCTGGGTAAAGCGGCAGTCGCAATAAACGCCCCGCATATTCTTCAGTCAAAGGTAAACTCCCTTTTTTATTCCCCAATTTTTCGCCAGCAGGTGCCGTATGCAATGGAATATAATGAAAAGTAGCGCCAATATTTTTTGAGCGTAAATGGGCCATTAAAGAATTTCGTGCTTCTTCTGTATTTAAAATAATATGAAATAAATGATAATTTGTTGCGCAGTAAGTGGGAACAAATGGCAACGTTAACACACCATTGTCTGCAAGTTGTTTTAATTCTTTCATGTAAAAATGATAAACATTGCCTCGTTTCGCATTCAATTCACTCATAATATCGACTTCGGCGTCGAGTATAGCAGCCAGCGGCTCTGCTAAAATATAGCTTGAACCTTTGTCTATCCAAGTGTATTTATCCACAATTCCTCTTATAAATTGCGATCGATTTGTCCCCTTTTCTCGAATAATTTGCGCTTGCTCATAAAAAGAAGTGTCATTCAATAAAAGCGCTCCTCCTTCACCACACACCACATTTTTTGTATCGTGAAAACTTAATGTCCCCATATGACCAATAGCACCAAGGGCTTTCCCCTTCCATTTTGCACCAATACCATGAGCTGCATCTTCCACAATAATGATATTTTTTCCTTCACAAATTGCGCTCAAAGTATCCATATCACAACCAACACCTGCATAATGCACAGGAATAATAGCGCGTGTTTTATGAGTTATTTTACGAGCGACATCATTCATATCCATGTTCATTGTTTCAGGATTTATGTCGCAAAAAACAGGAGTTAAACCAGCCACAAGCACGGCATTTGCTGTTGAGGTAAAAGTAAATGAAGGCAATATTACTTCGTCATCAGGTTTGGCATTTAAAAGTAACATACTCATTTCAAGAGCGTGTGTGCACGAAGAAGTGAGCAGCGTATGCTTAATTTGCAAAAGATGGCTGAGTTTTTTTTCCACCGTGTGGCAAAAAGCACCGTCACCAGAAAGTTTTCCAGAGGTCAAAACCTTATTTATATTTTCAAAAACTTTTGGCGAAATGTGCGGCTTAGAGAGAGGAATGTAATCTTGTTCCATTGAGAGAATCCTACGTTGAATATAATTTTTTCAATTGCAAAATTGTTTTGTTCCAATCGTGTTCTTGTCTGACCCATAATTTTGCAGCTTGCCCGTGCTCTTGTATCATAATTTTATTTTCAACGTAATATGTGATGGCCTCGGCAATAGATTTTGCACTTTTAGGCTCAACCAAAAACCCCCGCTCCAAATTCTTCACTTGTTCTGGAGTGCCCCCAGAGTTTGTGCCTATAACCGGAATTCCTGCGCACATGGCGTCCAGCACTGAGAGCGAATAGGTTTCTTTATACGTAGCAAGAATAAAAACATCCATGGCATCAAGAAATGGTTGAATATTTTTTTGAAAGGGAATGAGCTCAATTGAATTTTTATTTTGTTCTACAAAATTCTTTAGCCATTCGTATAACTCGAGGGACTGTTCTTCATACACAGGATTCCCAAACTCATTGGTATAAAGTAACGTGGGTTCACCCATAATCCATATTTTAATTTGTTCTTTAACCACTTGACTTAGATGCAACAAAGACTCTGCAATTTCACGCACACCCTTTGCGCTATCAAGCCTACACATGGTTGCAAACACAAAATCATTTTTTTTTGCATTTAGAATTTGCCGAATAAATAAACTTTCTTGAGAATTTTTTTCAAAATCGTTTTGATCTCTCCCATAACGTAACAAATGAACTTTGCTCTCTGGCACAGGGTAATTTTTTTTAATGCGCTCGTTTAAAATTTCTGACGACGAGGTGATGGCATCTATTTTAGAATAAATAAGTCTGTGTAAGAAATCTTTTTTTGAAGGAGCACTCATGTAAAGGCTGTGAATAAACCTTACGCTTAAAGACATTTTAAT
>JAZKEW010000025.1:3574-20658 GCA_040386785.1 Bdellovibrionota bacterium
TGGCGAGTATGGGTGTGCAATACATTAAATTTTTCGGATTTTATTATTTTGCGGACTTTGAAAATGTCCCTGACACTCATGCGAGATTGCTTGAAGCCGTAGTAAACAGGAATTCCTAATTTCTGAGATTCTTTGTCTACTTTTGAATTTTTCAAGCAATAAATTGCAGTTTTTTCGCCTGACTCAAGCAGTTTTTTCGCTAAACTTACAACGTAAAGCTCAAGACCTCCCCAGGCGTGGGAGGTGATAATGTGTAGGGTCTTCATCGACTCATCAACCCAACTTCCGTGTCACACTTCTTTGATTTTGAGCAAGCATTCTCTTACGAATACGTATGTTTTTTGGTGTAATTTCAATCCAGTCATCATCTTCAACCCAGTCAAGAGCTGTTTCTAATGATGGCTTGGTGATAGGCGAAAGTTTTGTTGAGTCATCAGAACCAGAAGCACGCATATTTGTAAGTTTTTTCTCACGCACAGCGTTGACATCAAGGTTGGAATCGCGGCTATGTTCACCAATAACCATACCTTCATACACTTCTTCACCTGCCACAACAAACAAACGACCACGTTCCTCAAGTCCACAAAGACCATATTCTGTCGTTTTTCCAGATCTATCAGCAATAAGTGCACCATTTAAACGTGATAAAAATGAGCCTCTACTTGACTCCCAGCCAGCAAAATAGCTGGACATGAGCCCTTCGCCCTTTGTGTCCGTTAAAAAAGTACTTCTATACCCAAGAAGACCGCGAGTTGGAATGCTGAATTCAATACGAGTACGACCGTGGCTAAAAGCCTGCATATTTTCAAGGCGACCCTTGCGAATAGAAAGCTTTTCAGTCACCGCACCAACACTTGCATCAGGCACATCAAGAACAACATGCTCAACGGGCTCTAATTCAACTCCATCCACTTTTTTCGTAATAACTTTAGGTCTTGCTACCATACATTCTCCGCCAGCACGCCTTAAATTTTCCATAACAATGGAAACTTGTAATTCGCCTCGCGCTTTTAAAATGAATACTTCGGGAGAAGCCGTTGGTTCAACACGCAAAGCCACATTGTGCATGGCTTCTTTCGTTAAAAATTCATTTAACTTATTACTTGTTAAATAAGTCCCGTCGCGACCAGCCATAGGAGACGTATTTACGCTCACCTCAACAGCAACAGTAGGGGGGTCAACTTCAATACGAGGAAGAGCTTCAGGGTTTTGTGCATCAGCAATGGTGTCACCAATGGAGAGATCTGTAAGGCCTGTAGCAAGAATTGCAATGTCCCCTGCAGAAACAGATTCCACATCAACCTGCTCAAGTCCGCGATAGGAGCGAATTTTAACAACTTTTGCAGGTAAAAGTTTATTTTCACTGGTCATGAGGACAATATTTTGTCCTGTGGCAAGGGTTCCGCGTTCAACGCGGCCAATAGCAAGTCGTCCTAAAAAGCTGTTGTAGCTTAAGTTATTGATAAGCATTTGTGCGCCACCATCTGTTTTAACTTCAGGAGGGTTTACATGCTCTATAATGGCATCAAAAAGGTCTTTTAAATTTTCTTTTTTGACATCTTTTTCCTTACTTGCCCAACCATTTCTGCCGGAAGCATACAAAATAGGAAAGTCAAGGTGGTGATCTTCAGAGGATAATTCTAAAAATAAGTCTTGCACTAGATTAGTGACTTCTTCAACACGGGCATCAGGTCTGTCCACTTTATTAATCACTAAAATCATTTTTAAATTGCGTTGCAAGGCCTTTTGTAGCACAAAACGTGTTTGCGGAAGAGGGCCTTCTGCGGCATCAACAAGCAAAATTGCGCCATCAACCATCATTAGAGTTCTTTCCACTTCCCCACCAAAGTCCGCATGTCCAGGAGTGTCGACAATATTAATTCGCACATCTGTGTACATCATGGAGGCATTTTTGGCAGCAATTGTAATCCCTCTTTCACGCTCGAGATCCATACTATCCATAACTCTTTCAGTTACAGCTTGGTGAGCAGCAAATGTGCCAGATTGTTGGAGAAGCTTGTCGACAAGTGTCGTTTTACCGTGGTCAACGTGGGCAATGATAGCAACGTTTCTTAATTTCTTATTGGCGCTCATGGGAAATCCTTAGTTTGGTGAAAAGGTCAATGGGTTCAAAGTCACAATAGTGCTATATGTTATTTCAAAAAAATGCAATTACAAATCAGGGGGGAGACCTCAGCTAGCGTTATATAGTTCTACTAAAGCTTGAGTTGCTAATTCCCAATCAAATTTCTTTGCTTGCAACAAACCACGCGCATTGAATTGGCTGCCCAGATTGTGAGCTTCCTGCATGGCGTTGCGCATGTCATTTATTGAAGTGGGATCAAAATAAGTTGCACTATCAGCCATAATTTCAGGCAAAGATGTCACATTGCTGGCTAAAACAGAAGTTCCACAGGCCGCAGCCTCAAGGGGAGGAAAACCAAAGCCTTCATAAAGTGACGAAAAAATAAAAAGAGCACTCAATGCATATATTTGTGCCAATTCTGAATGTTTCTCAAGATGGGGTAAAAAGACAACCTGTGAAGTTTTATTGTATTTCTCTGCAATAACAAATAATTTTTCGTAGTTGTTGCTCAAAACCACAAGTGGAACTAGAAAATCTCCCTGACAATAGGCCTCAAGGAGCGATTCCAGATTTTTGTGTGGCTTGCTATTTCCAACAGTAAACCAATATTTTTCTGGCAGGTGATATTTTTTTTGTGTCACTTGTAATTCAGCATTTGTATATTCATTTTTTGGTTTAAATATTTTAGAGATACCATTGTAAATGACGTGTACTTTTTCTTTTGGGACTTTCAGGTATTTGATAATTTCATTCTTAGAAAACTTTGACACAGTTAAAACGAGACTGTTTTTAGCAAGCCTAAGAGCCAAAAAAAAGTAATATATTTTTTGTATAAAAGAATAATTTTGAGAAAGCGCCACATGATTCATGTCGTGAATTGTTGCAATGAGTTTGACTTGACTTAAAAGTGGAACAATAAAACTTGGAGCGTGAAATAATTGTGGTTTGTATTTAAAAATAATTTTACATAATTCAAATTGCCCCAGAAAACTCGCCCACTTTGTTCTCATAAAAACAAATTGAATATTTTTTGGCAACGTTAAATTTTCAAGGCATGAGTTTTTGTTAATAAGAATAAAATAGAAACACGTAGAATCATGGTATTTATGAATTAAGTTATGCACAATTTCGTAGACATAACAAGCTATGCCGTGGGTGATTTGTTTTTCTACGACCCGGGCGTCGATCATGATTGTTTTTTGGTGGTTCATAGGTAAAAGCACCGATTTAGGCTTTTTCAACTTGTTCTTTTGTGAGGCCAGAAGCTTGGATAATTGTATCTATCGGCACGCCCAGAGTTTTCAAATTTCTAGCAAGTTCCAGAGTTTTTTGAGCTTCTCCCTGAGCTATTCCTTGAGCTATTCCTTGAGCTATTCCTTGAGCCATTCCTTCAATTCGATTCACATGCATGCCATTTCTGATATCGAGCAAAGCTTTCTTGCGAGCCTCATACGCAGCTCTGGCCTTTGGATTTTTGCTTAAAATTTCAAGATCTTCAAAGGCTTTTGCAATTTCTTGGGAATGCATTGATAACTCCTCAAGTGTTTCTTTTCGTGGTTCTTTAAAGAATAAAACCCACCTTTCTAGGGGGCCCACCGCATCGTAACATGTTTTATTTATTTTGGGAATCTCAATAAAATGCATTTCAAAATCTTCACACCTGCGCTTATGATTTTTTGCATTAGAAATAATAAGCGGCGAGTGAAAGTTTTTTTCATCTTCAAATATGATAAAATCGAGTAAATTTATAATGATGACAGGTTTTAAATCACAAAAATTATCTTTCTTTTTAAGCTGTCCGGCGAATATTTTTGAAAAATAAAATAAGGATCGTTTTTCAAAATCTTTGTAGTCAGCACACTGCATTTCTACATTAATAAATGATCCGTCATTTAATTTAGCAAGAACATCTAGCCTAGAACCTCTATCTTCTTCTCTATCTTTTGACATTTCCAAATTCAAGAATTCAACACTTTGAATTTTTTTTTCATCTTTAAAATTTAAAATTGCATTTGCAAGATGAATAAAATTCGTTGGATTATGGCCAAATAATTCCTTAAAACAAAAATCAATTTTAGGATCCATCAATTTATCTGTTACAACAGGCGTATCATCATTCTCATTTGTTTTTTTTCGCATATATTTGCCTACTATTTTGGAAACAGGTGACTTGCTTTGTAACTACTTCTCACTAAAGGCCCAGAAGCAACGCCTTTAAAACCTAAATTTTGCGCTACTTTTTTCCAAAAATCAAACTCACTGGGGTGAGCATAACGCTTGACCGTTAAATGTTTTGGAGTTGGTTGCAGATATTGGCCAATGGTGACAATATCCACCCCCACATTCCGTAAATCTTGTAAAGATGCAAATACTTCTTCGCCCTCTTCACCAAGTCCAAGCATAATAGCGCTTTTTGTAAACAAATTTTGCGACTTTAATTTTTTTGCATTCACCAAAACACGCAAGCTTTGATCATATTTTGCGCGAGCATCACGCACACGGGGGCTGAGCCTTCGCACTGTTTCAATATTATGCGCAAAGACGTCGAGCCCACGCCCTGCGTACAAAACAGTATTCAAAGATTCACTATTATCCCTAAAATCGCCAGCTAAAATTTCGATGCGAGTTTGTGGATTTGCCTTTTGAATAGCCTCAATAGTTTGTGCAATGTGATCCGCGCCGCCATCGGGCAGATCATCGCGGTCGACCATGGTAATAACGGCATATTCCAAATTCATAGTTTGAATAGAATAGGCGACTTTGAATGGCTCTTCTTTATCAAGCAGACCTTGAGGATCTCCTGTTTTAATATGGCAGAAACGGCAACCGCGGGTGCAGGTGTCGCCCAAAATCATAAAGGTGGCTGTGCCCACGTTCCAGCAGTCGGAAATGTTGGGACATTTGGCTTCTTCGCAAACGGTGTGCAGCTTTTTTTCGCGTAAGTCTTTTTTAATGTTGAAGAGGGTGTCGCCGCCAGTTAAACCGGATTTAAGCCAGTGGGGCTTATTGACAGGACGACCTGTTCTTGGATGTAACTCGGGTAAAACGGAGAGTTGTGAAATTTCTTTGTATTCGTCGTTTTTGTCATGAAAAGTTAGGTTATGTGAACTCACGGATGTTTCTCCTTGGTACTTAGTTCAATCATAGATTGCATATACCAAGTATCGTTTTTTTACTAGGCAATTAGGATCTCCGGCGTAGGAGAAGGAGGAGAAGGTGCTGGAGATGTTAGAGGTGACGGTGCTCTAGAAGAAGCGTCACTGTCTGTGTTTGGATTACTCATTGTTACTTTTGCTACGTTGGAGTATTGTAGCTGCGTATTAATTTTTTTCAAATAGTCTTTCAACATACTTTTACGCACGGTTGTTAAAGGGTACGTAAAATAGCCTTCAGGAACAAGGGAGAGTGAGTCTTTAAATTCAAAATGAATTGTATACCGGTCGTTCTCAAAAAATTCGACTTTAAACATGAGAAATTGTCTGGCGTATTGTAAACTTTTACCATGCAAAAAATTCAAAACATCATTGGATGATCCAGTAAATTTTACTTCCGATTTTTCATCCAGATCAACAAATTCAAAACTTTTATCTTGCTGGCTCAAATTAAATTGTTGAAAATTGTCCCATAACTTTAAACCATTTTCACACCTTTCTTTTTCTTTTTCTAGGTGCGCTGCAACAGCCTCTCTAATTTGAAGATTTGGCACATGAACTTCATGTTTATCCTTCATCATAGAACATGCTTTAAGTGAAAGATTCAAAATAACACCAAGCCCAAGTGGCAAAAGTCCTACGGCAACGTTAGCTCCAAATTCAGCCCCTAAACTTGCCGCCAGTGTTGTTCCCCCTGAAACAACCTGAGAGGTCATGACGGTAGCAATTATACCTAGTTGATCGTTGGAAAAATCGGTAAACCAGAAAACAAAAAGAAAACAATTTCTTAAAGAGGCTGTAGAAAATGGACGAGGCTGAAAAACAACTTTAAGCAAAGCTTCCATAATGACACTTTCGGCCCCTTTTTCTAACCCTTTTGGGACAACCTGTTTAAAAATGTTTATAATGCGGTTATAATCCTGTTTTAACATTTTTTCAGATTTGTTTTCAGAACAATTAATAAAATTATGCAACAAATATAATAATTCATTCCATAAATCTTCAACATCTGGTGTTGCTAAAAGAATAAAAAGCGATTTAATTTCACTTTGAAGATTTTTAAATAATTCTTTATCTTTACTAGTAAAAATATTGAGCGTTCGCCTGCTTATTCCATTTACACTATTTTCATGCAGCGAAATTTTTTCTTGTACTTTTGTAACTTTTTCATTTATATTTGTAATTATGTTTTCACCTGCAATAACACGAGTGCATTCTACTATTTCAACACCATTATTAGAAAATGATTTTCCTTTAAAAACCATATTTCTAACATCACTTCTTTTTGGTGTTTTTACCTCTCCAATTCCTTGAATACATATTCCTTCTTTATTAGTCTGAGCTAATTCGAATTCATTAGTAAGAATATTTTTGGCATTAGCGTCAGACTCATTATTAATTCGATGTTCAGCAACTTCAAATATTTTTTCTATACTCTTTTCCAACAAATAAGTTAATGCTAAACCTGCGGCAAAGCCACCAATAGCAATTAAAATCCATGGACATATCGTGCCAGCAAGTCCCGCTAATCCAATTGCAGCTTTAAGAGTTCCTGCAGTCACGAAGTGGCCAACTGCAGTTCCACTCACAGCGCTTAAAAGATATGCTATGGGTATAAAAGCTCTTTTTACGGCAATAAGAAACTTATTTACAAATCCTTTTTTCTGATAAGTTAACAACATTCCAGAATAAGTCATAGTGACAAGAAGTGTGTCTTTAAAAATTTGCTTTTCTTCAGTGGATAAATCGGGTATGTCATCTTCAAATAACAAATTAACCATAGATTCTACAGATTCTAGATAGGTGTTGATATAATTTTTTCTTTCATCGGCAGGCATACCAACATCATTGATAAAATGTGCGCTTGAAACAATCATTTCTTTAAAATAAAGATCTGCTTTTTCTTTTTTATTGTCTGGAATTTGTGCTAAAATTTTTGTAAAAAAGTCTACAGACTGAGAACGTATTTCATTTGGTTTATTTTTTGCATTTTCAGATATAAATTTGCAATATTTTTTTATGCTAGAAGATATATTTTCTGCCTTACCACCATTAATTTTATCAAAACAATTTCTTATTTCGCTTATGCTGTTATCTTGTTTATCTATGCTAGCATGAATGTTTTTAAAAAAGCCCGTTGTTTCAGAAGCTCTTCCGTGAAATAGATTTCCAACATGGTTTCGAACATCATTAATTTCAAACTCTTCCTTCGTTTTTGCCTTTATAACACCCAAAATATTTTTTTGATCCGTTGGATTACTTTGCTCAACTTTTTTGAGTAATTTTTCGCGTATATTGCACTGACTAAACGCGCTTAACGAGCTAGACATTTTTCTTCTACTCCAAACACCGACCAAGACAGCCAGTAGTCGTTATTATACATCCCTCTACATTGCGAACCACTAGCATTTTAAATTGACCAAAACTAGGACGAATCTGTGTAAATATTTGTGCATAAAAAACATTATAAAAATCAACCTTTTCCTAAAAAATGGGCCCTCATCTCCTCGATTTGTGAAAACCAATATGCTAGGCTCTCGTCCATCAGTGTTTTTACTCTTCACTTGCTTTGGCCGCAGGGCTTATTTTGTCCTGTCAGTCAAAAAATGTACGTTTTTTTATTTATGTTGTTGTTATTGCTGATTATACATGTGGAAAGAATACCATGAAAATTTGGGTTGATGCAGATGCCTGTCCCAACGTTGTAAAAGAAATTGTGTACAAAGCAGTCAACAGACTAAAAATTCACGCTTATTTTGTTGCCAATTCTTTTTTAAAAATTCCTGTGTCCGAGTTCATACATCTCGTACAGGTCGAAAAAAAGTTTGACGAAGCCGACTCCTACATTGTCGAGAACTTAGACAAATATGACCTCGTTATTACAGCAGATATTCCTTTGGCTGATCATGCGGTTAAAAAGGGATGTCTTGCAATAAACCCTCGCGGAGAGCAGTACACAGAGAGCAATATTTCTGAAAAATTATCCATGCGAAATTATATGCAGGTCTTGAGAGAAGGTAGAATTATACAAGGCGGTGCAGGTGGTTTTTCTGACAAAGACAAACAACTATTTGCCGCTGCATTTGATAGATACACCACACTTATTTTGAAAAAGGAAAGCAAAAAACTATGACAGTCCATTATTTTAGCCCAGGTCCTGCTCGTCTACCTGAAGAAGTCAGAACAAAAATACACGCCGAATTGCTTGATACCTTTGGTATTGGTGTGAGCATTCTAGAAATCTCTCACCGTTCAAACCAATACGAACGCCTTAATGAAGAGACACTACAACTGGCTCGTGAAGTTTTTTGTGTTCCCAATACCCATGAAGTATTGTTTTCTGTGTGTGGTGCCCAGCAGCATTTTTCTTTACTCATTCAACATTTAAGTGCTCCCAACGACGAAATTGCTTACACTGACACAGGAATTTGGGCTCACTTGGCATGCCAAGAAGCTTTTGCCAGTGGGCGAAAGGTCCACATGGTGTACAATGGAGGCCCCGACTACAAAACCCTGGGCGTACCACAAAATTGGTCTGTACCCACGAATTCAAAATTTATTCACCTCACAGTAAACAACACTGTTTACGGCACTGAATACAAAGCTATTCCAACTTTTGGCAACACACCTCTTGTACTCGATATGACGAGTTCACTTGCAGCACGCAACGACATCCCATGGGAAAAAACAGCACTAGTGTACGCCAGTGCACAAAAAAACTTTGGTATTGCAGGTGTTTCTGTTGTCATTATTAAAAAAGATTTCCTTGAACAAAGCAAACAACTCACAAACCTTGATCATGTTGGCAGAGCCTTAACTTACTCTGCACTTCTTGAAGCGAAAAGTGCTCTCAATACTCCTCCTGTTATGTCTATTTTTTGTATGAATAAAATGCTGCATTGGATTAAACAGACAGGTGGTATTGCAGTAATGGAAGATTGGGCTTTGCAAAAAGCAAATTTAATTTATAAGCATTTTGATGATGAGTTTTATATTGGTAGAGCGGAAAGGCAATATCGTTCTAGACACAATTTTGTGTTTAATTTATCGACGCCTGAAAAAGATGCGCATTTTATTCAAGCAGCTGCTAAGCAGCATATTTTAGAAATTAAAGGCTACAAAAGCTTGGGAGGATTGCGAGTTTCCATGTATAATGGAGTGAGCTTGGAATCTGCAAAGGTGATGTCTGAGTTTATGAGCCATTATAAGAAAAAGTTTGGTTGAAAACAGATAGCGTAGTTTAAATTCTCTCAACCGCCAATCAAAACCTGCATTTCAGTTGCAAGTTTACCTAACTCCTGAACACTTTCTTTGGCCAGAATTTTATTTGATTTCTCCATATCAGCCTTCGATTTTTCTTTTGTCACAATTTCGTTTAATGAAACTGTTTTGGTGCTAGTGGAGGGCGTATTTGAAGCTGAAGGAACCGAGAATTTTTGAAAATTTTTCAACATATTTTTAGCAGATTCTTTGTATTCTTGTGGTTTTGACTGTGGCTGCGGTTGTGGCTGTGGAAGAGGTTGTGGCTGCAGTTTTGTCGCTTTAACAGGTAAGTATTTCCCTTTAATCTGTGCATTTCCAAGCCCAATTTCTTCAATAGAACTCCAGAAATGAGCTGCATCTTGTTCATTGAAAGAGAGATACGTCGCATTTTCTTGAGTGTCGGCAAACTCAATGTGTTGCATGTTAAAAAGATTTATTTTTACAAATTTCAATTTTGTTGCTAAAAGCTCACTTTTTTGGCGTGTGTGTTCAACAAATTTTTTAAATAAATCGAGATTTAAGTTTTCACTATTGCTATCTGCCACAGGCGCCGATTTTAAAACGGGTATGACGGGTTCCGTCTTTATAGCGGGAGTTGATTGCATTACATTAGTTGTTTTTGTAACAGAATTATTTGAAGAGCTACCTCCACCCATTAATGACATGAGTTCCGTGGCAGAAAGCCAATCTGCCCGTAAAATACAATCAACCACCACCATTTCAGCCCAAGCAAGTGGGGCTGTAGAACGAGAAATTTCACGCACGGACTGCGAAAGTGCTTTAAAAATTTCACTAATGGCCGCATGCGATAAACCTTGCGCTTGGCCTTCCAGAAATTCATATTCACGAGGAAGCAACTGTGCAAGTCGAAGAGTGCGTTCTTTATTTCCCAAATTTTTAACCAACACCGCCGAGCGAAATAAAGCCGCCGTATTTTCAATAAGAGTAGCAATATCTAGGCTTGCCATATTGGCCTCTTGCAAGGCTTCAAATGCGGACTCAGAATTTTTTTGACAAATGGCGGAAAATATTTTTTCTGCAAGTTCTTCGCCTTGAACACACAAGCCACTCTTTGTTTTTTGCGCGTCAAGGTGTTCTCCGCCACAAATTGCAATTGCTTGTTCCAATAAACTCAGAGAATCACGAAGAGAGCCTTTCGCTTCTCGTGCAATAATTTGAATAGCATCTTCATCAAACGTTATTTTTTCTTGGTCTAAAATATTTTTTAAATGATTTGCTATAACAACAGGTTCAATTTTTTTAAAAGAAAAAATCATGCAACGTGAACGCACAGTAATAGGAACTTTGTGCAATTCTGTTGTGGCTAAAATAAAAACCACTTGGCTCGGTGGCTCTTCAAGGGTTTTGAGCAAAGCATTAAATGCTCCTGTGCTTAACATATGCACTTCATCAATAATAAATATTTTAAATTTTGCAGAATGCGGGTAAAAACGCGCAGCTTCATTAAGCTCACGTACATTGTCAACGCCTGTGTTTGAGGCGCCATCAATTTCTAAAATATCATCGTGGGAACAAGCAGTAATTTGTTTGCAATGAACACAGGTTTGACAAGGAAAAGGGGTTGGGCCTTTTTCACAGCAGAGAGATTTGGCCAAAATGCGCGCGCTGGAGGTTTTGCCCGTTCCACGGGTGCCCGTAAATAAAAATGCATGTGGTATTTTGTTGCTCACAAGCATGCTTGTAATTGAATTGGCCACAACTTCTTGACCCACAAGTTCAGAGAAACTTTGCGGGCGAGTTCTACGAGCAAGGACGATATAATTTTTTTGTGTTTCTTGATTTGATTGCTGAGATAGAAGCATACGTGTCCTCCACTTAAAAAAGACTCCATTAGGAGTGGCCGCAAAAGAGCCTACCCACTTCTTTCAACACCGTTGCTGCCTTCCGACTCTGGCGGATTCAAAAAAGAAATACTAGGATATTACAGCCACCCTTAATGAAGTCTATATGTAACTCCATAGCTACAAAAGTGGCGGAGAGAGAGGGATTCGAACCCTCGTTACGGTATTAGCGTAAACACGATTTCCAATCGTGCTCCTTCAACCACTCGGACACCTCTCCATTTAACACAAGGCCTTCTTACCTACAAAACATTTAAAATAAAATCAAGCTCTTTTCAGTAAAATTAATTCTTGACCTGAAAGCAAATTTAAACTATGGGATCAAGTTCGACTTGTTGTCGGCCGTACTCACGGCAAGGTCAAGCTTACCTAAAAAAGCATAGAGGAATTTATTATGAGTCAGTCTAAATTTGCAATCGTGAACATCTTTGGCCGCCAATTTAAGGTTGCTGAAGGTGACAAAATCAACGCTAGTTTTGTTGAATCGGCAGTCGCTGGAACAAAATTCACTTTTCCCGAAGTTCTCATGCTCAACAACGGAGACAACCTCAAAGTTGGAGCTCCTCTTGTTACCGGCGCTAAGGTAACAGCAGAATTTGTGCAACACGGCCGTGAAGACAAAATCATTGTTTTTAAATACCTTCGTAAAAACAAATCTAAAAAAATGCGCGGCCATCGCCAACCGTTTACAACATTGTCTATCACAGGTATTGAAGGCTAATTTTTTAAATTAATAATTAACGTAAAGGTTTTAAATATGGCTAGTAAAAAAGCAGGCGGTTCTACTAAAAATGGTCGAGACAGTAACCCAAAATATCGTGGTGTAAAAACTTACGGTGGCGAAAGCGTTGAAGCGGGTAACATTATCATTCGTCAAGTTGGAACAAAGGTTCACCCTGGTTCAAACGTTGGTATGGGTCGTGACTTCACTTTGTACGCAAAAATTAAGGGTGTTGTTAAGTTTGAACACACTTCAAGAGATCGTCAATGCGTTAGCGTTTATCCTGTTGATGCAAATGCTTAACACTGTCTCTTGAACTTGAGACGAAACGTATACTCTGTGTTATGTAAGGCCGAGATGCATCTTAGCATCTTGGCTTTTTTTATGAATTGGTATTTATATGAAATTTATTGATGTTGCCGAAATAAAAGTGAAATCGGGTGATGGTGGGCAGGGTATGTCACACTTTCGTCGTGAAAAATACGTTCCTGCGGGCGGACCAGATGGAGGAAACGGAGGCGGCGGCGGCGATGTGCACCTTCTTGCCACCAACGATCTATCTACACTCCTCGACTTTCGCTACCAACGCTTCCATGAGGCAGAGCCTGGTGGAAAAGGTGGAACCAACAATAGGCAAGGAAGAAGGGGAGAAGACCTGATTCTTAGAGTCCCTTGCGGAACGATTGCATATGATGCGGATACCGAAGAAGTTGTTGGTGAAGTCTTACAAGATGGAGATAAACTTTTGTTGGCCGAGGGCGGCAGAGGTGGCATCGGCAACACCGTTTTTACCACATCGCGAAATCAAGCACCCACACGTACCATGCCCGCCATGGCTGGCATCAGTCGAATGATACGACTAGAACTTAAAATGCTTGCCGATGTTGCCATTATTGGCAGCCCAAATGCGGGAAAAAGTACATTAATTACTGTTATCTCAGCTGCCCGCCCCAAAGTTGCCGACTACCCTTTTACAACTTTAGTGCCAACGCTTGGAGTTGTGAGCCATAAAGATTCTCCTCCATTCGCCGTAGCCGACGTACCTGGCCTTATTGCAGGAGCAAGCCAAGGCAAAGGCCTAGGCCACGATTTTTTGCGTCATATCGAGCGCACTCGTGTTTTGATGCACCTTGTTGATGGCAGCCAAGAAACCGTTGAAGCGATGGTTGCCGACTACGAAGGAATTCTAGAAGAACTAAAACTTTATGATAAAAAGTTATTGGAACGCCCAAGAATAACTGTTATTTCTAAAGTCGATTCTTTGGCTGGTGATGACTGTGAAACTTCCCCCGAAAATAAAGAAGCACTGGCAAGTTTCAAACAGCACTTAAAGCAAAAAAAACAGCCTTACTATGAAATTAGTTCTGCCTTTAGAATTGGAATTACTGAAGTTCTAGACAAGGTTATTACACTTCTCGATGAAAAATAAAAAGAAAAGGATTCGAAATAATGTCAATTCAAGCAAACAGAAAATACCTTATTGGTGAACGAGAATATTCGCACGAAGATTTAGCACTACTCTCCGTAGCTGTAGCCTGTGAAAAAAAAGCGGTAAATCCTGTTATTTTAGATTTGAGAAACTTAAGCACGGCATTTACTGAACTATTTACTATTGTCAGTGCAGCAAATAATAGACAAGTTTATGCCATAGCTGAAGAAATTCGCATGTTTTTTAAAAACTCTTTTGGTCTAAATCCAGTTGCTGTTGATGGCATGGAAACTTGTACTTGGGTTCTTATCGACTACGGTTTTATGTTTGTGCATATTTTTCAAGAACCAACTCGCGATTTATATCGGTTAGAAGAATTGTGGAGCAAGGCTCGAAGCATATCTGCAGAAGAAGAAGTTTTTATGCCACTATACCAATCAGTACTCCCTCTTAGTACAACACTCTCACACAGTGAATAGCCGTTGTTACCTTTGTCTACAAGAAACAAAATACAAAGACGCTCTTTTGTGCACAAATTGTTATTGCAAAATACAAGACTATCAATTTTTAGCTTGTGCACGTTGTGGAAATTTAAGCTGCTCTGGCTGCGATGAACTTATCGAATTCACTAAAGTAACAAGTTTATATCTTTACAAAGACACACTCGCACATATTTTAATTTTAGCGAAAGAAGATAACAATATAAATGCACAAAAACTTTTTACGGAACTTTTTTTTGTGCCAGTTAAAAATTCCATTTTAAAATTAATGCAAAGCAAAAATTATGCATTTATAGTGCTTTCACCACTTCGTAAAGATCGCATATTTCATGGTGCATGGCACCCTAATGTATTTTATGATGAAGTTTTAAACTATATTTATGAGTATGAACTTCCAGAAATACAAAAGCCACAAATTTTATATCCTCATTATTCACACAAAAAAAAGAAGCAATCTTTAATTCCTGTCGCTAAAAGAGAAAAGCAACAAAAAGATACAAATTTTGAATTAATTTATCCAAAAATAATTCAACTACCACAATATGAAAAAGAGGAAGAGAAAAAAGTGCTTTTATTAGATGATGTTTTGACTTCAGGAGAAACTTCACTTTTGTGCAAAAGACTGAGTCAATACCAAATTTCGCCCGCAGTCTGGGATTTATTTACAATTTTCAGGGCTCCTAGAATAAGCAACTCCACATAAATCCTAAAAAGTAAAATTCTCCCCCAAGTACACCTGACGAACCATTTCATCATTAGCAACTTCATCAGGCAGCCCTTTGGCAAGTATTTTTCCATTCGCTAAAATATATGCTCTATTGCATAGAGAAAGGGTTTCTCGCACGTTATGGTCAGTAATTAACACGCCTAAATTCTCTTCTCGCACAAGTTTTTTTATGAGCTCTTGAATTTCGCCAACGGTCACGGGGTCAATACCAGCAAAGGGTTCATCAAGTAGTAAAAATCTCGGCGAAATAACTAAAGTACGCGCAATTTCCAACCTTCTCCGCTCCCCACCAGATAAACTAATCCCTAAACTTTTGCGAATGTGGCCAATACCAAACTGATCAATTAATTTTTCAAGCATGGCCTGTCTTTTTTTGCGTGGCACACCCCACACTTCCATAATTGCGCGAATATTATCTTCTACGGTTAATTTACGAAATACGCTGGAATTTTGAGGCAAATAGCCAATGCCCATTCTAGCTCGTTTGTGAATAGGCAATTTTGTAATTTCATTGCCGTCAACTTCCACGACTCCCGTAGTGGGTTTTAAAAGCCCAACGGTCATGTAAAAGCTGGTGGTTTTTCCAGCGCCATTAGGTCCTAATAGACCGACAACTTCACCACTATTGACATAAAAACTCACGTCGTCGACCACAAGGCGGGTACCAAATTTTCGTGTTAAATTGTCTGATTTTAAAGTGCTCGCCATATATCATTGACCTGCGTTGTTCGTTTTAGTCGTTTTATTTGTCTCAGCTTTATTGCCAAATGCCGTATTAGCTGATTTGGGATCGACTGTTCCTTCAGGGCGAATAACGTGAACGTCTCCAGAATTTAATTCCACTTTTATAATATCACCATTAAGATATTCATTGCTTCTCCACACTTTTGCTTTTCCTTTTAAGATTAAAATTCTTTCTGATACAAGAAATTCAGTTTCATCGCCTGTAGCTTTAATTTCAGGAGAGGACGCCGTAGCCTTTTTGAAAACTCTCACATTTCCCGTAGCCAAAGCTCTTTGAATGCGGCTTGAGCCTGGAGTAGGAAGAGTTCCTGGAAAAGAAAAAATTTGCGCCATATTTGATTTTAAAGTGGTGTCATCTTGTACAATAACAGCATCGCCAACTAAATTCATAATTCCAGTTTTGCGAGAAACATTGCCATGTTTTCCTGTAAAATGCACAGGAGCATTGCTATCGTGATTTCCTAGTTCCGAACCAAATGCTCCCTGATTTTCACTTGAATTTTGCTTTGCCTCAGGTGCAGTTGTCTTGCTTTTTGAATTTGTTGGCACAGACGATGAAGAATGAGCAGGAGAAGAAGAATTTTTAGATTTTTTTGTCTCTCGCTGCGAAGAAACACTTGAATTTAATTCAGGCTGAGTTGGGTAGTCGGACGGAAGATCATCTTTGAAATCAGCCATTGCTTGTGATGCCGATAACAACGCTATTATAAAAAAAATGTACATCATAATGATACCTTAATTTTTTGGCACTTGAGCGGGCATAACCATACCCTCCACATTCGATTTAAGGACAAACTCCCCTTCATCTATATCATAAAAAAAACCAACTCCCTTTATATTTCCGCTGGGGCCATGGGATTCAATTGAACTTTCCGACTCTAAAGTTCGTTTTATAGCTTCAAAATAAACATGACTTGTTTGGCCGACGTTATTCCCAACACTAAAATTGACGATATTTGGTAAATTAGCATACTTTAATTTACTTTTACCCATCAACATCTGAGAACCATTTGCGTCAGAACTCAAGAACTCACCAGTGGCTTTATCTGTCTTTATATTGAAATCACTCGTATTTAAATTTGATGAAGATGAAGTTTGAGAAGAATTTACTTCATTATAAACAAGATTATTTGTAGCCTCAAATTGTTTGTTAGAAAAATAAACCATATTATCTCCTGAAAATGACGTTTTAAAAACACCGTCTTCGAAGGAAAACGAATGATAATTTTTTCCTGTGATAGTAGGTAAAACTGCATTTTCTGCCATAACTTGCGCATTAAATTCAATAGCAGATCGATTTAAATAAATTCTTTGATACCAAAGCGAAACAAGTATGGTTAGAATAAATATGACTGTATATATACGACCTAACAATTTAATAACCTCAAAAAGCACTGCATAAAATATTCACCGGCAGGGCTTGCAAAACTTTCTGGATGAAATTGAACTCCCACATGCGGCAGAGATACATGCTCTGCTGCTAAAGAAAACTGCCCCTCTGATACTAACAAATTAAAATTTTTTTGAAAAACAGAATCTCCCTTATGAACACCAAGAGAATTATATAATACAAAATATCCTTGTAATGCATTTTCTGGCA
>JAZKEW010000026.1:0-1501 GCA_040386785.1 Bdellovibrionota bacterium
CTTTCGCTATTTCAAACGAAGAATTCACCTAATCCCCGAATTTTTAAATCGCCTCTTCAAAATGCTTTTGAATTTCTGCAAAAGCTTTATCCATATTTTCAACGTCTTCGCTTACAATAATATTTTTTCTTTGCAGTTCAGGAATTGCTTCCAGCACTAAGCTATGCAAATCAAAAATTGCTCGCTCATACTCCACTTTAGGAGTAAAACTGTCTAATTTTTGTGGAACAACAAACTTAAGATAGGTCAGAAAGCTTTCTACAAAACGGTAGTATTTGTATTTTGGGTCTTGAAGAAGCTCTCTTATTGTATTTTCTTGTTCAGCATCACACAGTTTCAAGGCTTGGCCAATAATATAATTTGGAGTTATTGTTGCCGCACTGTAGTCGATATGAGTGACTTCAAAGCGAGGTGGCCCTCCAAGTTCTGTTACGTAGACACGCACAAGAGTGTTCTCCATTTTGTTATCAAAAAACTGATATTTTAGTTCTAATATGTTTTGTAAAGCTTGTTCAATATGTCGTTTTCCAATTTCACGCTTTTGCTCAGGACTGAATTTAGCGTACGCTTCCACGAAATCAATGCCATGGTTTTTTGCAACAAAAATATTTCTTACAAAAGGCTTTTTACTTTCATTTTTAGAAATTTTGCGAATAGGTGTAAAGCCATCCCGCTTCAAAACGCTCTCCACAAGAGCGCGGGGATGTCTCATGATTGGAGAACTTTGTGCAACGGAAACAAAATGCTCGACAACAATACGTTTACTTTTTTTATCAATATCTATTCGATAGACATTTTGCTTAACAGATTTGCTTCCTCCTTTTACAATGGAAGTCGCATGTTGATCGCTGACTTTATTTTCATCAAAAATAGTAACCACATAGCCACTCCCGTTTGCTTTTTTTTCAACTTGAATGTTGTTTTGACCCCTCACAAGGGTTTCTTGTTTATTTGCTTGAAGAAATGCTATTTTTTCCGATATGTCGTCAATTAAACCAACATTTCCCATAACGCATCCGTTGTAGTTGTCTTTCTCTGAGCCATAGAGAGAATTTTCATACAATACCAATTCTCTTAAAAGATCATGCTTAAATCGATATAAATTATGATTTGGAAGTGAATTTGAAGTTGATTCATGCAAACGTGGAAAGTAGTTGATTTTCTGCTGTTTTTTAATTGAAGAACGAGGGGGAATGGAGTAATTTAATTTTTTTTGACAAATATTAAAAACCATATAAAAATCTCCTTAATTGTCTTAAAAAACAATTATATGCATTATATGGTTATGAAGTTCAATAAGTTTTTTAAAAAACACAATAAATACAATGGTACTTATTTTTTATATATAGAAAAAAGATAATGATTTTGATTTTAATCCGATAACAAGAGGCTACCAGTTATGGATGAGGGATAATATTCTGTTTAACGAAGGAATAGAAAGCCTTCCACTCGACTCCCCAGAAATAAAGACTTGCAAATTGAAATTTAAAAACGAAGATTT
>JAZKEW010000027.1:0-13506 GCA_040386785.1 Bdellovibrionota bacterium
CTTTCGCTATTTCAAACGAAGAATTCACCTAATCCCCGAATTTTTAAATCGCCTCAAAGAACAGACTTTCCGCAGCGGCGAATTCCTGTTAGGATAATGATTTCTTTATTTTTGGCAAATTGTTTTATTTTTTCTTCTTCTGCTCTGGGGAAGTCGGAGGGGAGAGAATTATCATTTTCTTGCTGGTCGAGGATAATATTTTTTAATAATTCTGGGGTCATGCATTTTGCAAAATGTTCAAAATCAAGAAGGTAGCCAATTTTCTTGAAACGCTTCTTCCAAGATAAAAGGATTTGTGTCTGGAAAAGTTTCTGCAGAAAGCCCCTTATAAACTTACTTTCGAGCTTATATTCAGCTTCAGTGTATCCAACTTTTGCCCTCGAATCCAAGTTGATGTACTCTAAGCCACCAATTTAGTTGGGTCCACCTCTATTTTAAGAAAATTTTAAGGAAACAAATTCATGGAAAAAATTGTTATTATAGGGTCAGGCCCTGCGGGTTTAACGGCTGCTATTTACGCTGCTCGTGCAGCTTTATCCCCTCTTGTTATTTGTGGTTTGCAGCCTGGTGGGCAACTCACAACAACTACAGTCATTGAAAATTGGCCAGGGTTTATTGATGGAATTGATGGCAATGAGCTTATGAATAACATGCGTGCACAGGCTGAAAAAGTAGGTGCTCGAATGTTGTCAAGTGTTGTTTCTAATATTGAAAAAACAGCTCAGGGGAATTTTTTAATTAAGCGAGAAGGTGAAGCAGATATTGAAACCAAGGCTGTTATTGTTGCTACGGGGGCGTCTGCATTAACGTTGCCTTTGCCTAATAAAGACAAGCTTATGGGATACGGATTATCAACTTGCGCTGTATGCGATGGCTTTTTTTACAGAAATAAAAAAGTGGCTGTAGCTGGTGGTGGCGACAGTGCTATTGAGGAAGCAACTTATTTAGCAAAACTAGCATCTTCTGTTACCTTAATTGTTCGTCGCGATAAATTTCGTGCAAGTAAAGCTATGCAGGAAAGGGTTTTTAATCACCCTAAAATAAAAATTGTCTACAATACCGAAGTGGTTGATACGAAATCAAACGAAAAAGGTTTGACGGGAATTATTTTAAAAAATGTGGACGGCTCAATGTCGGAGCTTGAAGTAGACGGGTTTTTTATGGCAATTGGGCACACGCCGCTTACGTCTTTTGTAAAAGGGTTGGTTGAGACCGACGAAAAAGGCTACATTTTGACTAATGACGGGACACACACGAATATTCCAGGCATTTTTGCTGCGGGAGATGTGGAAGATAAAATATTCCGCCAAGCGATTACGGCTGCGGGGCGGGGGTGCCAGGCTGCACTGCAGGCAGAAAAGTACATAGAAGGACACTAATTTTCCCTGATAGCCTCAAAATTGACGCTATATTTGCTAAAAAAGTCAAAAATTAATAAATAGATTTGTGAATATCGGTAAAAGTGGTGCCTAATTTTAGGACACAGGGAAATACCGTTGTATTTGCTACATTGTGGTGGTAAAATCGGGCGGAAATGGTTTTATTAAAGAAAGTGCGAAAGTGCTTTTTTGAGGGGGTTGGGATGGCTGGAATTGTGGCAAGCGTTGGAGGCTTCATTGCTAGAAAGGCTATTGCAAGCGTTGTTAAAAATTTAAATTCAAAACAAGCTCAAACGTGGAAAGATTACACTGGTTCTGTTATAAAAGTGATTACCAATAATCAGTCAGAGCTTTTTCCCGAGTCAAAGACTCTTAATGACTCCTTGGGAATACTTTTTTTGGAAAATGCTTCTTCACTGGATGAGGGGAAAAAGAACGCGACACCTATGCATCTAGCATTACGGCGGATTCATAATGCATCTAGGTTTGTGACCGGCCACAAAGAGAAAATAGATTTTATTATTTCCCAGCTTAAACTACTTCAAACAAAGCTTGAAGCACTTCATTTTATCTTAGAAGATATAAAATCAAACGTAGAGAATTCTAGAACCAAAAGCAGCGTTAATAAATTTCAGGAAGCAAATGATAATTTGCATAGATCTGCAGCTAGATTGCAGCAGTCTATGGAAGAATATGGAAAGGCTCGGCTCACAATTCAAGGTCCAAGCGATAAAGTGTATTCTCTAAAATTAAGCATAAGCAGCATGAAGACACAATTGGCCAGCGTGGGAAGGCGTGATGATCAAAATGAATCGGAATTTTCCAATCTTGGTGAGGCTAAAGTAAAGCGTAAGGAGCTAATTTCTCGAGAAAAGAGAGCTCTCGCTTCGGCTGAAGAAACGCTTTCTGAAGTTAGATCGCAGATATTGAAGTGCAAATCTGTAATGCAAAAAGAGTATATAAACTTTATAGAAGCAAAAGAAAGATGGGAGCAATCAAAAAATGATTGCTTGCGTGATCTTGGAGGCGCATTAAGAGAAGATCTGAGAAGAAATCTTTCAGAATCAGTTCAGGCGGTAAGTGAAAGCTTATCCAATTTACAGGAGACGTGTACTTCTACTCTTGCTAGAAGGCTTGGGGATTTGGTTTATTCACCTGGTTCTGTTGAGGGTGGTGATTCATTGACTGGGTCTCAACTAAAGGAACTTCTAAAGAAGCCATTTAAAGAATTACAAAAGTCTTATAGTATGAGTAGCCTGCTTCAAAAAATTGGTAGTGGTTCCGTAGAAGAACAGGTATATGCTTCAAGCTTTTCAAGATATATTCGAGGGAATAGGCCAGAATTTTGTGCTTGGTTAATCTCTGAATTTTTGACACCAGAAGGTGGATTTGACTCTGAGAAATTCAAAGAAAAAGCTCTAAATGGCGCTGATAGTGCAGATAGAGTAGTTGAATTTTTTGGTGTTGTATTTAACGAGCTGTTAAAGAATTCAAAGTATTTTGAAATCGTGGCACAAAAAGTATTTTTTCATTTTGAAGAAGCTGTGCAAGACCTTGAGCAAGCTCAATCTGATGTTTTTCTCTATGCTCAGCAAAGTAAAACTGATTATGAAAACGCCAAAGCAGAGCTTTCTGCGGCGACGCAGAGCCATAATGACGCTTTAAGTGAGGCTACTGACAAATCTGATTGTGCTATGGAGCAATTGAATGCAAGCGTCGTGGAAGCTAAGCAAAAGTTCGATTTAGCAGAGAAAAAATATTTGGAAAGCCAAGAGCAGTTAAAACTACTCAAAGAGAGGTATGTAGACTCTTTCAAGGCTACAGGTATTGCTGAAAGTGCATTTTTTGATACTTTTGTTGAACGGTTTAAAGGCCGTGTGCCAAATTGGATTCTTAAAAGACGAGAGGGCGTGAAAAATCGAGAGAAGAAGACGGCGGCGGCGGCGGCGGGTGCTGCTGTCACGGCCTTCGAGGTAGAGGCAAAATTTTTAGAACAGAATTTATTAAATCCAAAAGTAAAAGTAGTGCCTAAAGAAATTTTAGTGGCGTACAGAAATGCAGAGAAAAGGGTTCTTGAATTGTGCGATCTAGGACACTTCAACAATAACATCGATGAGTGGAATAAGTTTAAAGAAACGCAGGAGAAATTCGACCCGAATGTTTCGCCAGAACTCGGAAACAAGCTTACTTTGCATGAACAAATGAATAGCTTGCGTCGTGTAAAGCCTTCTGGAGAGGCGGCAAGTGTAGCTGTGGATTCTCAAGTGTTGGCAAGGAAGGTGTTGCGTATTTATAATGAGAGGTCTTATTTAGGATGTCATGGACATAATCTTTATATAGGCAATAAAATGATTGAAGGGCTGGAGTCGCAAATAGAAAGCCTGCGATTTCGAATTATTTTTTTAGGTAGCATTCCTGTTGAGGAAGAAAATATAAATGAAATTATCGAAGAATTAAGAGATGTTATTCAGGTGTCTATAGAGTCGGGAGAATCTGCGGATAAGTACAAGGAGCGACTTGAGATGTTGAGGAAATTCAATTCTCGGGCCGTAAGACAGGCTGAAGTAGAGCGTCTGCAGGCTCAAATTGTAAAGTTAAGTGGAAATTTGGACGCTTTAAAGTCTACTTCTCTGTCGCAAAGTAATGATAATGTTGTGGCTAAGGAAGAGCTAGAAGATGCATTAAAGAACGTACAAGATAAGTTGTCTAAAAGGCCGGATTCACGGTGGTTAAAATTGGAACAACTCCATCGTGAAGAATTAGATAATTTACAAAGTTCTGTGGTATAAATACTAAGTTTTGTCTGCGGCAAGCTCTTGTCGGCGGATTAATTTTCGTGCATTTGTGCCCTACGGAATGCTCACGGTTGTTAGCTCATCCTCCCTTCCCATTTTTATCTTCTAAATAAGCAAGAATAGCAGAGGCGTCAAGGACAAAACCTTTCATAAATCCTCTTTTCTCCTGTCTTCTACAAGTTCATCTGCAAGAGACTTTCCTTTTTTGGAATGTTTTTTCACGACTTCTTGAAGCTCTTTCATTTTTTTTAGTTCATTTTGCGATAAATTTTTAAACTGTTCCCTCAAGAAATCTCTAATTTTATCGGGAGATTTTTTTGGATTGAAGGTTGAGACACTTTGCGCCATAAAACTACCCTAACATTGAGGTTACACCTAGAAATACAACTTGTGGTATTAGGTCGCTTCTCTTATTACTTAGGAATTTAACATGGATTTATATTGCTGTAAATGGTGTTAGAAACCCGCTGTAATTTGATGAAAGGAAGGTTTTCGAGGCACTGAAATTTAAATCTTGATTGTACTTAGGCCTATTTCGTGTAGGAGATCCCGAGATGGAGAAAAGAAAAAATATCACTCAAAATTTTGAGGCCCTTTTTGAAAATACAGATTTTGGTGACACGGATGTTGGCGGAGTCGTCATTAAAAGAAAAGGGAGGCCTCCAATCGGAATAAAATTTAATGTTGTGATGTTCGAGGGGCTTGTAAACTTGCTAGAAAAAGCTGGACACGTCAAGACCCCCCTCCCCAAAAAAAAATAAATAACAGGTTAAAACACCAACACAAATAAGGCTTAATTTTATGTTATGCTAAAACATAATTGCACTTACCATACTGAGGTGGTAAAGAACGGCATAAATGGTGTTATTAAAAAAGTGCTCCCGCACTTTTTTTCGAGGAGAGTTGAGATGCCTGTTGGATTAGCGCGTGTGTTGAGTGGTGCATTGTTGATCCATAAAGTTAAAAAACTAGATCTACAAGAAGCAAAAAGTATAAAAGAAAAAGCAGAAGAAGTGTGGGGATTATTAGATCAACAGAGCAACTCTGAGGCGAGAGACCGTATCAAATGGTTTAATAATAACGCAGCTAATTTGGCTGGTAACCAGGAGCGCAGCAGGGCTTTTCTCAAAATAATAAAATTTACTTCTAAACTGATTTTAAATAAAAAAGATAAGTTGACATTTATTACGTCACAACTAGAGCAATTAACAGAACAGCTAGAAGAACTTAACTTTGTTTTAGAACGGATAAAACCCAAAGTGAACCTCGAAGCGCGTGGAGCAATTTCTAAGCTACAGGTTGCAAATATAAAATTAAAGAGGGCAACCAGAAACCTAAAGATGAGTCCAACTAGTGGGCCAGCTTGTAACAATTTTCTCGAGGCTGAGCGAGAATACCTTCTTATAAAAAAAAATTCAGATAAATATATTTCAAGAATACGAGATCATGTAATATCGACTTTAGATATGGATAAAGATGAATTGGCAACTCAAAATCCCTTGAGTGTAAAAACCGCAGAGGAATTGTCTGCTCTGGTACCTCGGGTTGTAAAATGGGAGGCAGAAATAGATAGATCTATTAAAAATGTGAAGGCAAATATTGTTACTGTAAGTAATGAAGTAGCTTCAGAATTAAATAAACAGGGGTCTCGGATTTTGACATCTCCAATTGATAGGCCTTTAATTGAAAAGGAAGCACAACGAGTACAGCATGCCAATGTTGAGAAAGAGAGGAGAACTCGTTCAACAAATGATACATTACAAGAGACTTCAAATTTAGTCTCTAGTTTAAAAAGTGAGCTTCAAGAAAAGACAAATTTAGGTGCTGATGAAAGCGATCTTGTTGAATGTAGGCAAAAACTAAAAGATGCTGAAGCATTACAAGCAGAAGGAAGAAGTATTTTAGGCCTTCCTCCAGTATTTGATTTTGATGAATGTAGTTTAGAAGAAATTCAGCAGCTAATAAAAGAATTTGAAGATCAAAAAAAACAACAAGAAAAAAAACTTAAAAAATTAGAAGAAAATTTGGCAATTGCGCAGACAAAGCAATTGAGAGTTCAGGTGACAGTGTTAGAAAAAAAGATTTGGTCTACAACTGAGAAGCTTGAGCAATTAAATAAAGATCTCTCAAAATTACGTCTAAAAAATCAATAACAACTCGTCTGCAACAAGCTTTTCCTTGCATTAGTTTTGGTAAACTCCGGCTCTATAGCAAAAATTAAAAAATCATCTCCCGCAAAACAATTTTTAATAGCCGGCGACTTCGGCAAATTTTCTGCCGTAATTTTCATTGCTGCATAACCACTTTTTAACACAATAAAAAATCGCAAATACACTTTATAGTGAGACTTTTTGTGTTGATTAAGCAGTGCAATTAAATTTTCTCCATACCGGTACAAATTACGAATTTGTTTTTGTTTTAAATACCGTTTAACTCCAGTTTCAGTAAATAATATTTCCACATCCTTTAGGCCATAATACAAAGATGTCTTGACCTCCGTTATACAAAACCGTGTTAATTTGGTGTCTCTATTTTTATGAAAATAAATTCGGTCTATTTCCCCTTTTTTTATACGCAAATTTTTTTGAATAGGATTCCAGTTGTTATGTTTCATCCACTGGTCAAGAATTTTTTCTCCCCAAGCCCCCAATTCTTTTTTTTGTTTTGTATTGACCACAACACCCTCCAGCAAATTTTTAGTTTCTGGTAAAACCTATCTTTTTTATTGTTGTGCTGCACATGAGTTTGGGCCTGTGACCAAATTTTGAACAAAATTGGAATTGATTTTATTCACATAAAGGGCTAACAAGGCTCTCGGAGGGTGGTTATGCCTATTTCAAGTCCCAAATTTTTAACAAAGCAATTGCACTCAATGGTCTTACAGGCTCTTCGTGATGCTCTTGTTGCTATGAAATCAACAAAACCCTTGCCAGCTGAAATGAAAAATATTCGTATTCGCAATTGGCTATTTTTGTTTGAAGATGGCATGCCCACGGTGGATATTATTCTCGACAAAGGTTACGACAAAGTTGAAATAGATCAAAACGTGCAGCCTCGGTCTGCCAACACCTCTTTGAGTTTTGACGAATGCAGCTTAGTTCACGAATATATTTTATCTACAAATGCTCTTGATGCACTTTCAGACGATGTTTGTGTGCGTTTTGGCACTCCTGGTTCTGAGCCCACGCTTTATGACGTAGAAGACTTTGTGGCTTCCGTTGGAAATATGGTAAGGTTGGAAACTTGGGAACCAAAAGAGGAGCGGTGCAAATTTACTATGATTCTTGTTGATATTTTTGAAAAAGAAGGAAATAGTGTAGCAGTCGTATCTGAAGGCTCCAAGCAGTTTGAAATTCCGCTTGCAGACATCAAGAGCGCTTTTGTTTTGCCGTTTCATCCCGCCTCAAAATCGACGAAACTAGCAAAAAAAGCGTCTACGAAAACAAAAACTAAATAATTTAGGAAGAATTTTTCTTCCACGTTCACAGGACAGGTGTTCAAATGCAAATAGATTTAAAGCAAGTGATTGATGCAGTCGGCAAAGAAAAAAATATTGATAAACAACTTCTTATTAGTGCTCTGAAAGAAGCCGTTTTAGCAGCAGCACGTAAGCATTTTGGCGATTGTCTGTTTGAAACTCGTTTTAATGAAGAAGCAGAAGAAATAGAGCTTATTCGCTATCGCGTTGTCGTTCAAGATGATGAAATTACAAACCCCAATAAGCAAATTACTTACAGTGAAGCTGTTGCTATGGATGAATCGTTGCAACTCGGTGATGAAGTTGGTGAGGCGCTCCCCACAGAACAATTAGGACGCATTGCAGCTCAATCGGCAAAACAATCTATTGTTCAAAAGGTTTTAGAAGCAGAAAAAGAAAAAATTGTTCGTGAATTTCGTGATAAAAAACATCAAATTGTGATTGGGCAAGTTCGGCGTTTTGACAAGTCTGATATCATTATTGACCTCGGTCAAACCGAAGGTGTGCTCCCTGTACGCGAACAAATTCCAATTGAAAAATATAAAATACGGGACAAAATTACGACGTTTGTTCTTGATGTGAAAAAATCATCCCGTGGTTCACAGGTGGTTTTGAGTCGTGCTCACCCTGAGTTTTTAATTCGATTATTTGAACAAGAAGTGACTGAAATAGCGGAAGGCATTGTCGTCATTCAGAGTGCTGCACGAGATCCCGGCAGCCGTTCTAAAATTGCTGTTTATTCTAATGAACCGTCTGTTGACCCCGTTGGTGCTTGCGTCGGCGTTAAAGGAGCTCGTGTTCAATCTATTGTGCAAGAACTTCGTGGCGAAAAAATTGATATCATTCCTTATGATCGCGACCCCGCTCGTTTTGTGTGCAACGCTCTTGCACCAGCTGAGCCAACGAAAGTTATTGTTAACGAACGTTTGCACATTATGGAAGTGGTTGTGCCAGATGATCATCTCTCTCTTGCTATTGGTAAAAGAGGGCAAAATGTTCGCCTTGCGGCACAGCTAACAGGCTGGAAAGTCGATATTCGTTCTGAAAGCAAAATGAAAGAACTTGTGCAGGAATATAAATCTTTAATTGCTAAAATTCCTGCCCTTGGTGAAATGCGCGCAGAAATTCTTGTCAACGAAGGGTATAAAGATCCCGCTGACATTTCGCGCATGGATCCTCGCAGTCTTGTTAAACTTCTTCGCTTAACTCCCGAAGAAGCTGAGCTTGTTATTGTTGGCGCGGCAGAGCTTGCGACAAGCATAGAGCAGGCGCAGGAAAAACAAGATGACGAGCTTGATACTCTAACTCTCGCGACGACTTTAGATCACGGGCAAGACAATGAATCTTTTGAAGCAGAAGCAGCCATTCAAGACATTGTCGCAAAAACTCGTCCGCAACCTATGCTTGATCCTGAAAAAGTAGATATTAAATCAGTTGATGTTGAGCGTCTTCGTTATTGGATGCGTCTCAGAGGTGTGGCGGAGCACATTGCAGCAGTTTTGCACGTCGCTGGTTTCACCGATTTCAGTTCTGTGGCAAACTCCAATCCCGATGAAGTTGCTTTTAAAACAGGATTACCTTTAAAATTTTCCGGAAAAATACATGCAGAATCAACAAAAATTGCCAACTCTAACACCTAAGCCCAAAGAGGCTGTTGAAGTTTCAACGGGCGCCCCTGAAGCGAATCTTCTTCGGGCGTTTGAAAATCAAAATAAAGTTGCTCTGTGGAGCCAAGGGCAAAGGCAAATCTCGATAGTGGAAATGAGTGATAATATACTAAAAGCCCTTGCGTTTGCTCGTCGGTGCGGTAGTCTACGTGTTGGTTTGGAGCAAATTCAAACCATTTTACAGAATGAAGAGACAGGTTTGGTGTTAATGGATAAATCCACCGCAGAAAAAAAAGCAAAGAGTGAAATAAATATCTCAAGGCTTATCTTTATTTCTAACGATGGATCAGAGCGCTTTTATCGCCACACAGAAACAATTTTAAATAAGTATTCACATTGAATGTATCTTCTCTTGTGCTTGGAAATATCTTTTATGGTAAAAAAGATAAGCCAGCCAAAGCACTATTGGTTAACAGAAAAGATGCTGTGTTGAGGGTGCTATCTTCTTTTATTTAAAATTATTTTCTTCATATGGTCATTATTTTTTCAATGTTTGATATATTTATTATTTAGGAGTTGGAATGAGTCGAACTAGAGTCCTTGACTTGGCGAAAGAATTGGGAATTGAAACCAAAGTTGCCATCATCAAACTCCAAGAGCTTGGTATTCAGGTTAAAAATCACTTTAACGCAATTTCAGACGTGGAAGCAGCCAAATTAAGAGCGTTGCATCGTTCAGGAAAAACTGTTGAAAAAACTCCACAAGCGAAGCCTGTCAATAAACTCATTATTCGTAGAAAAATTGAGGTTACAGCTGAAGAACTCTTGCCTCATGAACACACCAATGAGTCCCCTGTTGAACTTGAAACAAGCTCAATGCAAATACAAGAACATGATAGACAAGACACATCAAATACAAATTCAGTAGAAGAACCATTTGAAAATACACAACCAAGTTCCATGCCTACTCAATTTGAGACGCCTGTTGAGCGCGAAGGTGAAGTTTCTTCTTCATCTAATGAAATACAAAGTAAAGATGGAAAAGAAATTAGTTCTAAAATTTCAATTGAAACAAAGACAACTACGGCATTAAATCAGGAGGCTCTTATTCAGCACCAACAGCCGCAACCAAAGATCGATAAAAGCCCTAAGGGGGTTGTTCAAACTCCTCCAGCTGCAGCTCCTGCAGTAAAATCATTTTCAGGTGGTGCTGTTATTGTTAGAAAAGCAGAACCTGTTGCCCCTTCTGCGCAAAATTCAGCTCCGCAAAAAAGACCTGGGTTTAATACTCCGCAACAGCAGCAAGGGCAAAATTCCTTCAGAGGGAATAATAACTTTTCAAATAATGCTCAGGGTAGTGGGAATCAAAGGCCTCAATTTAACCAAAACTCCCAAGGTGGATATAGCCAAAATTCTCAAGGTGGTTACAGGCAAAACAACGATGCGCCTCAAGGAGGTGGATACAGGCCAACCTCCGAGGGTGGCTACAGACGAGGCAATGATGCAGGAGGGGCTCCCGGTCAAGGAAATACTTTTTCTCCAAGGCCACAGGGCGCAGGTTATGCTGGCGGGCCAAATACAAGTCCACGTGGAAATTACAACCAAACGGGCTCAGCCCCAAGGCCGAATTATCCGGGCTCTAAGCCATTTGTTATGCCTGAAGCAGCACCTGTTGCAGCGGTTAGCAAAGACTTGCCTTCACGCATAAAATACACCGATAAAGATCGCGAAAAAAGGCGTACTGTCGATGAAAACGATTTCAAAAATCAAAAAAATCCATCTCGCTTAAAAAATCGTTTTGACGAAGAATTGGTTCCTGGCCTTGCAGAAATCGATCTCACTGTAGATCAAGAAGAGCAAGGTGTTCGCACCATGATTCCAAATCGGAAAAAAGGTTCGCCGCTTAGAAAAAAAGAACATAAAAAAGCAGAACCAGCTAATCCAATGAAAGCCTCTAAAAAAGTGCTTCGTATTGATGAATTTATTACAGTGAACGACCTCGCTTCTGAATTAAGTCAAAAATCAACTGCCGTTATTAAAACACTCATGAAACTCGGCATGATGGCAACAATTAATCAACAACTTGACTTTGATACAGCTAATTTTGTTGCGCAAGAATTCGGTTTTGAAACACAAAACTCAAGCGTTTCTATTGGTGACATTTTAGCTCGTAAAACCGACAAGTCAGAGGGGCAAACAGAGCCTCGTCCACCAATTATTACCATTATGGGCCACGTTGACCATGGTAAAACATCACTTCTTGATGCTATTCGTTCTGCAAAAGTTGCAGCAAAAGAAGCTGGTGGAATTACTCAACACATTGGTGCATATCAAATTGAATACAATGGTAGAAAACTAACTTTCCTAGATACCCCTGGTCACGAGGCCTTCACAGCTATGCGCGGCCGTGGTGCTAAAGTAACAGACCTTGTTGTGCTTGTTGTTGCTGCTGATGATGGCGTTATGCCTCAAACAATTGAGGCCATTGCCCATGCAAAAGCCGCACAGGTGCCAATACTTGTGGCTATTAATAAAATGGATAAACCAGGTGTTAATATTGAAAGAATTACAAGAGAACTTTCTGATCAAGGTGTTATTCCCGAGGAATGGGGTGGCGAATCTATGTTTGTGCAGGTTTCTGCAAAAACACATTTGGGCTTAAATGAATTAATTGAAGCTATTCTTTTGCAAGCCGATGTTCTCGATCTCAAAGCGTCCAAAGAAGGCCTTGCAGAGGGCGTTGTTATTGAGGCAAAACTTGATAAATCACGCGGTGCTGTGGCCACAGTCATTGTGACAAAAGGAATTTTAAAGCAACAAGATTTCATTGTTGTTGGAAAATGTCTTGGACGAGTTCGTGCCCTGTATGATGATCATGGGCATAAATTAGCGCAAGCAGACCCAGCAACTCCGGTTGAAATCGTGGGTCTTGATGGTGTTCCTGAATCGGGAGATCATTTTAACTGTGTTGCCTCCGATGCCATTGCAAAAGAAGCCGTCGCATTCCGTATTGAAAAACAAAGACAAAAAGACTTAGCTGGGCAACGTGGTTCCACCATGGAAGAATTATTAGCTCAAATGAGCAGTTCTACAGAGGAAAAACCAAAAGAGCTTTCTATTATTATTAAAGCAGATACCCATGGTTCAGCTGAAGCAATTAAATCTTCTATTCAAAAACTAGATACTGCAAAAGTGAAAACTCGTATTATCCATTCCGCAGTGGGTGGAATTACTGAGACTGATGCTATTCTGGCGCAAGCATCTAGTGCATTAATTGTTGGTTTTAATGTGCGTCCTGACAAAATGGCTGCCCAATTTGCAGAACGTGCCGGCACCGTTATTCAGTGTTTTTCAATTATTTATCAACTTACTGAGGCTATTCAAGCTGCAATGCTTGGAACTCTTTCTCCTGTTAAACAAGACAAAGTTCTTGGTCATGCAGAAGTGCGCACAACCTTCTCTGTTCCAAAAGTTGGAGTGGTTGCTGGTACTATGATTCTTGATGGTAAGGTAACACGAAACTCTCACATGCGAGTTGTGCGTGATGGTGTCGTTGTTTACACAGGTCGTGTGGGCTCCCTAAAACGCTTTAAAGATGACGCAAAAGAAGTGGCACAAGGTTTTGAGTGCGGTATTTCTGTAGAAAATTATAACGATATTAAAATTGGCGATGTGCTTGAAGCCTTTATTGTAGAAGAAATTGCAGCAACACTACAATAACCAGATTTTCAAGCGACTCGTGTAAGGAATTTATGTCCACAAAAAGAATGCTCCAATTGGGTGAAGAAATCCGCGATTTTATTGCCACCATGCTTGTGCGAGGTGGTATTCGTGATCCTCGTGTTAAAAGTGTGACTATTCACTCGGTTAAAATGACAAGTGATCTCCAAATAGCTAAAGTGTATTTTATTTGCTCGGAGAAAGACAAAGAAACAATTAAGTCCACAGAAACGGGCTTAAAAGCTGCGGCTCCCTTTATTCGCAGAGAGTTGGGTAAGAAATTGCAAATTCGCTACATTCCGCAAATATTATTTTATTATGATGATAGCATTGAGTATTCACTAAAAATGACTGCAATTCTAAGTAAAGTGAAGTCGGAGATTGATGAAGATGAAAAAAACGCAGTGACTGAAACAGAATGAAATTTGCCGGACTCCTTTTAATAGACAAATCTCCAGGCTTTACAAGCCATCATGTTGTTGCTTTTATCAGAAAATTATTTAAAAGCTCTCTTGGTCATGAAATTAA
>JAZKEW010000028.1:0-4251 GCA_040386785.1 Bdellovibrionota bacterium
AAATAAATAAAAAAGAAGCTCATAATACATTCACGTGTGTTGCTCGGTTTGAAGATCAAATAGACTCTTCTTCAATCACTATCAACGATATAAGTCATACAAATAAATTTTGCTATGGTTTACAAAAAGATAACTCTCTCTTTACCTTTTCCTGCCCAAAAGAAAATTTTACTGCAGATGAAATAACGATTAAAAAAGTTTTACTTGAACAATTTAAAAATATTGAAGATATTAGGTTTGCTAAAATCATTCTATGGACTGACTTAGAAAAAAATAAAAGGAGTGTCTTATACCCATGACAAATAAAAACCACATCGCTATTGTTTATCCAGCTGGCACAATTAGAACAGAAAAAGAAGAAAGAGAAAAAAGAATTCTTGAATTTAAAAATTTAGGTTTTGAGGTAACGAATTTATTCCCAAAATTACCTTCTACGGACAACTGCACATCTTCACCAGTTCTAGAACGAGCCACACAACTGAGCTACGCTCTTACTATGCGAAAATTTTCTGTGCTATTTGCAGATAGAGGTGGAGTTGGCACAACAGAACTTGTTCCTTACTTAGAAAATTTATTGCCACCAGTCATTTCTGACAAAATTTTAGTGGGCTTTTCTGACATTTCATTTTTAGGTAATTATCTTGCTTTGCGCTTTCCAAATTTAACCTATATTCATGGACAAAATTTCTTTGCCAAGAATTTATTTAGTGGGCAAAAGCTTGATGAAAAAGTACTTTTTGACACCCTTGCAGGGAAAAAACAAAGTTTTACTTTTCCAACAAAAATAACTTATCCAGAAATTTATAACCAATTTACTCCAGTTATCAAAGGGAAATGTATTCCAATTAATCTCAGCCTAGCAGAAAGTTTGAGCAGTCTTTCTTTTTTGAAGTTACCAGAAAATAATATTTTATTTCTGGAAGACTGCAATGAGTATGTTTATAGAATAATTCGCAAAATAGATTCTCTTATCAATTCAAATATCATGAAAAATACCAAAGCCATTGTGCTTGGCAGCTTTAACGGTTGCCTCGACACAAATGAACAGCCAGTTTCTAGGGAATTTTTAATAAAATTATTCGCTAAAAAAACTGGACTTCCTGTTGTTGATTTGCCAATTTTTGGCCATGAAGAATTTCGCTTTCCTTTAGTTGCAAATAGCGAAATAATAATAGAGGCAGAACCTAAACCACAAATTAAAATAACAAATTATTTTGAAAAAACAACTTGCATAGCAACACAATTTTCTCCTATTTTGTTTAATCAAAGCAAAGAAAAAAATAAAGTTCACTGCACAGGAATTGGCGGAACAGGCATGGCTCAAGTTGCCGGTTTTTTTGTCGAAGATGGGTATAAGGTAACAGGCAGCGATAACCCAATTTATCCACCAATGGATAAAATTATTGCAGACTTAAATATAGTTCCTGATGTTGGTTTTTTAGCCGAAAATATTAAAAAAAATTCTTCCGACTTTATTATTTTAGCCAATGTGGTGAGTCGTTTGAGTGCAAGCTTAAAGCAGAATGATGAACTTGAAGAAATTTTAAATCAAAATATTCCTGTGGTCAGTTTTCCTTCCGCACTACGAAAATATTTTTTGCATGCCAGTCGAAATATCATTATTAGCGGCACCCATGGCAAAACCACCACGAGTAGCTTGGTGGCCTATTTATTAAATCAACTAGACTACAACCCCTCTTTTTTAATTGGCGGTAGCCCTGTGAATTTTAAAGCTGGTTTTGCCCTGAATTCTCGTAAGCTATTTGTTCTAGAAGGAGACGAATACGATAGTGCTTTTTTTGACAAAGGCCCTAAATTTCTTCACTATGAACCAAAAATTTCGCTTATTAATAATATTGAATTTGACCACGCTGACATTTATGAAAACGTGCAAGCCATTGAAGATGAATTTCTAAAATTAGCTCAACTTACCCAAGATCGAGATGGATTTGTCGTTGTCAATTTAGACGACTCGCGGGTTGCTAAAATAGCACAACAAGTGCAAGAAAATGGTGGTAAAATTATTGGCTTTGCAAAAAATAATTCACAGACAGTGGACTTCCCAGTATGGAAACTTAAAGGCTTTCAAACAACTGCAAGTGGCATAGAAATTACAGGTATCACCCCAAAAAATAAAACTTTTACTTTTAAAACAAAAATATTTGGTGAACACAACGCTCTCAACTGCATAGCCTCTTTTGCAATTTTACATGCCAACGAAATACTTGATGGTACGGAAGACAAAACAGAAGAATATTTATTTTTAAATAAAGCAGCACGCTCAATGGAAGACTTTAAAGGAGTTAAAAGACGTTTCGAGCTTCTTGCTGAAAAAAATAATATTTCTGTTTTTGATGATTTTGCTCACCATCCAACCGCTATCACAACAACAATTCAAGCCTTTCGAGACTACACGCGACAAGCAGCAAAAACCGGTCGACTTATCATTTGTTTTGACCCAAGAAATGCGACGATGCGAAGAAATATTTTACAACAAGACCTTATAAAAAGTTTTGCACAGTGCGATATTTTGTATCTTGGAAAAGTTCCCCAGGACTTAAGAATGAATCCCGAAGATATCCTTGATGGCACTGCCGTAGCAAGAGCTTGCGGTGAAAAAGCTACTTACTTTGACGACAATGAACGCCTCTTGCAAACCCTGAAAAACAATGTGCAACATGGTGATACCGTTGTTTTTATGTCGAGCGGCTCTTTTGATAGCATTCCGGATAAATTTGCTGATACAATAAAAAATATGTAATTCAACCTAAAAACAGATCGCTTTTCAAAATAGGACAGATAATGAAACTCCCTATCGCAATACAAATCATTGTTCTTATTTTGTTGTCATCATGTAAATCAAGTCCACAAATGAAAGATGTGAAGGCTTCTATACCAGATAATTCACCTGAAAATATTGAATTATCTGGACAAGAAATGCAGTACAATAAAATTATAAAAAATTTTGAATCAAATAAATTTACAGAAACAGAAGTCAATGAAGCCTTCTTAATTGCCAAGTACTATGAAGCAAATAATAAATTAGATCATGCTGAGAAACTTCTTGATTTTGTATATAAATATTCTCCTAGCGTGAGTACTGCTCTAAATTTGGCACAATTAAAAATTCTTCTTAAAAAAACAACTGAAGCAAAGGAGATAATAAAACACGCTCGTGTTCTTTTTCCAAATAATTCCGATATTTTTTTAATGCTCATTCATATTTATCAAATTGAAAATAATCTTGTTCAAGTGTCAAATTTACTCAATGATGGGAACAAAAAGTATCCTAAAAATGAATCCATAGCCATACTCTCTGCTTTTTACAATAAAAAAGAAGCTAAAAAAATTCTTGAAAATTTTATTGCCAAAAACCCAGGATCTCCAAATGCACTTTTGCGCCTCAGCACCTTATTTTATCAAGAAAAAAATTATGTAGAATCTCTAAAATATGCCCAAAAATCACATCGCTACGATATTGACAATATAGACACTATTATTACCATAGCAAAAATAAATGAAGATTTAAAAAACTACGTCGAAGCAGAAAAATTCTATAAAAATGCTTTTGAAAAAGGTATGGAAAATAATATTACAGCACAGCACTATATCAATATTTTGCTCTTTCAAAAAAAACAACAGGAGGCTCTTTCTGTCCTTCTTAAATTGGAAGCAAGCTCCGATGCTTCTGCACCTTTTCCGCCAGAGTTTAGTTTTGAAATTGGAAGAATACTCATTATTAACCAAGACTATGAAGGTGCAAAAAAACGTTTTGAAAGCCTTTTAGATGAGCAATTCACAAATACGCTGAATCAAAATGAAATTTTATTTTTCTTAGCCTATTCTTGTGAAAATTTACACTTATTTGATGATGCTGCAAGTTACCTTGAAAAAATAAATTCAGACAGCGCTATTTACTCAGCTGCACAAAGAGAAAAAATTTTTGTTGCCATCAACAGTGGTAAAAATGACCTTGCAAAAGAGCTTCTGACTCAATTTAAAATAAAAGCAGATTCTTACCTTGAAGACGTTCTTTTTCAAGCCTCTATTTTGATGTTTTTTAATCAAGATAACGATGCCCTTGAAACTTTAAACAACGCTATAAAAGATAAACCAACTGAAAAAGAACTTTATTTAAAGCGGATTGAAGCTTATATCCATTCGCGTAAAAATGTTGATTTCATCATTACAGAAGCAGAAAAAATAGTTAAAAAATGGCCCAAATATGCTGATGCTTTAAATATGCTGGGT